>JBBPYA010000305.1:0-2927 GCA_038200385.1 Mycobacteriales bacterium
CCGGTGAGTACCGCGACGATCTCGAGCACCTGCTCGTGGAAGACGACCACGCCGAAGGTCTCCGACAGCGCGTCCTCGAGGTCGGGATGCGGGTAGACCGTCTCGGTCCAGCCCTGCCGGGCCTGCAGGAACGGCGTGACCATGTCGCTCTTGACCGGACCGGGGCGGAACAATGAGATGTCGATGATCAGGTCGGTGAAGTTCTCCGGGGAGAACTTGCCGACGAGTTCGCGCTGCCCGGGCGACTCGATCTGGAAGCAGCCGAGGGTGCGGGTGGACTGGATCAGCGCGTAGGTCGCCGGATCGTCCAAGGGAACGGAATCGACATCGGGCCGGTGCCCGTCCACCCGGAGCACCTCCTCCATGGCGTGCGACATCGCCGACTGCATCCGGATGCCGAGCACGTCCAGCTTGAGCAGCCCGAGCTCCTCGACGTCGTCCTTGTCGAACTGGCTCATCGGGTAACCGAGGTAACTGGCCTCCACCGGGGTGCGGTCGAGCAGGGTGGAATCGGACAGCAGCACACCGCACGGGTGCAGGGCGATGTGCCGGGGCAGGCCGTCCAACCGCTCGACGACATCGAAGAGCACCCGCAGCTGGTCCTGGCCGAGCCCGCTGGCCTGCAGTTCGGGCAGATCACGCAGCGCCGCCTTGACCTGGTTGGCCCGGATGTGCGGGAAGGCCTTGGCGATGGTGTCGATCTCCCCGAGTGGCATCCCCAGCGCCGCGCCGACGTCGCGGATAGCGTGCCGCACCCGGTAGGTGTCCATCATCGACACGCAGCTGCACCGCTCGGCGCCGAAGCGGTCCAGGATCGCGTCGTAGATCTCCATCCGACGGGCGGACTCCACGTCGATGTCGACATCGGGCAGCGCCGTCCGCAGCGGTGAGAGGAACCGCTCCATCAGCAGCCGGTGCCGGATCGGGTCGACGTCGGAGATCCCGAGCAGGTAGGTCACCAGGCTGCCGGCCCCCGATCCGCGGGCCGCGACCCGGACCCCCTTCGAACGGATCAGGTCGGTCACCTCGGCGACGGTGAGGAAGTACGACGGGTAGCCCAGCGAGCCGATGATCTGCAGTTCCTTGTCCAGCCGGTCCCGGACCGGGGCGGTGACCGGCATCGCCCGCCGGCCGAACCCGGCCTCGCAGCGCAGCCGGAGCACCTCCCGGTCGGCGATCGACTCCTCGCCGGGACGGCGGGTGATCGACAGCTCAGGGAAGTGCACGTCGCCGATCCCGAGGTCGGCGCGGGGATCGACCGCGCACCGGTCGGCGACCCTCCGGGTCGCGGCCAGCAGTCGCCGGGCGGCGTCGCGGTCGGGGCCGGCGATCTCCTCGGCCACCTCAGCCATCTGCTTGCCGGATTTCAGGTAGCCCTCGGCGTTGCGCCGGTCGATGTGCCGCGGGTCGAGCGGGACCAGCCGACGGGCCGAATCCAGCACGTCGGCGATCGGGGCGTCCCGTTGGTCGGCGTAGCGAACCGCGTTGGTCAGCACCACCCCCAGCCGGTGCTCGGCGGCGAACCCCACCAGCGCACCGGCCTGCCGCCGGTCCCCCCGGGCCCGGTGGTGCACCACCTCGGCCAGGACCCGGTGCCGGCCCAGCGCGTCCCGCCACCGGGCCAGCTGGGCGCGGGCCAGATCCGGTCGGCCCTCGGCCAGGGCCCGACCGAGTTCGGACTCCGGGCCGAGCAGCACGAGCACGTCGACGGCGTGTTCGGCGAGCAGTTCCAGGCTGCTCACCGGCTTTCCGCGCTCCCCACCGAGATGGGTGGCGCTGACCAGCCGGGCCAGGGACGCCCAGCCCCGCCCGGTCCGGGCCAGCACGGTGACCCGCGGCCAGCGCAGGTCGACGCTGGCCCCGCCCCGGACCGGGCTGCGCCGTGCCGATCCGGCCGGCCCCGTCCCTCCCCGTCCCGGCGGAGCCGGTCCATGACCACCGACCGGCGGAGCCGGTCCATGACCACCGCGCAATGCCGGGTGGGCGGCCGGCCGGACCGCGAGATCCACTCCGAACAGCGGCCGGATCCCGGCCGAACGGCAGGCCGTGACGAACTTGACCGCCCCGTAGAGGCCGTCCCGGTCGGTCAGCGCCAGCGTGTCCATGCCGTGCTCCGCGGCCCGGTCGACCAGGGTCGCGGGGTGGCTGGCGCCGTAGCGCAGCGAGTAGCCGGAGGCGACGTGCAGGTGCACGAAGGGGTCGGGCACTAGTGCTGCTCGGGCCGGACGGCCGTCGGGAAGGCAGGATGGGCGGCCGGCTGGGACGAGGGGTGGGCGGCGGCCGCCCGGGACGCGGGGTGGGCGACCGGGCGCGCCGACTGCCCGATGCCCACAGTGGTCGCCACCACCGCCAGGAACGTCTCGACGTCGCGGACCAGATCGTCGGCCTCCCGGGCGGTGACCGCGTGGGCCACCCCCGCCTCGGCCGCGGCCCGCTTGGCCGCTCCCGCGGCGAAGTAGGCTGCCCACTCGCCCATCTCCGGAGCCACCTCACAGAGCAGCTCCCATGCGCTACGCAGCCGCCGGCGCCGCCCGGCCGGCCGTTCGGCGCTGGTCCGGGATGCCAGCACCGCCGCGGTTCCTCGCAGCGCCGCCAGGTGTGCGCCGGCGTAGCGCTCGCCGGCGGGGGCGAGCCGGGCCGCCTCGGCCAGCCCGATCCTGGCCTGACCGAGCAGGTCCAGCACCGGGCGGGGCACCACCCGCGGCCGGAGCAGGGTGAGCTGGCCCCCCGGCCGGCGACTGCCGCCGCTGCCGCCCCTGCTCCCCCGGACCGGGCCACCCTGGACCACCGGGCCACCCTGGACCACCGGGCCACCCTGGACCACCGGGCCACCATGAACTACCGGGCCAGGGACCGGTGCGTCCTGGACCGGACCAATCTGGTCCGACCGGAGCCGGATCAGTCGTGCACGCGAGTCAGCGACCATC
>JBBPYA010000306.1:0-5959 GCA_038200385.1 Mycobacteriales bacterium
TCGGTGCCAGCCGCTGATCGTTGATCGCGATCCCCTCCGCGCCGGCATCCCACAGCGCGTTGACGATGGCCTGCAGGTCGGTATCCAGGATCCGTCCGGCCTCGGGTACCTGGCTGGTCTCCTGGCCGGTCACCGGGTCGGTTCCGGGCTGCGGCGGTGCGTCGGACAGCGTGACGATCAGACCTGGTCCGACGACGGCCAGCACCGCCGCGGCGCCCTCGAGTCGGGCCACCTGGGCGGTCTGCTGGCGGCCCTCGACGGTGGCCGCCAGTTGCTCGTCCACCGCGGCGGCCACTCCGGCCCGCGCCGCTTCCAGTCGCTGCTGAAGCGCGGCGCTGCGCGCGGAGTTCGCCACGACGTCGGCCAGCAGCCCCTGCCGGGCGCGCTCGCTCGCTGGGGCGGAGGCGCGGGTGTCGGCGTAGGACATGCCCAGCAACAGCCCGAGTACGACGACGGTGGCCAGCACCGCCACCAGGGCGCGGCCACCGGTCCGGGTCACCCCGGCGCTGCCTCTGCCGGCCGCCGCCTCGGCGTACGCCGGGTCCAGCGTGTCGCGCATCAGGTTGGCGAGCATGCCCTCCGTCATCGAGCCGGGTTTCGGTCGGTGGCTGCCCATCGACGTGCAGATTACCCCTCTGTGGCAGCGATCACGGACTCCCGCCGGGCGGCTGCGACGAGTTGCGCGACCTGCAGCACGTACAGGGCGCCGGACCACAGGTACAGCCCGACTCCCCAGGCCGTGAACGCGTAGGCGATCGGGGCGGCCACCGACGCCACCGCGCCGTCCCTCGCCGCGAGCAGCAGCAGCGGGAAGGCGTAGAGCAGGTTGAACGTCGCGGCCTTGCCGAGGTAGTGCACGGCCAGCGGTGGGTACCGGTACCGGTACAGCAGGCCCAGGCAGCCGGTGAGCAGCAGGTCCCGGCCGAGGATCAGCGCCGCCACCCACAGCGGGATGATGCCGCGCACGACGAACGCGACCAGCGTGCTGACGATGTAGAGCCGGTCGGCCAGCGGGTCGAGCAGGGTGCCGAGCCGGCTGGTCTGACCGAGCAGCCGCGCGAGCTTGCCATCGAGGTAGTCGCTGATCCCGGCGACGGCGAGCACGACGATCGCGGCGACGTCCCAGCGTGGTCCGAGCAGCAGCCACAGGAACAGCGGTACGCCGAGCAGCCGCAGGACGCTGAGCAGGTTGGGTACCGTGAGGATGCGGTCGGCAAACAGCTCGCTCGGCCGCGGCAGCGGGTCGGTCAGCTACTCCCCCGAGCCCTCGAACTTGAACGAAAGCTTTAGCCGCGCCCGGTAGGCGACGACCTGACCTTCCTCGATCTGCAGGTCCAGTTCGACCACCTCGGCGATGCGCAGGTCACGGATGGTCTTGCTGGCCGTGGCGATCGCCGAGCTTGCGGCCTTTTCCCAGGACTCGGTGCTGGTGCCGACCAGCTCAGTGACCCGGTAGACGTTCTCCGCCATGGTTGCTCCTCTGGATTCCGGCTGGCTGCGACCCAACCTGCTCCGGGATGCGGCCGGGTGTCAACCCGGGAGGGTGGAGCGCTGCCGCGTGGCCGCGTCCCAGCACTGCCGTCGACGCTGAATCGGTATCCCGGAGAACCGCGCCAACGGGTTGCCGCCCGGTCGTGGACCGCTGAGCAGCCGCCGCTCCTTGCTGCGTAGGGCGGGCGCCCCGCAGGTCGATTCGGTTGGCCCGTCCCCACTCTTGAGGACGGGTATGCCAGCCGCGGGTGAGGGCGTGACGGGCGAGGCCCCTCACCCGCGGCCGGAGTCGAACGGTTACAGGCCGAGCTTCCCGCCGATGCCGCCGGCCAGGTCCTGCGGGTCGATGCCGAACTTGGCTAGCAGACCGGCGTCCTGTTCGGTGTCGACGGTCTCCGGCAAGTCGGAATGGGCCTTTTTGGCCTGCTCGTCGTCACCGCGCGACTTGATCATTTCTACGATCTTGTCCTTGGGAATCTGCATGGGAGTCCTTTCCGTTGTTGCCGTGCGATTCGGCTCAGGCCGGTCAGACTCGCTGACCCTCGACCCCGTCGGTGTCGATCTGCTCCTTGCGGACGGACTCGGTGACGTTCTCCTCGCCGGTGACCGTCTCGGTGCCCATCCGGACCCGCTCGACGGGCACGGTCTCCTTGTTGACCACGACGCGCTCCTCGGTGAGGGTCACCTCGTGCTCCTCCTCGGTGAGGTCCCCGCCGGCCATCGCCTCGCCGCGGTTGGCGTCGGTGATCGGCTCCCGGTCGACCCGGACCTCCTCCCGGCTGACCGGGACGGTCATGGTGACGTCCTCGGTGACGATGTACTTGCGGAGGCGGGCCGTGCCGGTCTCATGCTGCTCGGTGCCGACCTGCAGCTGCTCCTCCGAGCGCGTCATCGCCTCGTCGGTGTTCGGCCCCGAGGTGTCGTGGCCTTCCTGCCCACCCTGCTGGGGCTGGCCACCACTGATGCCGTAGTGCCGGTACAGGTCCTGCTCGTCCTGCACGCTCAGCTCGCGCCCCGGGTCGTGGTGCGGGGCGTCCTTCAGCAGGTCCTTGTCGTAGGGCACCCGCAGGTTCTCGCCGTCGAAGTCGGCCTGTGCCAACGGAAGCAGGGACACGTTTCCGCCGAACATGCCGGTCTTGACCGATACCCACTCGGGCTGGTCCGTCTGGTTGTCTAAGTAGAGCTCCTCGACCTTGCCTAGCTTCGAGTCGTCGCGGCCCAGGACTGTCTTGCCGGTCAGCTCCATCGGGTCTTGCAGGTTCATGGTCATGAATCTCCTTGAGTGGTGTGCAGATCACAGGAATGTATTCATTCCAGCGGGGTCTCTTGTGGCGTAGCGGCGCAGGTCAGGCCTTTCGCGCGCCAATTCGGTCTTCTGCCTGCTGACGGGAATTCCCCGACTTGCCCTGCTGGGACTGGGCCTTGTCCTTCGCCTGGGCGGCCTGCTCCTTGACGCCGGGGGCGTTGCGGACCTGCTCGGCCATCTTCGGCTTCTCCTCGTCGTACTTGGACAGCGTCTGCTCCCAACGGCTGGTCATCGGCTTGATGCCACCGCCGCCGACCGCGACGATCACCACACCCACCAGCGCCGCCAGCGAGGCGTACAGCACGGCGTTGACGACATTCGTAGCGATCTGCAGCTGATCCAGTGCAGCGATCACACCGAGCGCCAGAATCAGCCCCGACACGACGTTGGCCAGAATCTTCGCGTAGGACAGGCCACCGAGAGAGTTCTGGATGAGCCCCTTGACGGCGGCGGCGATCGCGGAGGCGATCACAATGATGAGGATCGCCACGAACACCTTGGGCAGGTAGCCGATGATCGCCGCGAGGTAGGCGCTGATCGGGTTGGGCCCGAAGACTCCGAAGGCCATCGACAGCACGAACAGCATCACCGCGTAAAAAACGATCTTCGCGAGAATGTCCGAGGCGTCGTACTGGCTCTTGTCCAGCGCCTTTTTGACTCCGCCCTTCTCCACCGCCTTGTCGAAGCCGACTTTCTCCAGCACCTTCGCGATGATCTTCGCGATGAGCTTGGCGATGATGTACCCGATGATCAGGATCACCAGGAATGCGAGCAGCTTGGGCAAGAACTCCACCAGGGTGGTCAGTCCGTCTTTCAAGGCTTGGATCATCGTGCGCTCCTTGCTGAGAGGGCGGGTACATAGATGTAGTTCCCGCACTGGTCACGAGCCGGGCGGCCCGATCGAGGATGCTTGGCCAGGTGATACAGCCGAACGCCGAGCAGTACGGCGAACTCGATGACGTCCGGCGGTTCGCCGTCCTCGGCCAGGTCGCAGGACGACCCGTGCGCGTCACCGCAGTAGGCCCGCGCGTGGCGTGCGGCACCAGGCGACGTCGATCTCCGCGTGGTGCGCGCGTGCAGGAGCGGCGACGCTCGCGAGCCCGGCATGCTCAGCCCTACTTTCACGGTGCAGGGCTGCCGGGTCCGGGGCTGCGCCTGAGGTCGTACTGGTTTGAGCGGGTGCTTGCTGGTCGACACCGCGCCTTCCGGCGGGTCCGCCCGTGGGGGGTGCTCTCCTAGTTAGAGACCCCTGGCCCCGGAATAGTCTCGGGGTCAACCGGGAGAACTTGTGTGACCCCCGTCACGGCCCCGGCGGCCCGGGTGGCACGGAGCTACGGTCGCCCGACCCGCCCGCCGGCCGGCGGTGCCATGATGCCTCCCGTGCGGGAATTCCTGCGGACGCCGCGGCTGGTGCTGCGCGAGTTCACCCCCGCCGACGTCGACCTGCTCGTCGAGCTGGACAGCGATCCGGACGTCATGCACTTCATCACCGGCGGCGCCCCGACGCCGCGGGCGGAGATCGTGACCGAGACGCTGCCGGCGTTCCTGTCCTACTACGAGCGCTTCGCCGGCTACGGCTTCTGGGCGGCGCTGGACCGCTCCCACGGGACCTTCCTCGGCTGGTTTCACTTCCGACCCGGCGAGGGCCACCCGGCGGACGAGCCGGAACTCGGCTACCGGTTGCGCCGGGAGGCGTGGGGCCAGGAGTACGCCGTGGAGGGCTCCCGGGCGCTGATCGACAAGGGTTTCACCGACCTCGGCGTGCGCCGGGTGCTCGCGGAGACGATGGCGGTCCACGTCGCGTCCCGCCGGGTCATGGAGCGGGCCGGGATGACGTTGGTGCGCACGTTCCACCAGGACTGGCCCTATCCCATCCCGGGTGACGAACACGGTGACGTCGAGTACGAGATCACCTGCGAGCAGTGGTCGGCCGTCCGCGCCTGAGCGTCGGCGCTCAGGCCGCGATCGTCGCCGGGTACTCCTCGCGCGGCATCAACACCCACAGGATCGGGTACACGAGCAACTGGCTGCCCGGGATCACGAGCAGCAGCAGGACGAACAGCGCCCGGGCCGGCCAGGGGTCCAGGCCGAAGCGCCGTCCGAGCCCGGCGCACACCCCGCCCAGGACCTTGCTGTCCCGGGGTCGGACGAGGCCGTTACGGCGCATCGTGTTCTGCAGCTGGTCCATGACTTGTTCCTTCCAAGGTCGGGTCGTGCTGACTGCTCCAGGATCAGGTCCGGGCGCCTCGAAGGCATCCGGGAGAACCCTGTTCCGCACCCTGAGCTTTCCCTGATCCGTTTGCGGACTCAGCCGACCAGCTCGTCGAGGTACTGCGGCAGCATCCGCCACCAGGTCGGCCACTGGTGGTCCCATTCCGGGCCCCAGTTGTCAACCCGGTTCGGGATCTGCTTGTCCCCCAGCGCTGCGCCCATCGTCTCGGACTCGCCGATGTTCTCCCACTGCCCCTCGCCGGTGGCGAGGACGACGAAGCGCTGTCGCAACAGGTCCAGATCCGGCCCCTGCAGGCCGGGCAGGAACTGCACGGGTGCGGAGTAGTACAGGTCCTTGGTCCACGGCCGGTCGTAGAACCGCTCGATGGTGTAGCTGCCGCTCATCCCCACCGCCGCGCGGAACACGTCGGGGTACCGGCACAGCACGGCAACGGCGTTGAACGCCCCGATCGAGGCGCCGGCTGCGATCACCTGCAGCGGGTCGCCGACATCGGCGTGGATCGCCGGCACGATCTCCCGGCGTACGACGTCGTGGAACTGGTTGAGCAGCCACAGCCGGTGCTGCGGCGAACCGGTCTTGGCCACCATCGCTTGCCCCGCGACGCTGTCGACGGAGTACAGCTTGACCCGGCCGGCGTCCAGCAGCGGCTGGCAGGCCTCGATCAGCCGGTTGCGCTCGATCTCCTCGGCGTCGCCACCGGCCGTCGGGAACACCAGCACCGGCCGGCCGAAATTGCCCCACCGGACGAGGCTGATCTCAGCCTGGATCCGCTCGGAGTACCACCGCTGGCTCGCCTTCACCGTCCAGCACACCGCGCAGTCATTCGTAGAAGTACTTCTGCGGTCCGGGGTAGATCCATGACAGCCCTTCCTGCAGCCGATCCCGCCAGTTCTCCCAGCTGTGGCCGTCCCTGGCCTCCACGTACCGCA
>JBBPYA010000307.1:0-7583 GCA_038200385.1 Mycobacteriales bacterium
AGCGTCATCTTCATACGCTCGACCGTGACTCGTAGAGGAGAAACCCAGTGAAGGTTCGGATCACCATGCCCGTTGTCGCCATCGCAGCGGCAGCCGCGTTGGCCGGAGGCGGTGTCGCGGTGGCGGCCACGACGCCATTCGGCAATGACAGCAGGCCATCCATGTCCGGGATGGGCAATGGCGGTTCGATGATGGACGGGGCGATGCCGATGGGGGGCGGCGGATCCACCATGGGGCAGTTCTCCCAGGACTTGCCCTTCGACCTGCAATTCATCGACCAGATGACGATGCACCACCAGGGTGCCCTGATGTCGACCCGGGCCATGATCGCTGACTCCGGTCGACCGGAGTTACGCGATCTCGCCGCCGGCATAGAGAAGAGCCAGACCGCCCAAGTCCGGCAGATGCAGCAGTGGCGCGCCCAGTGGTACGGCGGAGCCCCTTCGACGCTGGGTGGTGGCATGGACGGCGGCATGATGGAAGACGCCATGGGTTCGGACATGGCAGCCTCGATGCGGACCGGGATGGCCCAGATGATGGGCGGGGCGGCCAACGTCGAGACCATGTACCTGCAGATGATGATCGTGCATCATCAGCTCGGGGTGGACATGGCCAAGGAAGCCATTGCCCGCTCGGACCGTCCAGAGATCCGCCAGCTGGCCCAGCAGATCGTCGACGAGCAGTCAGCCCAGATCGTGCTGATGCGCGGCTACCTGGCCGGGAAGTGAGAATCCGCAGCAACGCGACACCGGCTGCGACCACGGAGACCGAACGGGTCCGCAGCATCTATGAGCGACTAGCTCGCCGTTACGACCGGCTGATCGGCATCGCTGAGCGTCTGCTGTTCACCGGTGGCCGGGAATGGGCCTGCGAGCAGGCGCACGGTGACGTGCTCGAGGTCGCTATTGGAACCGGCCGCAATCTCGCCTACTACCCTGCCGGAGTAAGCCTCACCGGTGTCGATGTCAGCAGCCGGATGCTTGAGTTCGCAGCGAAGCGGGCCGGCGATCTCGATCTGGACGTCGCATTGACGCGCGGCGATGCACAGCAGCTGGACTTCCCGGACTCCTCGTTCGACACCGTGGTGGCGACGTTGACGCTGTGCAGCATCCCCGACGATGCGGCGGCGGTCCAGGAGATGGCCCGGGTCCTGCGACCGGGTGGTCAACTGCGGCTACTCGACCACGTGGCCAGCCCGAATCAGATCGTCCGGTCACTGCAACGCCTGCTCGACCCGCCGATGGTGCGCCTGGAGGGCGACCACCTGCTGCGACGCCCCGAGGCCAGCGTGCTGGCCGCGGGATTGACCATCACGCAGTTGCGGCGGTCGAAGGTTGGCATCGTGCTAGCCCTCTCGGCGGTCAAGCAACAGACGAGCCAACCGTCGTCAGGACCCGGGTGATCCATGCCGGCAGGGACGGCATGCCGAGGGCGAGCGTTACTTCGCGTCCACCAGAGTCCGACCATCTCAAACTCTGCGCTCACGGCAATCACGCTGTCCCCCAGAGCCGGGTGCCCGATTTATCGGGTCCTCCGGTCGGCGTGCCATGCTCGACAGCGGCGGGAACCGGGCAGCGACGCGGAGGGCTGCGATGGATGTCGACTTGAGCACCGAGACGGTCATCGACCGCCTGCCAGCGGAGGTTGCGGCCTACGCCGGGGACCCGGGGAACGCACCGCACTGGTACGCCAACATCTCCTCCGTCGACTGGTTGACTCCTCCTCCGGTCGCCGTCGGGTCGCGGATGGACTTCGTCGCCCGCTTCATGGGCTGCACCCTCGCTACACCCACGAGGTCATCGAGCTGGACTCATCCCACCTGGTGATGCGCACCGCCCAGGGACCGTTCCCGATGCAGACGACGTACACCTGGAGTGCGCTCGGGTCGACCGGACCACGATGGGCCTGCCAGACCGCGGCCGCCCCTCCGGATTCGCCACCATGACCGCGCCAGTCATAGCCGCCGCCATGCGCCGGGACAACACCAAGACCCTGGCCCGGCTCAAGGCGTTGCTCGAAGCTCGCTGACGCCGCGACCGTCGACGTGTCATTGTCGGTGCCGTGTACGGCGTGCCGGCGCGGACCCGACGTGAGCTGTCGTGGGCGGGCGCCCTGCTCGCCGTCGTGGCCGTCCTGGCACTCCCGCTGGTCATCGTCCCGGCGGGGCTCACCACCATCGACCGGGCGGTCGGGTCGCTGCTGGTGTTCCACGGCGACCGCTCGGCCATCACCGTCCTCCAGGTGCTCACCGCGCCGGGCGCCGAGGACATCCGGTATCCGCTCCTGTTGACCGTTGCCGGATTCCTGCTGTGGCGCAGGCGATGGCGGCTCGCCGCATTCGTCGCGGTGGCCGCCCTGGGCGTGAGCCCGGTCAACCGCGCGCTGAAGGCCGTCTTCGAACGCCCGCGCCCCTCGTACGCCGGGACGACCGTCACCGCCGGCGACTGGTCCTTCCCCAGCGGGCACGCCTCCGGCGCCGCGGTGCTGGCCGGCGTCCTGCTCGTGCTGGTCTGGCCGCACGTGCGGCAGCACCGCGTGCTGGCCGGCGCCGTCGCGGCCCTCGGTGCCGTGACGATCGCCTGGACCAGGATGGCCCTGGGCGTGCACTACCTGTCCGACGTCGTGGCCGGCCTGGCGCTCGGCGGCGCGGTCGTGCTGCTGGCGCTCGTGGTCTTCGACCCGCTACGGCCGCGCACGCCCGACCCGGCGCCCTCCGGGGCCTCCGTCGTCGCGTCCGCCGGTTGAGCGATACCCCCTCGGGACCTGGCCCAGACCGCAGGAAGCTCTCAGCCAACGCACAGGAAACGGCCAGGCCGCTCTCAGACTGGCAGGACATCGTGACTGCCATGACCAGCAACCAGACCGGCCCGGACGACCCGGGCCAGGGTTCGTCCCCGACCGGTCCGTCGTACCCGCCATCCTCGGAGTACGGCGACCGCCCCACTACGCCTGCCCAGCCGGACGGGCCGGCGACGCGGCCGCAGCACGGCGAGCGCCCGGCGGAGCCCACCGGTCCCGCAACCTCGCCGCAGTACGGCGACCGCTCGCCGACGCCGTCACAGCCCACCGGGCCCGCGACGCCGCCGCAGTACGGCCAGCGCCCCGGAACGGCGCCGATCTACGGCCAGCGCCCGTATGGGGGAGCGCCGTCCGGTAGCACCCCCTACAGCGGAGCGCCTTCCGGCAGCACGCCCTACGGTGGCACCCCCTACACAAGCTCCCCGTACACCGGCGCGCCGTACGCCCCCCGGCCCTACGCCTCGCAGTCCTACGGCCCACCGCCGGTCCAGCCGGTCGCACCGGCGCCGGTCGCGAAGACCAGGCAGCGCCGGGGAAGCACCGGCCTGATCGCCGCCGTCGCGGCGACCGCCCTGCTCGCCGGCGGCGGCGGCGCGGTGATCGGCTCGCAGCTGGCCACCGGCCCGACGGGGGCCTCGGCAACGTCCACGACGACCAGCACGGTCCTGTCCCCGGCCAATGCCTCGACGGTGTCCTCCGTGGCCCGCGACGCCCTGCCCAGCGTCGTGACCATCGACGTCCGGGGCGCCACCCAGGCCGGCACCGGATCCGGGGTCATCCTCAGCCAGGACGGCCTGATCATCACGAACAACCACGTCGTCGCCGCCGCATCGGGCGGAACCATCAAGGTGGAGTTCGCCGACGGCACGACGGCGGCGGCCAGCGTGGTGGGGGCCGACCCCACCAGCGACATCGCCGTGATCCGCGCCAAGGGTGTCTCCAACCTGAAGCCGGCCACGTTCGCCGACTCCAAGAAGGTCGCCGTCGGCGAGCTCGTCGTGGCCATCGGCTCGCCGTTGGGACTGAACGAGACCGTCACGTCCGGGGTCGTGAGCGCGGTGGACCGGCCGGTCCGGACCGGTGACAGCTCCAGCCAGGCCGTGATCGACGCGATCCAGACCGACGCCGCCATCAACCCGGGTAACTCCGGGGGTGCGTTGCTCAACGGCGACGGCCAGGTCATCGGCATCAACTCCGCGATCGCCACGCTGGGCAGCAGCAGTCCGAACTCGACTCAGTCCGGCAACATCGGTGTGGGTTTCGCGATCCCGAGTGACACCGCCAGGGGCGTCGCCGACCAGCTCATCAAGAACGGCGTCGCCGTGCACGCCCAGCTCGGCGTCGAGGCGTCCAGCTTCTCCAACGCCACGACCTCGGGCGCACAGGTCCAGACCGTGGTGCCCAACGGCCCGGCCGCCAAGGCCGGCCTGCAGCCCGGCGACGTGATCACGAACTTGGACGGGCGCACGATCGAGGACGTGGACACCCTCGTCGTCGCCGTCCGGTCGCACTCCCCCGGGGACAGCGTCACGGTGCAGTTCCTGCATAAGGGCAAGCAGCAGACGGCCACCGCCACCCTGACGAAGGCCCCCACGCAGTAACCGACGTCGCGGCCTCCTCCCGACCCCCACCCCGCGGGAGGCCGCTTCCCAGGCCCGTCCCGTCGCGCTACCCCCCTGGCGCGGCGGGACGGGCTTTCTGCTGTCCCGGGTGGAAACCCCGGCTCAGAACTCCGAGGCTCAGAACCAGGAGGGGAACCACATCCGGGTCAGCCAGTCCTGGTAGGGCAGCGGCAGCCCGGTCAGGATCGGGTAGAGGAACGCGAAATTGACGACGACCAGGGCCAGGTACAGGCAGACCGCGCCGAGCCCGAGCTGACGGCGTACGTCGGAGTCGCGGGCCCGGCCCAGCAGGTCGGCCAGGGTCAGAGCGACCGCCATCACGAAGAACGGCAGCACGGGGGACATGTAGAAGATGAACATCGTGCGCTCGAGGTTGACGAACCAGGACAGCCAGCCGGCGGCGATGCCGACCAGGATGGCGCCGGCCCGCCAGTCGCGGTGGGCGACCAGCCGCCACACCATCCACAGCAGCGCGGGGGCGAAGGCGAACCACAGCGCCGGCGTACCGACCATCAGGACGTACCGGACGATCTGACCGCCGGCGGAGTCGGTGAGGCCCTGCGGGTTCCACATCAGGACCGGGCGGCCGTCGACCAGCCAGCTCCACGGCTTGGACTCCCACGGGTGTGGTGAGGAAAGCCCGTTGTGGAACGTCAGCATCTCCCCGTGCATGTGCCACAACGACCGCAGCGCGTCCGGGATGAACGGCCACGACGTACCCGGGTTGGACTCGGCCCAGTGCCGGCCCTGGGAGGTCTCGCCCATGAACCATCCGGTCCACGTCGCGAGGTAGGCCACGACAGGGACGACGCCCAGCGCCCACGCGGCTCCCGGCAGGTCCCGCAGGATCGTCGACCGGGTGGGCCGGTGTACGCCGGCCGAGCGGCGCGCCGCCCGGTCCCACAGCAGCGACAGGATGGCGAAGCTCGCCACGAAGTAGACCCCGCTCCACTTCACCCCGCAGGCCAGGCCCAGCAACGCACCGGCCGACAGCCGCCAGCCACGCGGTCCGGCCCGCGGGCCGATGGCGCCGAGCCGGTCGCTGGCGGAGGACACGATCTCCGCCAGCCGGGCGCGGTAGCGGTCCCGGTCGACGAGCAGGCAGCCGAACCCGCCCAGCACGAGCGGCTGCAAGAAGATGTCGAGCAAGCCGGTCCGGCTCAGCGTGAAGCTGAGCCCGTCGACGGCCAGCAGGATCCCGGCCAGCAGCCCGATGAACGTCGAGCGGGTCATCCGGCGCACGATCCGGGCCAGCACTACGACCGCGACGCTGCCGGCGACCGCGGCGGAGAACCGCCACCCCAGCGAGTTGTACCCGAACAGGTACTCGCCGGCCGCGATGAACCACTTGCCCAGTGGCGGGTGCACGATGAACGTGTAGCCGCGGTTGTACTCGTAGCCCGAGCGCAGCAGGTCCGCGGCCTCGGGCGGGTAGTACGCCTCGTCGAAGACGAGATCGCTGGGGTAGTCCAGCCGGATCAACCGCAGGACGAGCGCCACGATGCCGAGCCCGCCGATGAGCAGCCAAGCGGCGAGCCGGTCGTCGGGCATCACGACCCGCAGCCGGTCCAGCCGGCTCAGCGGCCGTCGTGGTGCCGGGACTGGTTCGGGGGGCGGCCCCAGGGGATGCTCGGGTGCCGTCACCACCATCCACCGATCGTAAGCTTGCCGCCGCGGCCGGAATGATCAGGTCACCTGATCGTGGCCGTACCTACCGGGTGGCACAGCACAGGAGAGGACCCGCTGCGGTGGGAGAGGACCAGGAACGATCAGGTCACCTGATCATCGCGGCGACCCCGATCGGGCAAGCGGGGGACGCCTCGGCCCGATTGCGGGCGGCGCTCGCGCAGACGCCGGTGCTGGCCGCTGAGGACACCCGGCGGGTACGGCGGCTGGCGGCCGATCTCGGCATCGTCCTGGCCGGCCGGGTGCTGTCCTACTTCGAAGGCAACGAGGCCGCCCGCACGCCGGAACTCCTCCTGGCGCTGGCCGGCGGCCAGGACGTCCTGCTGGTCACCGACGCCGGCATGCCGTCGGTGTCCGACCCCGGGTTCCGGCTGGTCCGCGCCGCGGTCGCCGATGGCCACCACGTCAGCTGCCTGCCGGGCCCGTCCGCGGTCACCACCGCGCTCGCGCTGTCCGGGTTGCCCTGCGACCGGTTCTGCTTCGAGGGCTTCCTGCCGCGCAAGGCCGGCGCCCGCGACAGCGCGCTGGCCGAGCTCGCCGCCGAGCGCCGCACGATGGTGTTCTTCGAGTCCCCGCACCGGATCGCGGCGATGCTCACCGCGCTGGCGGCCGCGTTCGGGCCGCAGCGCCGGGCCGCGGTCTGCCGCGAGCTGACCAAGACCTACGAGGAGGTACGTCGGGGGCCGGTTGCGGAACTCGCGGAATGGGCCGCCGGCGACGTGCGGGGCGAGATCACCGTCGTCGTGGAAGGTGCCCCCGTGCCGGAGCCGCCGGACGCCGCCGCCCTGGCCGCCGAGGTCGCCGTGCTGCAGGCCGAGGGCAGCTCGCGCAAGGACGCGATCGTGGCGGTGGCCCGCCGGCTCGGCGTACCCAAGCGCACCGTGTACGCCGCCGTCCACGGCTGAGCCGCGACACCGCTAGCGGTAGCGCGGCTGGTCCGCCGGCGGGTCCGCGCTCGCCGAAATCGGCCGATCCTCGCTGCGCAACTTCGCCGGCAGCGGCAGATCCTCGCCCCGCGCGGGTCGCGGCAGCCACGTCCCGTCGGCACCGACGAGGTCCAGACCCCAGCCGTCCCACACGCAGACGTGGCAGTCATCCGGGGTCCGGGTGTGGCGCGCCAGCGCCCGCAGGACCGCCCTCAGCCGCACCGTGTCCGAGGGGACGTCCTCGTCGGGCTCGACGTCGTTCTCGGACTGTCCCACGTGAGCGGGATCGGGCAGGAACCGCAGCCTCGCGTACGCCGGGAAGCCCGGTGGCCCGAATTCGACCAGGTGTTGCCACGGCGCGTCGGCGGTCATCAGCCAGCCGGCCGCCGACAGATCGGAGCACGGGGTGAGCGTCACACCCTGGTTCCTACCGCAGCAACGACCGCCCCACGGGCCCGACGCCGGTCAGAGCCAACCGCTGCGCTTGAACCGCAGGTACAGCACGAGGCAGATCACCAGGACGATCCCCATCACAAGCGGGTAGCCGAAA
>JBBPYA010000308.1:0-2957 GCA_038200385.1 Mycobacteriales bacterium
CACGGCGGTGACGGGGAAGCGCACAACCTGCTGGTCCATGACGACGGGGGCGCCCTCACCGGCTACGCCCATCTCGACCTGACCGACCTCGTCGGCGGCGGAGCCGCCGAACTCGTCGTCTCCCCGGAGCACCGGCGCGGAGGGCTCGGCGCGCACCTGGTGCACGCCTTGGAGGAGTTCACCACCGACGGGCGGTTGCGGCTGTGGGCACACGGCCGGACCCCCGGCGCCCGCGCGCTGGCCGAACGCCTGGGCTACCGGCAGGCGCGGGTGCTCTTCCAGCTGCGCCGGTCGCTGCTGTCCGGTCTGCCGGCGGTCGACGTACCGCAGGGTGTGACGATCCGCCCGTTCGTCGTCGGGCAGGACGAGCAGGTCTGGACCGACGTGAACAACCGGGCCTTCGCCGACCATCCGGACCAGGGCGGCTGGTCGCTGAACCAGATCCAGACCCGGGAGAAGGAGCCGTGGTTCGACCCGGAGGGCTTCCTGCTCGCCGTCGACGACGAGGACCGGCTGCTCGGTTTCCACTGGACCAAGGTCCACGGCGGGGGGCACGAGGACCCCGGCTCCGGCCCGCACGCGCACGAGCCGATCGGTGAGGTCTACGCGCTGGGGGTGGATCCGGGGGCGCAGGGGCGTGGCCTCGGACCGGTGCTGACCGCGGCTGGGCTGCGCTACCTGCGCGGCCTGGGGTTGTCCCAGGTCATGCTCTACGTGGATGAGTCCAACACCGGCGCGGTGCGGCTGTACGAGAAACTCGGCTTCACCCACTGGGACCTCGACGTGTCCTACCGCCGGCCCGGCCCGGACGGGGGCTGACGGGCCCGCTTCGCGCGGCGCTCACCTACAGTTCACCTGCCGGACAGGGCCAGTGGCAGCGCAGGCCATCGGGTGTCTCTATGGTCGGGCTTCTACCGTTGTCGACGACAGGGGACTCTTCGTCGTGCGCACCGCCTTCCACGCCGAGCTGGACCGGATCGACGACCAGCTCGTGGCGATGACCAACCACGTCGAGCTGGCCATGTCCCGCGCTACCACCGCGCTGCTGGACGCGGACTACACCCTCGCCGACTGGGTGATCGATGCCGACCGGGACATCGACCAGATCAAGGCCGAGGTGGACGACGGCTGCTTCCAGCTGCTGGCCCGCCAGCAACCGGTGGCCACCGACCTGCGGGTGATCGTGACCGCGCTGTCGATGGCCGCGGACCTGGAGCGGATGGGTGACCTGAGCGCGCACGTGGCCAAGGTGGCCAAGATGCGCTTTCCCGAGTCCGCCGTCCCGCCGGAGCTGCGCCCGACCATCCTGGAGATGGCCGAGGCCGCGCAGGCGGTCGTGGCCAAGACCGGCAGCGTCATCGCCGGGCGCGACGTGAACCGGGCCAAGGAACTCGAGGCCGACGACGACACCGTCGACCAGCTGCACCGTGACCTGTTCCGTGCCCTGCTGGAGGAGGGTTGGCCGCACGGGATCGAGGTGGCCATCGACCTGACCCTGCTGGGCCGGTACTACGAGCGCTTCGCCGACCACGGGGTGCGGGTGGCCCGGCAGGTCGTGTACATCGTGACCGGCGACTTCCCCGGGCGGGACTGAGCGCTGCCGGGACCAAGCCCCGGGTTCAGCCGAAGCGGCCGGAGACGTAGTCCTCGGTGGCCTTCTCCGCCGGCGTGGAGAAGATCTTCTGGGTGCGGTCCATCTCGATCAGCCGGCCCGGCTTGCCGGACCCGGCAATGGTGAAGAACCCGGTCTGCTCGCTGACCCGCGCGGCCTGCTGCATGTTGTGCGTGACGATCACGATGGTGTACTGCTCCTTGAGCTGCTCCATCAGGTCCTCGATGGCCAGCGTGGAGATCGGGTCCAGGGCCGAGCACGGTTCGTCCATCAGCAGTACCTCCGGCTCGATAGCGATCGCGCGGGCGATGCAGAGCCGCTGCTGCTGACCGCCGGACAGGCCCGAGGCGGGTCGGGCCAGCCGGTCCTTGACCTCGCTCCACAGGTTCGCGCCGTGCAGGGACCGCTCGACGACCTCGGCCACCTCGGCCCGCTTGAGCCGGGAGCGGTTCAGCTTCAGCCCGGCGGCCACGTTGTCCGCGATGGACATCGTCGGGAACGGGTTGGGCCGCTGGAATACCATCCCGATCCGCTGCCGGACCGACACCGGATCGGTGTCCGCGGCGTACAGGTCCTCTCCGTCCATCACGACCTTGCCCTCGACTCGGGCCTTCGGGATGACCTCGTGCATCCGGTTCAGCGAACGCAGGAAGGTGGACTTGCCGCAACCGGAGGGCCCGATCAGGGCGGTGATGCTGCCGGCCTCGATCGTCATCGTGACGTCCTGAACGGCGAGGAAGTCCCCGTAGTAGATGTTCAGGTTGGAGACGTCGATCTGTCTGGCCATCGGCCCTTCCTCCGTCGTCGTCGTCATCATGGCAGCCGGTCTCAACGGCTGCGGGTCTTGGGAGCGAACAACCGGGAGATGAGGCGGGCGATCAGATTCAGACCCATCACCAGGATGATCAGCACCAGCGCCGCGGCCCAGGCCCGCTGCTGTCCGGCCTCGGGCGGGAATCCGGGCTGGGTGTAGGAGCTGTAGGCGAAGACCGGCAGCGTCATCATCCGGCCGTTGAACAGGTCCCAGTTCGTGGAGGACGTGAAGCCGGCCACGATCAGCAGCGGGGCGGTCTCGCCGATCACCCGGGCCAGGGCCAGCGTGATGCCGGTCGCGATCCCGGCCACCGCCGTCGGAATGACGATCTTGACCACGGTGCGCCACTTCGGCACGCCGAGAGCGAGGGAGGCCTCCCGCAGCTCGTTGGGGACCAGCCGCAGCATCTCCTCGCAGGCCCGCACCACTACCGGGATCATCAGCACCGACAGCGCGACGGCTCCGGCCGCGCCCAACCGCACCCCGGGACCGAAGAAGAGCACGAACAGCGCGTAGGCGAACAGGCCGGCC
>JBBPYA010000309.1:0-3662 GCA_038200385.1 Mycobacteriales bacterium
ACGGCGGAGCACCGCCTGGCCCAGCAGGGTGTCGAGGTCGGCCCGGGCCGCCAGCGCTGCCGCCTCGACCCCCGGCAGGTCGAGCAGTGCGAGCAACGGCTCGGAGGTCCTCACATCGGCACGCTACCCACGTCCTCTCCCACCGTGACGGGACCTCGCGGGTGTTACACCACCCGCGAGATCCCGTCACGATCAGGTGACCTGATCGTGGCGGGGGCGCGGCAGGGCACGTGGACTGGCCGGGCAGACGGTGCCGCCGACGGCGCGGGGCAATACGGTAGAGGGAGTGGTGCGCCACACACCCGACGTGGTGACGAATTAGCCCCTGCGGTGGAGGTACAGCAATGAGCGGTCCGGCCCTGTCCAACCTGAGCACCGAGACCCGGCACTTCGACCCGCCCGCGGAACTGGCCGCGGAGGCCAACGTCGGGGAGGCGGCGTACGCCGAGGCCGAGGCCGACCGGCTGGCGTTCTGGGAGACCCAGGCCCGCCGCCTGTCCTGGGACACCGAGTGGGACACCGTCCTGGACTGGCAGCCGCCGTTCGCCAAGTGGTTCGTCGGCGGCACCCTGAACGCCGCCGTGAACTGCGTGGACCGCCACGTCGAGGCCGGCAACGGCGACCGGATCGCGATCCTCTTCGAGGGCGAGCCCGGTGACACCAGGGAGCTGACGTACGCCGACCTGCAGAAGGAGGTCTGCAAGGCCGCCAACGCCCTGGTCGAACTCGGCGTGGCGCAGGGCGACCGGGTGATGATCTACCTTCCGATGATCCCCGAGGCCATCATCGCAATGCTGGCCTGCGCGCGGCTCGGGGCGCCGCACTCGGTCGTCTTCGGCGGGTTCTCCTCGGACTCGCTGCGGACCCGGATCGGCGACACCGGCGCCAAGATCATGATCACCGCCGACGGCGGCTACCGGCGGGGCAAGCCCAGCGCACTCAAGCCGGTCGCCGACGAGGCGATCGAGGGCACCGACGTGGACACGATGCTCGTCGTACGCCGTACCGGCCAGGAGGTCGCCTTCGACGACAGCCGGGACCACTGGTGGGACGACCTCGTCGACAAGCAGGACGACACCCACCAGGCGGAGGCCTTCGACGCGGAGAACCCGCTGTTCATCCTGTACACGTCGGGTACGACGGCCAAGCCCAAGGGGATCCTGCACACCACCGGGGGCTACCTCACGCAGGTGGCGTACACCCATTACGCGGTGTTCGACCTCAAGCCCGACACCGACGTCTTCTGGTGCACCGCCGACATCGGCTGGGTGACCGGGCACAGCTACATCGTCTACGGCCCGCTGGCCAACGGCGCCACCCAGGTGATCTACGAGGGCACCCCGGACACCCCGCACAAGGGCCGGTTCTGGGAGATCGTCCAGAAGTACAAGGTCTCGCTGCTCTACACCGCGCCCACGGCCATCCGCACCTTCATGAAGTGGGGCGACGACGTGCCCGCCGAGTTCGACCTGTCCAGCCTGCGGCTGCTCGGCAGCGTCGGTGAGCCGATCAACCCGGAGGCCTGGATGTGGTACCGCGAGCACATCGGCCAGGACCGCTGCCCGATCGTGGACACCTGGTGGCAGACCGAGACCGGCGCCATCATGATCAGCCCGCTGCCGGGCGTGACGTCCACGAAGCCGGGCTCGGCGCAGGTCCCGCTGCCGGGCATCAACGCGGACGTCGTCGATGAGTCCGGTAAGCCGGTCGGCAACGGCGAGGGCGGCTACCTGGTCCTGTCCGAGCCGTGGCCGGCGATGCTGCGCGGCATCTGGGGCGACGACGAGCGCTACCAGGACACCTACTGGTCGCGGTTCGCCGACATGTACTTCGCCGGCGACGGCGCCAAGAAGGACGAGGACGGCGACCTGTGGCTGCTCGGCCGGGTCGACGACGTCATGAACATCTCCGGGCACCGGATCTCCACCACCGAGATCGAGTCCGCCCTGGTCAGCCATCCCAAGGTCGCGGAGGCGGCCGTGGTCGGCGCCTCGGACCCGACGACCGGCCAGGCGATCGTCGCGTTCGTCATCCTGCGTGGCAAGGACGCGCAGGCCGCCGAGGACGACGAGCAGGCCGGTGAGGATCTGATCCAGGAACTGCGCAACCACGTCAGCAAGGAGATCGGGCCGATCGCCAAGCCGCGCCAGGTGATGCTCGTCCCGGAGCTGCCCAAGACCCGCTCCGGAAAGATCATGCGCCGGCTACTCAAGGACATCGCCGAGCAGCGCGAGATCGGTGACGTCACCACGCTCAACGACTCCACGATCATGGACGTCATCGCCGAGAAGATGCCGGCCGCGGCGGCCCAGGAGGACTGACCGGCGTAACCGCGACAATGGCGACCCCGACCACCCCAGCGCCGTACGGTGATCCGGTGGCCGGTCCGCCGGACGTCCTGTCCTCGCCCCCGCAGCGGGGGCGCTGGTACGTCGCCGCGATCGGGATCGCCGTCCTGGTCGGGATCGTCCTGTTCGGGCTCGGTCCGGACCGCACACCGCGGCCGGCGCCGGCCGGACCCGTGGAAATCGCCGCGCCGGGACCGGTGAGCTCTGCGGTGCCCACGGGGCAGGTGCCACGGACCAGCGCCCCGCTGGACCCGGTCGACACCGCAATGGGTGCGTTGCCGGCCTCCGGCGGTAGCCCCGGCGGGACCGCGGCCATCGAGGCCGCCCGCGAGGTGGCGCAGGCGCACTGCAACGCGATCTCCGCCTGGCAGATGACGCTCAACGGGGACAACGGCGAGTACCAGCACGTGGTCGTCCTGATGAGCCCGTCGGGACCGGCGTACCCCGACGTGTTCCTCCAGGTCGAGCTGACCTGGGCCGGCGACCACTACCGCTGGTCGGCGTCCCGCTCGGCGCTGCAGGCCTGCCCCTGACCGGCGTTGGTAGCGTGACCTCCCGGTCGATCTGGAGGGGTGACATGGGCGTCAACCTGGTCAAGGGCGGCAACATCTCGCTGACCAAGCAGGCCGGGGCGGATGGCCTGGCCGTCGTGGTGGTCGGACTGGGCTGGGACGTCCGGACCACAACCGGTCAGGACTTCGACCTGGACTCCAGCGCGATCGCCTGCGACGCGAACGGCCGGGCCGTCGACGACAAGCACTTCGTCTTCTACGGCAACCTGGCCACCCCGGACGGTGCGATCCGGCACTCCGGGGACAACCTGACCGGTGCCGGCGAGGGTGACGACGAGCAGATCACAGTGGACCTGACCGCACTCAGCCCGCAGGCCGAGCGCGTCGTGTTCCCGGTGTCGATCTACGACGCGGACACCCGCAACCAGAACTTCGGCCAGGTGCGCAACGCCTTCATCCGGGTGGTCAACCGGGCCGACGGGGTGGAGCTGGCGCGCTACGACCTGACCGAGGACGCCTCGGTAGAGACGGCAATGATCTTCGGTGAGCTGTACCGGCACGGCACCGACTGGAAGTTCCGGGCCACTGGTGCCGGGTACGCCTCGGGCTTGCGCGGCATCGCCCAGGACTACGGACTGCCCGTCTGAGCCGTGGGCGACGGCGACGGCTGGGTCCGTTGCGCCTCGGGCCACCGGCACTGGGGTCGCTACGGCGCCGCCGGCCTGCTGATCCGCACTCCGGAGGCGGTGGTCCTGCAGCACCGGGCGCCGTGGAGTCACCACGGCGACACGTGGGGGCTGCC
>JBBPYA010000310.1:0-6550 GCA_038200385.1 Mycobacteriales bacterium
CGGCGCGACCGGGTACCTGCTCAAGGACACCCCCCGCCAGCAGATGGCCGACGCGATCCGGGCCGCCGCCCGCGGGGAGACCGTCCTCGCGCCGCCGGTCGCGGCCAAGCTGATGAGCCGGATGCGCGCCGCGCCGGCCGACGTGCTCACCCCACGCGAGCTGGAGGTGATCGAGCTGGTCGGCGCCGGTCACACCAACGCCGAGATCGGCCGGCGGCTGTACATCAGCGAGGCCACCGTCAAGACGCACCTGCTGCGGGTCTTCGCCAAACTCGGCGTGGACGACCGGACCGCCGCGGTGACGACCGCGATGGCCCGCGGCATCATCCCGGCGCCCTGAGCCCGGCAGCGGCCCCCGGGGCCCGACCCGGGTCCCGGTTCCCGGCCGCAGAGGCGTCGGCTAGCGGCCCTGAACGACGAGCCGGACGGTCACGGCGTCACCGACCTCGATCCCCTCGGCCCGTCGCGCGGCCACCTTGATCGGCACGAGATAGCGGCCGTCCTTGGGGAACAGCGACGTCGTCCACCGGGTCTGCCCGATGCGGGCAGCGACCGGGATCATCCCCCAGCCGTAGCTCACCGAGGTCGATGCGGTGGCCAGCGCGGCGCAGTCGGCGTTCGGAACCGTGACGAAGTGATGCGGGGCCGGACCCCTCCAGAACCACACCTCACCGGTGAACTCCAGGGCCAGCGGTCCAGGGGAGGACCCCGCCGCCGGCGGGGACGGGGACGGCTCACCGCCGACCTCGCTGCCGGCCCGCATCCGCCAGGCGTCGGTCACCAGTTCGGTCAGCCGGGCCGGGTCGACGGCCGCAAGCCGCAGGAGCACCAGCGGTACGTCGTCGTAGCCCGCAGCGGTGAAGAAGACCTCGGGCTCACCGAGCAGCAGCGCCTGCTTCTCCGCCTCGTCGCCGACGAACAACACGGCGACGTCGGTACGGATCATCCGGGGCCGGCCCGGCTGGCGCTGCGGGTAGGACCAGACGAACCCCTTGCCGCCCACCCGGAAGTCGAACCCGTCGCTGTCGATCTCCACGGCACCGGGCAGGGCCCCGGCGAGCCTGCGAACGTCCTCGGCGTCAGCCATCGCGGTCCCTCCGTCCCACCGCCGCACAGCGTAGGCACGACGACCGACAGCGGGCGCTCGGCACTCGTCGCAGCCGGGGACCTGCCGCTGCGAGCCCGGAAGGTCCTAGGACGCCTCGCCCGGCGGTGCCCCGGCGGCTGGTCCGGCCGGTGGACCGGATCGGGCGTGCCACCCCCCCGGCGGGTCCTCTCCGACCCGTCCGTCGACGGCCTCGCGGAGCAGGTCGGCGTGTCCGGTGTGCCGGCCGTACTCCTCGATCAGGTCGCAGAGCAGCCGGCGCAGGCTGGCATGGCGCCCGTCGGGCCCGGTCATGTGGATGGGCTGGTCGAGGCCGCCCTCGGCCAGGGCCGCGTCGATCCTTGCGCGGGACCGCTCGACCGTGCCGTCCCAGAGCGCGTAGAGCCCGTCGGGGCTGTCGTCGGCCGCGGAGTTGAAGTCCCAGTCGGGGTCGGACACCCAGTCCGCGGTGTCCCACGGTGTGCCGAGCGGCTCACCGCGCAGCTTGGTGCTCCACATCTGCTCCTCGGCGCGCGCGAGGTGCTTGAGCAGGCCGCCCAGCGTCAACGTGGACGCACCGATCCGGGTCCGCAGCCCCCCGGAGTCCAGGTCGTCGGCCTTCCAGCGGAAGGTGGCGCGCAGGCGGTGCAGGGCGCCGAGCAGATGTTCGGCCTCGGTGCCGGCCAGCGGCGGCTCCCACCAGTAATCGGGATCGTCCATGCCGGCACCGTAATGCCGGTGGCGGACGTTCTGCGTCCGGAATCCACCGTATCCAGGCGGCCGACTGCCACCGTGGCCGGCCGATCCGCTGGACCGGTCACCGGGCGAGGAGGGCCTCCTCCAGGTCGAGTTCCATCAGAACCCGGCGCAGTACCTCGTCGTCGATCTCGCCGGAGTCGCGCAGGTTGACGAAGACCAGCCGTTCGGTCTGCAACAGCTGACGACGCAGCCGCCGGAACGCCTCCTGCGGGGTCTCGCGCCGGTCCGGGCCGCTGTCACCGAGGCGCTCCCAGGCCATCAGCGCCCGGATCTCCACCCGCTCGCGGAGCCGGTCGACCACGCCGTCGGGTACCTCGGCGTCCTGCTCGCCGAGGATCGCCTCCAGCCGGGACATCGCCGCGTCCGCGGCGGCCTGCTGCGCCCCGGCCTCGGCCAGGTTGTCTGCGGCGGACTCCGCGGCCTGGACGCCGAGCCGCCGGATCAGGGTCGGCAGCGTGAACCCCTGCACGACCAGGGTGACGATGACGACGACGAACGTGATGAACAGGACCTCGTCGCGGCCGGCCAGCGCCGAGCCGTCGGACTGGCGCAGCGGCAGGCCGAAAGCCGCGGCCAGGGACACCACGCCGCGCATCCCGGCCCAGGAGATGACGAACGGGATCCGCCAGCTCGGGCTCGGGTCCCGCTCGCGCAGCCGGCCGATCAGCCGGGGGAAGTACGTCGCCGGGAACACCCACACGAAGCGTGCCGCGATCACCACGAGCGACACGAGCAGGGCCGTCAGGATCAGATCGGCCGGGCCGCGCCCGGCCCGGCCCAGCGCGCCCACCACCGAGCGCAGCTGCAGGCCGATCACGGCGAACACGATGGACTCCAGCAGGAAGTCCAGCATCCGCCACAGCGTCAGCGACTGCAGCCGGCTGGCGTAGGAGGACTGCCGCGGCGAGCGGTGCCCGATCACCAGCCCGGCGACGACGACGGACAGCACCCCCGAGGTGTGCACGACGTCGTTCTCCGCGGCCAGGTAGGCCACGAACGGCGTGAGCAGCCCCACGGTGTTCTCCACGATGGCGTCCCGGAAGAGCCGATTGATCAGCGTGACAAGGAAGGCGACGAGCAGCCCGATGGTTACCCCGCCGACGGCGGCGAACACGAACTGGCCCAGCCCCCCGAGCAGCGAGAAGCCCCCGCCCAGCGTGACTCCGACCGCGACCCGGTACGCCGTCAGGGCGGTAGCGTCGTTGACCAGGCTCTCCCCGGCCAGGATCGTCACGACCCGCCGCGGGAGCCCGAGCCGCCGGCCGATCGAGGTCGCGGCCACCGCGTCCGGCGGCGCCACGATCGCCCCGAGCGCGAACGACAGCGGCAGCCCCAGGCCGGGCACCAACGCGTTGACGGCGAAGCCGACGACGACCGTCGTGAACAGCACCGCCCCCACCGAGAGCAACCCGATCGGCCGTAGGTTCGCCCGGATGCCGAGGTAGGAGCTCTCCAACGCCGCGGAGTACAGCAGCGGCGGGAGGAAGACGAGCAGCGCCAGCTCGGGGGACAGCGTGTAGTCGGGGACGCCCGGGACAAAGGAGGCGGCCAGTCCGGCGACGACGAGGACCAGCGGTCCGGACAGGCCGAACCTGCGGCACAGCGCCGCCACCGCGACCGCGGCGATCAGCAGCGCGAGCAACGGCAGCCCTTCCACGTGCCTCACCTCCTGGTGCCGAAACGTGTGAAGCTTGCCCGGTGCCCGATCCATTCCACCGCCGGGAGCTGCGATGCCGTGTGCCCACACCGCCGACCTGACCGGCGAGGAGCCGGCGCCGGCGACCCCCGAGGGCTGCGCCGGCTGCCTGGAACTCGGCGTGCGCTGGGTGCACCTGCGGATGTGCGTGGCCTGCGGGAACGTCGGGTGCTGTGACTCCTCGCCGTACCGGCACGCCGAGACGCACTTCCGCGAGTCCGGGCACCCGGTGATGCGCTCCTACGAGCGGGGCGAGGGCTGGCGTTGGTGCTACCTGGATCGCGCGCTGGTATGACCCGGGGGCCCGAGCGGTACGCCGCTGCCGGGCCGACGCGGTCGACCCGCGGCGGCTGCTGGGTCCGCCGCTGCTCGCCGGGGGCGCCCTGATGACGCTGGTGCTGTTCGTGGTGCGAACCGCGGGGGCGACGCTGACCGGGCGCAGTCCGGCACCGTGTTGCTGCTGGCGGCGCTCGCGGTGACCGCACCCTCGGTGGTGCTGTCCGCCGCACCTCCGATGATCGTCAAGCTGCAGCTGGCCACTCTGCGCGAGACCGGCACGGTCGTCGGCCGGCTGTCCGGGGTCGGGACCGTCGGCGCGATCGCCGGGACGTTCCTGACCGGCTTCGTACTCGTCCGGCTGTTGACCAGCGACGCGATCCTGGTCTCGACGGGGGCGCTCCTGGTGGTGGGTCTCGCCCTGGCGGCATACCTGCGCCGTGGAGACCGCTACCACTGTGCGAGCGTCGTCGCGGACCCGACGTACCTGGAGTTCAACTACGTCCATGCCATCGCCTCCGTACTCGACACGGTGGCGCCGACCGGCGCGCCGCTGGACGTGCTGCATCTGGGCGGCGGCGGGCTGACCCTGCCGCGCTACCTGGAGGCCACCACCCGCCCCGGCGGGCGCAACGTGGTGCTCGAGGTCGACCCGGGAGTGGCCGAGATCGCGCTCGGCCTTCGGCCGCCGACCGGGCCGGATCTGGACCTGCGCATCGTCGATGCCCGGGTGGGACTGCGCGAGCTGCCGGGCGGCAGCTATGACGTGGTCGTGGGCGACGCCGTCGGCGGGGTGAGCGTGCCGTGGCACCTGACGACGCGGGAGACCGTCCTCGATGTACGCCGGACGTTGCGGCCCGGCGGGGTCTACGCGCTCAACGTCATTGACTACCCGCCGGCCTCGCTCGCGCGGGCCGAGCTGCCACAGTCGGCAGCGTGTTCGAGCACGTCGTGGTGATCGGGACGCCGGGGGCGCTGCAGGCGATGTCCGCGGTGACGTCATTCGCCCACACAATGGGCATTGCCATCGCGGCCTACCGCGGCCGGGTCGCGTCCGACACGCCGCTCCGCTAACCCCATTGTGTGGGCGAATGACGACCACCTCCCTCGGGTAGCTCCGTGGCGCGTTCCTGTTGAGCGGGAGCTCGGGCGTCTCCTCGTCCGGCACAGCGCCACGCGGACGCTCGCCGCGATGTGGGGACCCCGCGCCAGTCGGTGCCGAGGAGCCGGGCTGATCGGCTGGAAGTGGCTCTACGCGGGCGGGCCGAGCGGCGGCGTTGGCCGCGGGTCACCCGGTGCTCACCGACGCCTACGCGCCCGGGGACCAGCGGCTCCCGCCGTCCGGATAACGTTGGTCGTTAGCCTGGGTCGATGCCCACCCCGTTGACCCCCGAGACCATCCCGACCGCCCCGAAGGTCCTGCTGCACGACCACCTCGACGGCGGCCTGCGGCCGGCCACGGTGTTGGAGCTCGCGGCGGCGATCGGCCACGACCTGCCCGCAAGGGACGCCGAGTCCCTGGATCTGTGGTTCCGGGCGTCGGCGGACTCCGGATCGCTGGAGCGCTACCTGGAGACGTTCGTGCACACCGTCGGAGTGATGCAGACGACCGAAGCGTTGACCCGCGTCGCCTCCGAGTGCGCGCAGGACCTGGCTGCCGACGGGGTGGTGTACGCCGAGGTGCGCTTCGCCCCCGAGCTGCACGTGGACGCCGAGCTGACCCTCGACGAGGTGGTCGAGGCCGTGCTGGACGGCTTCGCCAAGGGCACCTGGGCCGCGGCCGAGGCCGGCCACCAGATCAGGATCGGCACGTTGCTCACCGCGATGCGCCACGCCGCCCGGTCCCGGGAGATCGCCGAGCTGTCGGTGCGCTACCGCGACGACGGCGTGGTCGGCTTCGACATTGCCGGGGCCGAGGCGGGCTTCCCGCCGACCCGGCACCTGGATGCCTTCGAGTACCTGCGCAGGGAGAACGCGCACTTCACGATCCATGCGGGGGAGGGGTTCGGGCTTCCTTCGATCTGGGAGGCGCTGGCCTGGTGCGGGACCGACCGGCTCGGGCACGGCGTGCGGATCATCGACGACATCAGCGTCGACGACGACGACCAGGTCCGGCTGGGCCGGCTCGCGCAGTACGTGCGGGACAAGCGGATCCCGCTGGAGATGTGCCCGTCGTCGAATGTCCAGACCGGGGCGGCCGCCTCGATCGCCGAGCACCCCATCGGCCTGCTGCGCCGGCTGTCCTTCCGGGTCACCGTCAACACCGACAACCGGCTGATGAGCGGGGTCAGCATGTCCTCGGAGATGGCTGCCCTGGTCGAGGCGTTCGGCTACGGCTGGGACGACCTGCAGTGGCTGACCCTGAACGCCATGAAGTCCGCGTTCATCCCGTTCGACGCGCGGCTGGAGCTGATCAACACGGTCATCAAGCCCGGTTACGCCACGCTCAAGGCCTGACCCACCCCCCGGCGGCGATGGACGCGGGCCTCCCACGGGCGCAGCTCGGTCGCGGTGTCCGGATAGTTGGTCAGCAGCAGGTCCGCCTCGGCCCAGGCCGCCGCGTCCGGTACGTCGGCGCAGGCCGGCCGGTCGGAAAGGTTCGCCAGCACCAGCAGCTCGACGCCGTCCAGCCGGCGCAGGTAGGCGTAGAGCTGCTCGTCGTCGGGCACCAGCATGGTGAAGTCACCGTCGACGACGACCGGTTCGGTGTGCCGCAGTTCGATGAGCCGCCGGTA
>JBBPYA010000311.1:0-2589 GCA_038200385.1 Mycobacteriales bacterium
AGCTCACGGCTCGCCATCACGAAGCCTTCGCGTCCTATGTGACGGTCAACGAGCTCTTCGCCGACGCCGTGGTGAGCCGGGTGCAGGCGTACGGCGGCCGGGCGCTGGTGATGCTGCACGACTACCACTTCTATCTGGTGGCCGCTCGGGTGCGCGAGACATGCCCGGACGCGCTGATCACCCACTTCACCCACATCCCGTGGCCCGGTCCGGACGCCTGGCGGATCTTGCCGCCCCAGCTGCGGGACCAGATCTTCCGGGGGCTGCTCGGCAACGACGTGGTGGCATTCCACACCAGCCACTACGCGCGCAACTTCGTGCTGTGCTGCCGTGAGCTGCTCGGCTATCACTGCGACCTCGACTCGATGACGATCCAGGTCGAGGGCCGGCAGGTGCACGCGCGGTACTACCCCATCTCCATCGACGTGGGCGGGCTGGAGAAGCTGGTGGCCACCGACGAGGTGGCCGCCAACGTCGCGACGCTCACCGAGCGGTACCTCTCCGATGGGCGGCAGCTGGTCGTCCGCGTCGACCGCACCGACCCGTCGAAGAACATCGTCCGCGGTTTCCGCGCCTTCGACACCCTGCTCACCGACCATCCCGAGCTGGCCGGTCGGGTGGTCTTCTTCGCGCTGCTGCAGCCCAGCCGCCAGGACGTGCCCGAGTACGCCGACTACATCTCCGCCATCGGTGCCGTGGTCGCGGAGGTCAACGCCCGGCAGGCCGGCGACGGTTGGCAACCGATCGTCCTGCGCCTCGAGAACGACCTGCCGATGGCGGTGGCGGCGTACTCGGTCTGCGACGTACTCATGGTCAACGCGCTCAACGACGGCATGAACCTGGTCGCGAAGGAGGCGGTGATCGTCAATACCCGCGACGGCGTACTCGCGCTATCGGAGAACACCGGTGCCCACGAAGAGCTCGGCCAATTCGCGCTCACGCTCTACCCGTTCGACATCCAGCAGCAGGCCGACGCGCTCTACGAGGCGCTGACGATGGATCCGACACTCCGCCGTGACCGGCGGGCGGCGGCGGCCGACGTGGTGCGGCGCAACGACATCGGCCGCTGGTTCATGGCGCAGGTCCGTGACGTGTTGGCCATGCCGGCCGCCACCGGCTATCGGAAACCGTCGGCCGGCCACGGCTGGCCGGCGTAGCGCTGCATCACCGGCCCACACGGCACCGGCACCCGGCCGAGCAGACCGCCCCGGACGTCGAGCAGCCGCGCGCGGCCGAACCGGGCGAACGGGTCGCCGGCGAGGTCGTGGCCGTCCCGGCGCGCGGTCAGGGCGCCGGCCAGGTGTACGCCGTCCCTCACCAGGGTCGTCATGGCATCGGGCGCCGGACCGGCCAGGACGTCCCGGATCGCCTGCGAGACCGCCGGGTCGTCAAAGAGCGGTGCTCCCTGCTCCGGCAGCAGCAGGAGCGACACCCGAGCCGGCGCGCCCGCCGGGTCCACCACCCGGGCATCGGCCTTCACCGCATGCTCGACCGGCCGCTCACCGGCCGGCCACGCCTGCAGCACTCCGGCGGGCTCGCCGTCCGGTGTCCGGGCGGTAGCGGTCGCCCATGCCCCCGTGGCCGGCTGGTCGGACAGCGCCAGCCAGCACCAGCTCACTGCGGCACCTCCCAGTCCGGCCGGATCCCGCGCGTGATCGTGCGGAAGTCCGCGCGCAGCTCCTCGAGCGTTGGTCGCCCCCAGAACCAGTAGCCGTTGTACGCCGAGCAGATGGTGAGGTCCGGGAACAGCGTGAAGGCGGCCGGCGCGTACGGCTCGTGCTCGGTGTCCGTGGTCTCCCGCAGCCCCAGCTCGTCGACGTACCGGCGCTCCTGGTCCGACAGGAACGTCCAGCGCGCCCCCAGCCCGGCACGGAACGCGGCCGCCACCTCCGGGGGGTCCACACTGACCGAAACGAACCGGCTGTAGGCCACCTCCACCTCGGGCTGGAAGTCGACCAGCCGGCGGAAGAACGCCTGCTCCTTCGGGCACCAGAAGCCGCGGTAGAAGGTCAGCAGCAGCGGATCACCGCCGGCCAGTTCGGCCAACGTACGGGCGCTGCCGTTCGAGTCGGGCAACGACAGGTCCGGGAACCGACCGCCCGGCCGGAGATCGGGGCGCATGCCCCCTGCCTACCCGATCACCGCCCGAGCGGCGGCGGTCGGCGGCGGATGACACCGGCTCGTAAGAGAAAGTTCTACCCGCCGACGGCGGCCGGCCGGGGTGGATCGGGCCGATCGTCACGGGTCACCAGATCCGGAAGCAGCCCCCGTACCCGGCCGTCGATGTCGTCGACGATCCGGCGTACGACGTCGAGGGGCTGGCCGGACGGGTCGTCCACCGTCCAGTCGAGGTATCGCTTGCCGGGAAAGACCGGGCAGGCCTCACCGCAGCCCATCGTGATGACGACATCGGCCGCCTGCACCATCTCGTCGGTGAAGGGCTTCGGGAACAGCCCCTCGGTCGAGAGGCCGCGCTCGGCCAAGATCGTCTTGATCTCGGGGTGGATCTCGTCGGCCGGTGTCGAGCCGGCGGAGCGTACGACGACCCGACCCTGGGCGTAATGGTCCAGCAGCACGCTGGCGGCGATG
>JBBPYA010000312.1:0-11104 GCA_038200385.1 Mycobacteriales bacterium
ACCTGTCCGACCCCGACTTCGTGGCCGACCCCTACCCGGTCTTCGCCGCCGCCCGGGCCGCGGCCCCGGTCGGGTGGGACGCGCAGCTCGGGATGTTCCTGGCCTTCGGGCACGCCGCGGCGAACGCGGTACTCCGGGACCGCGGACTCGGTCGGATCTGGCGGGACCGGGAACCGGCGACGGACTTCGCCGAGTTCAACCTGATCCACCGCAACGCGTTGCTGGAGATGGAGCCGCCGGACCACACCCGGCTGCGCCGCCTGGTCGCCGCGGCGTTCGCCCGGGGACACGTGGAGCGGCTGCGGCCGTGGATCGCCGAGCTGGCCGCGAGCCTCGCCGACGAGGTCGCCGAGGCCGGTTCGGACGGCAGCCCCGTGGACCTGGTGTCGGCGTACGCCGAGCCGCTGCCGGTGGCGGTCATCGCCGAGCTGCTCGGCGTGCCCGAGGCCGACCGGGACCTGCTGCGACCCTGGTCGCGGGCGATCGTGCGGATGTACGAGTACGGCCGCAGCGGCGAGGTGGGCCCCGAGGCCGAGCGGGCCGCGGCCGAGTTCGTCGGGTACCTGCGCGACCTGGCGGCGCAGCGCCGACGTCGACCGGCCGAGGATCTCGTCAGCCACCTGGTCGCGGTCCGCGGCGAGGACGGCTCCCGACTCACCGAGGACGAGTTGGTCACCACGTGCATCCTGCTGCTCAACGCCGGGCACGAGGCCACCGTCAACGTGACCGCGAACGGCACCTGGGCGCTGCTGGCCCATCCGGACCAGCTGGCTCGCCTCCGGGCCGATCCGGCTCTGCTCGCAGGCGCCGTGGAGGAGCTGATCCGCTACGACAGCCCGCTGCAGCTGTTCGAGCGGACCGCCGTCGCCGACGTCGAGGTCGCCGGCGTCACCGTCGGCGCAGGGCAGCGGATCGCGGCGCTCCTGGGTGCGGCAAACCGGGACCCCGCCGTCTTCGCCGAGCCGGACCGGCTCGATATCGGGCGGATCGACAACCCGCACGTCGGCTTCGGGGCCGGCGTGCATTTCTGTATCGGCGCGCCGCTGGCGCGGGTCGAGCTGCAGGCCGGTCTCGGCACCCTCGTCAACCGGTTCCCGCAGCTGGCACTGGCCGGTCGTCCGGTCCGCCGGCCCGAGTTCGTGCTGCGCGGGCTGCGCGAGCTGCCCGTCTCCGTGCGGGCGGCGTGACTGGGCCGGGCGGGTTCAGCCGGTAATCGGCTCCGGGTCCCCGCGCAGCCGGCTCCAGAGCAGCTCGTCACGCCTGAGGCCGTCGCCGTAGCGGTACGACTGGCGCAGCCGGCCCTCCAGGGTGAACCCGGCCCGCCGGGCCACTCCTGCCGAGCCGACATTCTGTACCGCGTGGAACAACTGGATGCGGTCGACGGGCAGTACGGCGAACGACCACCGGCAGACCATGGCAACGGCCCGGCCGGCCGCACCGGTACGGCGGGCGCCCGGGGCGGTCCAGTAGCCGATCTCGGCGTCGCCCTGCGCCCAGTCGATCCGGTGCAGGGACACCGAGCCGAGCACGCCACCGCCCTGTGTCGCAGTGATCGCGAACGACGCGTGGCTGCCGTCGCTCCAGTCCGCACGGGTGCTCACCCACTCCCGCGCGGCGGCCAGATCCTCGACGGACGCGCCGTTCCACAGCGCGATCTCCGCCTCGCGCAACGCGGCCAGCACGTCCGATGCGTCCGGCTCCGCCCACGGGCGCAGGGTGAGCGGACCGGACCGCAGGCACACCGGACCCGGAGCCGCCGTCATGCGTGGAAGCCTCACACGTCCGGCGACGGCGGCCTACCGGATTCCCGTTCGTCGGGTCCGCCATGGGGACGTCGAGCACCCGGAGTACGGCGGGATCGGGCTGACCCGGATCGGGCCGCCGGACTACCGTCGGGACGCCGGACCGGCCGGCGTGATCCGGAGGACCAGATGCGCATCCCGCTGTCCATCCTCGATCTGGTCCCGCTCGGACCTGACGAGTCGCCGGGTACGGCCATCGAGGCCAGCGTCGCGCTGGCCCGGTGCGCGGAGGAGTGCGGCTACGGCCGGGTCTGGTACGCCGAGCACCACAACATGCCGAGCATCGCGTCCGCGGCGACGAGCGTGCTGATCGCGCACGTCGGTGCGCAGACGACCAGCATCCGGCTCGGCGCCGGGGGCGTGATGCTGCCCAACCACGCCCCGCTGACGATCGCCGAGCAGTTCGGCACGCTGGCCGCGATGTACCCGGGACGGATCGATCTCGGGCTGGGCCGCGCGCCGGGTTCGGACCAGAACACGATGTACGCGCTGCGCCGCGACCCGAGGTCGGCGGACACGTTCCCGCAGGACGTCCTCGAGCTGCAGGCCTACCTGGCCGGCGCGTCCCGGGTCCCCGGGGTGGACGCGATCCCCGGGAAGGGCTCGCGTGTCCCGCTCTACATCCTGGGGTCCTCGCTGTTCGGCGCGACGCTGGCCGCCGCAGTCGGGCTGCCCTACGCGTTCGCCTCGCACTTCGCGCCGCAGGCGCTGGAGGCCGCGGTGGCCACGTACCGCCGGGAGTTCCAGCCCTCCGAGCAGCTGGACCGGCCCTGGGTGATTGCCGGAGTCAACGTCGTCGCCGCGGACTCGACCGCCGCGGCAGGTGACCTTCTCGCCTCCGCCCGTCGTCGGCGGGCCGCCGCGATGTTCGGCCGGGGACGGCCCCTCGACGACGAGGAGGCCGACGCGCTGCCGCAGTCCGGCGCCGGCCGTCAGGTGGACGCGATGCTGCGCTACACAGCGGTGGGCACCGGCGCCGAGGTCCGCGACTACCTCGAGGGCTTCGCCCGGCACGCCGACGCCGACGAACTCATCGCGGCCCATCACGCGATCGACCCAACCGCCCGGCTGCGGTCGGTCACCGTGCTCGCGGAGGCGATGGACACCGTCGCGGCGTGATCCGGCGGCTGAGAAGCTGGTCGGCATGAGCACCGTCGTCGACCTGACCGAGGCGCTGGCCACGTTCGAGCAGACCTGGTCGCCGCTGACCGTCGCGCTGCTCAACGACTACGACGTCCGGGTGGTCAAGACCAGCGGCGAGTTCACCGAGCACAGCCACCCCGACACCGACGAGTTCTTCCTGGTGCTGCGGGGCGAGCTGACGATCCGGATGGCGGCCGGCGACGTGACGCTGGGTCCGGGCCAGCTTTTCGTCGTACCGCGGGGGGTGCGCCACCAGCCGGTATCGCCCGGGGGCGCGGACATCCTGCTGATCGAACCGAGCGCGACGGTGAACACCGGGGACACCGACAGCCCGCTCACCGCCACCCGCCGCACCCTGCCGAGCGGCTAGGAGCCGCCGAGGATTTTGGCGACGCTGTCCTTGCTGCCACCGAGGTCAACGACGAGTTGCGCCCACTGCCGGTCGATCTCGGTCGGTCCCGCGCCGTCGCAGTAGGCCTTGTCGCCGTTGGACACGTAGTAGCGGAACACCCCGAGAATCGCCGCCGTGTCGGCCTCGGGGCCGCCGGTGTACGCCGTGCCGGGGGTGTCGGTCTGGTGCTCCATGCACGTGAGCTCCGAACCCTCGCCCGGGTTGAACCGCCCGGTGGACCCGCTGGAGCAACCGGCGGCGAGCACCGCCACCGCCACCGCCACCGCCGTGCGCCGCACCGACATCGCCCTCCTCATACCGTCGACCCCACCCCACGCGCCACCAGGAACAGCCCGACGACCAGCACCAGGATCGCGGTGAGGATCGGCAGCACCGCGGCCACACCGTAGGCCGAGCGCCGCAGCGAACCCCCGACGGAAACCCGGGACATCCGGGTCCGCAGCCGCACCAGCAGCAACCCGACCGCGGTGAGGGTCCCCGCCATACCGATCCCGTAGGCGAAGACCAGCAGCACCCCGAAGACCGTGCGGCCCAGCCCGATCGAGGCGAGCAGGACTACCAGCGCGCTGGGACTAGGGACCAGGCCGCCGGCGATACCCATCCCGATCAGCCCGCCGCGGCTGTACCCGTGCGAGTGGGACTCCCCCGGGCCATGCGAGTGGGAGCCGAAACCGTGCGAGTGACCGGGGGCGACCTGCGCTGCGTGGTCGTGGTCGTGGTCCGCGTGGGCCGGCTGGCCGTCGCGGCCGTGATCGTGGTTGTGACCGTCGTCGTGGCTGTGACCGTCGTCGTGGCTGTGACCGTCGTCGTGGCTGCGACCGTCGTCGTGGCTGTGACCGTCGTCGTACGCCGGGCCGTGGTCGCGGGGGTGGCCGTCGGCCTCGACGCGATCGCCGACCGGAGCGTGCACATGACCCACGGCGGCACCGACCAGCGCAGCCTCCCGCACCGGCTCCATCAGCCGGCCGGTGCGGCGGGCCCGCAGCGCCGAGCGCAGCAGGGCGAGCCCGATACCGGCCACCAGCAACCCACTGACCACGCCGAGCCAGCGCAGCACCTGCTCGCCCGCGATCGCGCTGGACAGCGAGATGAGCAACCCGAGCACGAGGACGCCCGCCGTGTGGGTGCCGGTCACGGTCGCCCCGACGATGAGCGCGTCCTTCTTCGACCCGCGCCGCCCGGCGAGGTAGGCCGCCATCACCGTCTTGCCGTGCCCGGGCAGCAACGCGTGCCCGGAGCCCAGGGCCACCGCGAGCAGCACCGCCAGCACGCCGACCAGCGGTGTGAGCGTGGGGCCGATCAGGTTCTCCAGGTAACGGTCCGCGGAGGCGATGAACCGGGTGAACGGGTCCGCCGAGGGGGTCGAGAGCAGGTCGCCGCCGCCGCCGGTGCTGCCCTGGCCAGGTTCGGTCTGCAGGGTCGCCGAGCGCACGCTCAACGGGGAGTTCAGCAGGTCGTTCGGGTACTTGCGCAGCTCGTCGCTGACCGTCTTGGCCGGGACCGGCGGGTTCAGCAGCCGGACACCGTCGCCGACGGCGGTGATCTCGTGCCAGCCCACCCGGTCGCTGCGGTACTCGTCGCTGAGGTTGACCGTCGAGGTCCCGCTCAGGTCGGCCGGCGCGCTCAGCGGGCAGGTCAGCCGCAGCGTCGACAGGCCCGCGACACCCGGCTTGGTGGAGGCCGTCGGGCCGGTCACCGTCCAGTTCAGGGTCGTCGAGTCCACCGCGGCCGTGACCGCGGCGGACACCGCCTGGCATTCGGTCCCGGCGTAGGCCGCCAGCTCGTCGGCGGAGGCCGTGCCCGAGCCGTCGGTGTCGATCCTCGGCATCTCCTGCGCGGTGGGGATCTCGGCGATGTCGACGATTGACAGCACGTCGACCCGGTCCGGGGACAGCGAGATGCCGTCGTAGTGGTTGACGGTGAAGTTGCCCAACGGGTGCGCGGAGGCCGGCGAGGACCCGAGCAGCACGAAACCGACGGTCGCGGCCAGCAGCAGGGCCTGCTTGCCCAGCCGGGTCACAGCGGGCCGCCGAGATCGGCCAGCGCGGCCTTGGCGTCGGCCTCGTGGATCGGGGAGAAGTACGGGTTGATCCGCAGGGCCGCGTCCAGGCTGGCCCGGGCCGCCTGCTGCTGCCCCAGGGCCTTCTCGATCATGCCGCGGTGGAAGATGAACAGCGCGTTGCGCCCGCCGATCGCGGTGGCCTGCTGGGCGTACTTCAGGGCCTCGGCATCCCGGCCCGCGCTGTGCAGCGCCCAGCCCAGCGCGTCGGCGGCGTCGACGTTCTTGCGCAGCGCCCACTCGGCCTCGCCGGCGGCCACGGCGGCCTTGCCGTCGCCCTGGTCGGCGGCCAGCAGAGCGGCGCTCAGGTTGTCCTGCACCCCGTTGACCTTGAAGATCTGCTGGGTCGTCTCGAACAGCCCGTATTGCACCTTTGCCTCGTCGGTGCGACCGAGGGAGAACAGGTAATTGCCGTACTCGAGGAGGTATTGCGGCAGCGGACGCAACGCGGTGACCTTCGCGTACCCGGCCAGGGCGGTGTCGACCTCGCCGCGGGCGGCGGCCACCTGGGCCTTGCCGTAGAGCAGGTTGGGGTCGTCCGCGGTCTCCCTGAGACCGGCGTCGTACTGCTTGTCCGCCTCGTCCAGCTCGCCCTGGTTGAACGCCAGCTGGCCGAGGTACAGGCGGCAGAACGCGAAGTCCGACGGGGAGAACGACGAGGTCAGCGCCTGCTCCAGGGCCGCCCGCGCGCCGTCGATGTTGCCGTGCAGCTCCAGGTTGTACGACGCGCGGGTGAAGGAGGAGACCCCGGGCTTGAGCTCGAGCATCTTCTGGATGGCCTGCGTCGCGCCGTCGTAGTTGCCGAGCTGGGTCAGCGCGTCGGCCAGCACGCCGTAGGTGCGGGAGCCGAACTCGTTGATGGCCAGGGCCTTGCGGGCCCAGTCCGCCGCCGTCGCGAACTCGTGCCGGGCATTGGACAGCTGCCCCATGCCGGTCATGGCCAGGTCGTTGTCGGTCGAGTTCAGGTCGAGGGACTTCTGCAGGGCACCCTCGGACTTCGGGTAGTACGACGGGTCCGCGGTGATCCTGGCCTGCTCGACGTACGCGCCGCCGAGCAGCGCCCACTTCTGGTAGTCGTTGGGGTTGTCCTGCAAGCTGCGCTGGGCCTGCTCGATGATCCGGGCCAGCTCGTCACGCCCATTGATGCCGTTGGCGTTCACCTGGGCGGCTGGCGGCGGTGGCGCCGGTGGGGTGGCGCCCTGGTTCACGCCCACGAGCAAGGTGACCACCGCGAGCAGCAGCACGACCCCTACGGTGCCGCCGATGATCGTCGTACGCCGGCTGCTCATCGGGAACCGGCAGGCACGGCGCGCCGGCCTCCGGGCCCGCTCGTGCAGCGGCGTGGGAGACCCCCGTTGAACACTGTCGGTGACTCCCTCGGGGCTGAGTGGATGCTCGGCGAACCCGCCCAGTGTCACCCGGTCGGGGGCCCGACCGCCACCGATTCGGGGATTGCGCTCGTCCGGATCAGATCACCTCGGGCGTGCCACCGGTCTCGCTGACCATCGGCCGACCTGCCCCGTGCCAGGCGTGCATGCCCCCGTCGAGGTTCACCGCCTCCACTCCGATCCCCACCAGATAGGCCGTCGCCTGCGACGACCGGCCACCACTGCGGCAGGTGACCACCAGCGGGTCGGCCTCGGGGACGTCGGCGAGGCGGGCCGGCAGGTCGGCCAGCGGGATGTGCACGGCGCCGTCGATATGCCCGGCCGCCCACTCGTCGTCCTCGCGGACATCCAGGATGACCGGGCTGGGCGGCAACTCGCCGACGCTGATCTGCCGAACCTGCTGAGGTGAACTCACCCGATCATGATGGCACCCGCGCCCGCACCCGTCCTCCGAGGCGAGGTGACACCATGCCAGGCATGCCGGACTACGACCTGATCGTGCTCGGAGCGGGCGCCACCGGCCTCGGCGCGGCCACCGCCGCCCGAACGGCCGGGCGCAGCGTGGCCATCGTGGAGCCGGCCCGCCCCGGCGGGGACTGCACCCACTACGGCTGCGTCCCGAGCAAGTCGCTGATCGAGGCCGCTCGCCGGATCGCCACCGCCCGCAGCGGTGCGGAGTACGGATTCGACGCCGAGGTCCGCGTCGACTTCCCGGCGGTCATGCAGCGGGTCGGCGAGGTCATCTCCCGGATCGAGGGGGACGAGTCGCCGCAGGTGTTGGCCCGGCAGGGGATCGAACTCGTGGCCGGCTCGGCCCGGCTGGCCGGTCCGACCACGGTCGTCGTCGGCGACCGGACGCTCAGCGCCGCCAAGATCGTCATCTCCACCGGTGCCAGCCCGACGGTCCCACCGATCGAGGGTCTCGCTGACGTCGGGTACCTGACGAACGAGACGGTGTTCGCGCTCACCGAACTGCCCGAGCGGCTGCTGGTGCTCGGTGGCGGACCGATCGGCTGCGAACTCGCGCAGGCCTTCGCCCGGCTCGGGTCCACGGTCACCCTCGTCGAGGGCGGTCCGCGGATACTGCCCCGCGACGAACCGGAGGCGAGCGGGGTACTGACCGCGGCGCTGCGCCGCGACGGTGTACAGATCCAGCTCGGTCAGCACGTCGTGTCGGCCGCGGCCGGGCCCTCGCTGACCCTGGCCGACGGCAGCGTGCTGGACGGGACGCACCTGCTCGTGGCGGTCGGGCGGACACCGCGCACGAGTGAGATCGGGCTGGCCACGGCCGGAATCCGGACCGACGACGCCGGCCGGATCGTCGTGGACAAGCACCTGGCCACCCACGCCGAGGAGGTGTACGCCGCCGGGGACTGCACGTCCGCGCTTCAGTTCACCCACGTCGGCTACGACCAGGGGCGGATCGCGGCCGGCAACGCCTTCGCCCGACCGGCGCGGCCTGGGGCGCTCGGCGGCCGCCGGACCTGGGACGCCTCCGCCGTGCCGTGGGTGACGTTCACCGACCCCGAGGTCGCGCACGTCGGGCTGACCGAGGCCGAGGCCTACGCCCAGCACGGCGAGCGGGCGCGGGTCAGCTACCTGCTGGACAGCACGAGCGACCGGGCCCGCTGCGCCGGCGAGACCACCGGCTTCGTCAAGGTCATCGGGCTCACCCCGGGTGGGCTGCTCTCGGCGCGGGTGCTGCAGCGCATCGTCGGGATGACGGTGGTCGGGCCGGTCGCCGGCGAGCTGATCACCCAGGGCGTGCTCGCCATGAAGACCGGCATGCTGGCCGGCCGGATCGCGCAGACCATCCATGCCTACCCGACCTGGTCGATGTCGGTGCGGATCGCCGTGGCGCAGCTGTTCGGGGAGTACGCCGGGCGGGGTTCCCGGCCGGCGCGGCCGCCGGCATGACCTGCCGGACGGGTCGGGAGCGACTCGGGTCGTGACTGCCCTGCACGTCGTGCGCGGTGGTGCCGGTGCCGGGCCACCAGTGGTGCTGCTGCACGGAATGAGCGGCAACGCCGGCGTGTGGTCGGACCTGGTCCCGCTGCTGGACCGGCGCTGGCTTGCCCCGGATCTGCCGGGTCACGGGCGCTCCCCGGCGCTGTCGGCGTACGACTACGACGGCTACGCCCGGGCGGTGGCGCGGATCCTGCCCGCCGAGCAGGTCCTGGTGCTCGGCCACAGCCTGGGCGGCGCGATCGGGCTGCGGCTCGCTGCGCTGCACCCCGTCGCGGGCGTGGTCAGCGTGGGGCTGCGCGCGGGCTGGCCGCCGGAGTTCGTGGCCACCCTGGCCGCGCTCGGCGCCAAGCCGCAACGGACGTTCCCCGACCGGGCGGCGGCGGCCGAGTTCCTGCTGCGGATCAACGGTCTGGGGCAGCTTCAGGACGGGGGCCGCGAGCTGGTGGACCGTGGCCTCGTCGGCCGGGACGGCGGGTGGCGGCTGGCCCAGGATCCGCCGTCGTACGCCGTCGGGCCCCCACCGTTCGACGCGCTGCTGGCCGACACCGTCGCGGCCGGTACGCCGGTGACGCTCGCGCACGGGGACCGGGACCAGATGGTGGCCGTCGGCGACTACGACGGGCTGGCCGAGCGGTACGGCGTCACGGTCCACGTGCTCCAAGGGCTCGGCCACAACGCCCACGTCGAGGCGCCGGCCGCCGTCGTGCGGTTGTTGCCGTCGTGAGGGGCGCGCCCCGGACCCCGGCGTACCAGGTCTCGCGCAACGCGGTCTGGCTGTGGGTCGTCGAGGGAGCCATCTCTGGTGCAGTGCTCATCGCCGTGGCGGTCGCGGCCTGGTTGCTGATCCCCGCCCAGGCCGCCGCCCCGGTACGGCTGGCCGCGACCGTCGCCCCCTGGGTGGCGGTGGCCTATGCGGCGCTCGTCGTCGGATTCCGGCCGCGGCTGCGCTACCGGGTGCACCGCTGGGAGGTGACCGCCGAGTCGGTGTTCGCCCTGACCGGCTGGCTCACGCAGAACTGGACGATCATCCCGATCGCCCGGATCCAGACCGTCGACATCAACCGCGGGGCGTTGCAGCGGCTGTTCGGGCTGGCCTCGGTCGCCGTCCTGACTGCCTCGTCCAAGGGAACCGTGCACATCGTGCACCTCGACGCGGCGACGGCCGGCGCGGTCGCGGCGGACCTGTCCCACCGGGCGGCGCAGATCCGGGACGAGGCCACGTGACAGGAGTGCCCCCTGGCCCGACCGTCCCCGAGCGCCGGCTGTCCTGGCGGGTGCTGATCGTGCACACCGTGACGTTCCGGCAGGCCAGGGCGATCCTGTCCAGCGCCGGGCCGATCGCCTTGATCGTCGCCGTCCAGGGTCGGCTCGGACCGGTCGGCCTAATCACTATCGCCGTGCTGGCCACCGTGGCGTCTTTGGTGTTCACCGCCCTGCGATGGTGGCGGTTCACCTACCGGATCGACGCGCAGCACCTCGTGGTGCGGCAAGGGTTGATCGCCCGCTCGGAGCGCTCGGTCCCGCTGGATCGAGTCCGGGGTGTGGACATCGAGGCGCCCCTGCTGCATCGCGTGTTCGGGTTGGCGACGGTCCGGGTGGACGCCGCGGCCGGCATCGGGCGCGGCGACGAGGCGATGCTTGACGCCGTCACGGCCACCCAGGCACGGCAGCTGCGGGTACTCCTGCTGGGACGCCGCAGCCCCGGTCCGATGCTTGCGCCCCCGCCCGGCGCCGTGCCGTGGGAGACACCGGCCCCGCTCCCGGGCGCCGCGCCCTGGACCCAGTCGTACCCGGACGCCCCGCAAGGCAGCCAGTCGCCCCCGGGCGCCGCACCGGGGGGGCCGTGGACGCAGCCGGGAATGGCTCCCGACAGGCACCGACCGGACCAGGTCTACGCCCGGCTGGACCCGCGCTGGCTGCTCTACGCGCCGCTGGCCGGCACGTACCTCGCCGTACCGCTGGCGCTCGGGGGAACGCTGCTGCGCGACGTCGAGCGGCTGCCGCTCCCGGACAATCTGCGCGGCCTGCTCACCTTTCCGGAGCAGGCCGGGGTGGGGCGGATCGCGACCGGCGTGGCCACCGTGATCCTGCTGGTAGCGCTCGGCGCGCTGGTGGCGGGGGCGGTGGCGAACTGGGGATTCGTGCTCGGCTCCAGGTCGGGAAACCTGGTGGCCGAACGAGGTCTGCTCAGCCGGCGCACCGTCTCGCTGGAGCTGGACCGCATCCGCGGGTACGTGCTGTCGGAGGGACTGGGGCTCCGGCTGGTCCGGGCGGCCCGGCTGACCGCGCTCGTCACCGGGCTGGGCGACCAGAGCCGGCGGGGCCAACTGCT
>JBBPYA010000313.1:0-7914 GCA_038200385.1 Mycobacteriales bacterium
CCGCGAAGACCGCGAAGACCGCGAAGGCCTCGAAGGCCTCGAAGGCCTCGAAGACCTCGAAGCCGACGAAGACCGCGAAGCCGACGAAGACCGCGAAGCCGACGAAGACCGCGAAGCCGACGAAGGCCTCGAAGCCGACCACGGCGACGACGAGCAAGACCGCCTCGGCGAAGACCGGCCAGGCAACCAAGGCCACCAAGGCCACCAAGCCGACCTCGGCCACCTGACAGCACCTGTCCCCGCTGCCGAGCCGGCGGTGGCCTAGAAGCCGGCCGGCTGCAGGAGTTCCAGCCGGTTGCCGACCGGGTCGTCGACGTAGCAGCGCCGGTATCCGGGCAGCCGACCGTCCCACAAGACCCCGACACCCGCCGCCCGCAACCGGGCGACCAGCGCGTCGAGGTCGGTGACGAGCAGCGCGGGGTGCGCCTTGCGGGCGGGCCGGAAGGCGGCCTCCACGCCGAGATGCAGCTCCACCGGACCCGAGCGGAACCACGCGCCACCACGCCCGGCCAGCCCCGGCGGCTTGGGCACGGCGGTCAGTCCCAGCAGCCCGGTGTAGAACTCGTGCAGCGGCTCGGACCACCCGTCGGGGCAGGCCAGCTGGACGTGGTGGATCCCCGTGATCGTCGCCGGCCCCGAGCTGTTCGGCCTCATCGCGGGCTCCGGGCCACGACGAAGACGCGGCGGAACGGGAAAATCGTGCCGTGCCGCCCGGCCGGGTACGCCGTTCGCAGCGCTGCTCCCAGCTCCGCGAGGAACCCGTCGTGCCCGGCCGCCGGTAACGCCGCCAGCACCGGACGCAGCGCCGTACCCCGCAGCCACTCCAGAACCGGGTCCGCCCCGGCCAGTAGGTGCAGGTACGTCGTCTCCCAGGCGTCGACGTTGCACCCGACGTCGGCGAGCAGTTCGGCGTAGCCCGCCGGGTCAAGCACCGGGGCGACCCGAAGGGGCAGCCCCGGCAGCCACCGGGCGGCGACCTCCCTCAGGAGCACGTGCGAGGCCCCGGCGAAGTTGCCGGGGACCTGTACGGCGAGCCACCCGCCCGCGGCCAGCCCGTCGACCATGCGGCGCAGGACGTCCTCGTGGTTGTCCACCCACTGCAGGGCGGCCGAACACACCACGACGTCGACCGGCTCCGCCGGCCGCCACCGTCCGACGTCGCCGACGGTGAACCGCAGCCGGTCACCGGGTCGGGCCCGGGCCAGCATGGCCGGCGAGCTGTCGACTCCCTCGACCACGGCGCCGGGCCAGCGCCCGGCGAGCAGGGCCGTGAGTTCGCCCGTCCCGCATCCCAGGTCCACGACCCGGGCCGGCGCTGTCGCACCGACTCTCGCGAGCAGGTCGTGGAACGGTCTGGCGCGCTCGTCGGAGTACCGGTGGTACTGCTCAGGATCCCACACGGGTCCACCCTCTTTCTCTCGACATCAAGACAAGTTGAACCGCAGAGAAGTCTCGATGTCAAGAGATTGGCTACGCTGGCCCGGTGCCGGACGAAGTCGACGACGTCATGGCGGCCTGGGCCAGGGAGCGCCCCGACCTGGACGTCACCCCCCTGGCGGTGCTGTCCAGGATCAGCAGGCTGGCGAGGAGCCTCGACCGGCAACGCCGTCAGATCTTCGCCGCGCACGGGCTGGAGGCGTTCGAGTTCGACGTGCTGGCCGCGCTGCGCAGGTCCGGGCCGCCGTACGCCCTGTCACCGGGTGACCTGGTTCGGCAGACCATGGTCAGCTCCGGAACCATGACAAACCGGATCGATCGACTTGCCACCCGGCGGCTGGTCCGCCGCACCCCCGATCCCGAGGACGGCCGCGCTGTCCTGGTCCGCCTGCAGCGCTCGGGTCGGCTCCGGGTCGACGCCGCACTGGGCGACCTGCTGGACCATGAGCGGGCCGTCCTCGGCGTGCTCCGCGGACCCGAGCAGGATCGGCTCGCAACCCTGCTGCGGCGGCTGTCCGAGCCCTGACCGGCCGGCCAGGACCTCGCTGCGGCGGCTGTCGCAGCCCCGACCGGCCACCCACGACGCAGCGGCTTCGGCGATCCCCCCGGCGGGGAGCCGGGTGGCAGACCCTCCGGCAGTACAGTCAGGGCACCCACGCAGGACGTGCGAGTTGGGAGTCTGGTCATCGAGGCGACGCGCTCGGCGGGTGGCCGAGGGGACAACGCGATTCTGGCACTCCTGCGGATCCGGGTGCTCCGGCGGATGTGGGCGGCGATCGCGCTGTCCAGCCTGGGTGACTGGCTGGGGCTCCTCGCCAACACCGCACTGGCCCAGCAGCTGACCTCGGACCGCTCGGTAGGTGCGCAGGGCGTGGCGATCTCCGGGGTGATCCTGGTCCGGCTGCTCCCCGACCTCGTACTGGGACCGCTCGCGGGCGCCCTCGCGGACCGGCTGGACCGCCGACGCACCATCATCATCGGCGACGCGTCCGCCGGGCTGCTGTTCCTGTCCATCGCCTTTGCCTACAACCTCACGTGGCTGTACGTGGCGCAGTTCCTGATCGAGGCCGTCGGCCTGTTCACGATGCCGGCCAAGCAGGCGGTCTGGGTCAACATCGTGCCCCGGGAGAAGCTGCCGGTCGCCAACCAGATGTCGCTCATCTCGGTCTACGGCGCCGTACCCGTCGCGGCCGTGCTGTTCGCGCTGCTCTCGACCTTCAGCCGGTTCTTCCAGGATCCGGTGCTGAGCAGCGCCCGGGTACCCATCGTGATTGCGCTGTCCTTCAACGCGCTGTCGTTCTTCATTGGCGCACTGACGGTGTACGCCGTACGCAAGGACATCCCGGTGTTCCTTTCCGGGCGCGGCGAGACCCAGAACGTGCTGGCCTCCATCCGGGAGGGGATCGGGTTCATCCGGTCCAACCCCGTGCTCCGCGGGCTGTACGTCGGCATCCTGGGTGCCTTCGTCTCCGGCGGGATCGTCGTCGGAGTCGCCCAGCTGTACGTCGCCACCCTCAACGCGGGCACCGCCGGCTACAGCGTGCTGTTTGGGACGGTGTTCACCGGGCTCGCCCTCGGCATGGTGGTGGGGCCGAAGGTGCTGCCGGGGATCAGCCGACGACGCCTGTTCGGGCTGTCCATCGGGCTGTCCGGCGCGGCGGTGCTCCTGATGTCCCTCGTGGGCGACTTCGTCCTCGTGCTCGCCCTGGCGGTGCTGGTCGGTGCGTTCGGCGGGATCGCCTGGATCAACGGCTACACGATGATCGGCTACGAGGTCGAGGACCGGCTGCGCGGGCGGGTGTTCGCGTTCATCATGTCCTCGGTCCGCGTGGTCCTGCTCCTGTCGGTGGCCGTCGGACCGCTGCTGGCCGGTTGGCTGGGTCAGCGCACCCTGCGGCTGCGCGACAGCACTGTCGTGTTCTCCGGCCCCGGCACGGCGTTGCTCGGTGCGGGGATCGTCGCCCTGGCCGTCGGCGTGTACGCCTACCGCAAGGTCGGCGGCGGTGGGAAGCGGCTGATCGACGTCCTGTGGCAGACCGTGTCCCGCCCGGACCTGCTCGGCGGCGAGCAGGTCACGACGGGCCTGTTCGTGGTGTTCGAGGGGGCCGGCGACGTCCCCGGTCAGGCTGCCGCGCTCACCACCAGGCTGCGCCAGGCGGGCTGCCCCGTGGTTGCCACCCGCGAGCCGGGTGACACCGTGGCCGGTCGGCAGATCGAGGCCATCCTCGCCGGCCGCGACAGCACCCCACTCAATCCCGCCACCGAATGCCTGCTCTACCTCGCCGACCGCGCCGAGCACGTGGCCGAGGTGGTGCGCCCGGCCCTGGAGCGCCGGCAGGTGGTGATCTGCGAGCGGTACGTCGATTCCTCGGTGGCCTACCAGGGCAGCGCCCGCGGCCTGGACCCCACCCGGATCCGCCGGACCTCGGAGTGGGTCACCGACAACCTGGCCCCGGACCTCACCGTCGTCCTCGACGGGGCAGGGGAGGCCGACAGAGACGCCAAGGTCCGCCAGGCGTTCCTGGCCATGGCCGAGGCCGACCCGGACCGCTATCTCGTCCTGCCCGCCGAGTTGCACTCCGAGGCGATCGCGACCCAGGTCGCCGAGCGGGTGGCCGCGCTGCTCGGCACCCGGAGTGAGCGGGTCGCCTGGGCCCCGGGCGCCGAGGACCGCGCGGACCACCCGCCCCGCCGGGACGCTGGAAGCGTCGCCGCTGCTGGGTAGATTCCCCGGCATGGAACACCAGTCCGTGCCGGCCCCCGGTGCCTGGACCGACGCCGATGTACAGCCGGTCGGCTGCTGCGTCTGCGGCGATCCCGGCACACTCCGCAACGACCTGCCGCCGTTCCGCGTGGTGCGCTGTCCGCGTTGCCGGCTGGTCTTCGTCAACCCCCGGTTGCGGCCGGAGGCGCTGCAGCGCCTGTACGACGACACCGGGTACTTCGAGGGCGGGGTGTACGGCGGCGAGCACTCCGCAGCGATGCTGCTGCAGCGGGCGTGGACCGCCGGCCGGCTGGACCTGATCCGCTCCGCCTGGCGCGGCACCAGGCCGCCGCGGCTGCTGGAGGTCGGCTGCGGCTACGGCCACTTCCTCGCCGCGGCCCGCCGGCGCGGCTACGACGTCACCGGGGTGGAGCTGTCCGGCCCCGCGGCTGAGTGCGCCCGGGACCGGCTCGGGCTGACCGTGCACCAGGGCCAGCTGGCCGAGGCGGATCTGGCCGGAGGCTTCGACGTGATCGCCGCGTGGGACACCCTGGAGCACGTCCCCGACCCGGTTGCGTTCCTGCGGACCGCGCGCGGCCTGCTCCGCAACGACGGGCTGCTGGCCTTTTCCACGCCGTACGTCACCTCGCTCCCGGCCCGGCTGCTCGGCGCCCGCTGGTGGACCCTCAAGCCGACCGAGCACATCTGGCACTACAGCCCGGCCACCCATCGGCTGGTCGCGGCCCGCGGCGGGTTCGCGGTCAGCCAGATCGTGCGCAGCCCGCTGGCCAAGGCCAACCTGGGCCGGCTGGACTCCCTCGTCGGGATCGCCTACCCGCTGCCCGTCGGTGCCGCCGAGGCGCGGTGATGGAAGCCGGCCACGGCCTGCTCGTGGCCTTCGAGGGCGGGGAGGGTGCCGGCAAGTCCACCCAGGTCCGCCTGCTGGCCGACTGGCTCGCCGAACTCGGCCGCCCACCCCTGCTCTCCCGCGAGCCCGGCGGCACCCCAGCTGGTGAACGGATCCGGACCCTCCTCCTGGACCCGGACACGAGCCTGACGCCACTGACCGAGGCCATGCTGTACGCCGCGGACCGCGCCGAGCACACCCAGACCGTCCTGCGTCCGGCGCTGGCGGACGGCCGGATCGTGCTGTGCGACCGCTACGTCGACAGTTCGCTGGCCTACCAGGGCGCCGGGCGGGCGCTGGATCAGGCCACCGTGCGGCTGTTGTCGGAGTGGGCGACCGGCGGGCTGCGGCCCGGGCTGACGGTGCTGCTCGACCTCGATCCCGCGCTCGGGCTGGCCCGGGCCGCCACGACCGGCGACCGCCCGGACCGGATCGAGCAGGAGTCGCTGACCTTCCACGAGCGGGTGCGGGCCGGCTTCCTCGAGCTGGCCCGGGCCGAGCCCCAGCGGTACCTGGTGCTGGACGCCACCGAGGAGCCGGCCCGCTCGGCACACCGGGTGCGCGAGCGGCTGCTCGAGGAGATCGCCGTGGGGGGCGCAAGGGCGTGACGAGCTGCTGGGACGAGGTGGTCGGCCAACCCGAGACGGTGGCCGTCCTGCGCCGGGCGGCCGGGGCCGCCGCCGCCATCGTGAACGGCGCCGCCGACCTGGACCGGGCCGCGATGAGCCACTCCTGGTTGTTCACCGGTCCGCCGGGGTCGGGGCGTTCGGTCGCGGCCAGGGCGTTCGCGGCCGCCCTGCAGTGCCCGAACGGCGGCTGCGGGGCGTGCCCGCAGTGCCACACCGTGCAGGCCGGGACGCACGCCGACGTGCACGTCGTCGTACCGGAGGGGCTGTCCATTCCGGTCAAGGACGTGCGGGCGCTGGTCCGCACCGCCGCCCGCCGCCCCGCCGCCGGGCGCTGGCAGGTGGTGATCGTCGAGGACGCCGACCGGCTGACCGAGGGCGCGGCGAACGCGCTGCTCAAGGCCGTCGAGGAACCGCCCGAGCGCACGGTCTTCCTGCTATGCGCTCCGTCCACGCATCCCGACGACGTGTCGGTGACGCTGCGCTCGCGGTGCCGCTCGATCGCGTTGCGGGTACCCTACGACGCGGCCGTGGCAGAGGTGCTGGTCCGACGTGACGGGGTGGATCCGGCGCAGGCCGCCTGGGCGGCTGGCGCGGCGCAGGGTCACGTGGGGCGGGCCCGGTGGCTGGCGCGGGACGAGCAGGCCCGGATCCGACGCAGCGCGGTGCTGGACATCCCGCTGTCGCTGCGCACGCTCGCGGACTGCTTCGCCGCCGCGGACGAGCTCGTCGGCGGCGCGGAGGAGGAGGCAGCGGCCCGGGCTGCGGAGCGTGACGGCCCGGAGACCGAGGCGCTGAAGGTCGCCCTGGGTGCGGGCGGCACCGGCAAGGGGGCGGCGCTGGCCACCCGCGGGTCGGCGGCCCAGCTGAAGGATCTGGAGCGCCGGCAGCGTTCGCGTGCCACCCGGTCGCAGCGCGACTCACTGGACCGGGCGCTGGTCGACCTGGCCGGGTTCTACCGCGACGTGCTCACCGCGCAGAGCGGGTCGGGCAGCACGCTGTGGCACGCCGACCGGGAGACCGACGTCCGGCGGATGGCCCGCGGGCTGAGCGCGGAGGGTGCGCTGCGCCGGCTGGAGGCCGTGCTGGCCGCCCGGGAGGCGGTCGAACTCAACGTCAAGCCGCGCGTCGCCGTCGAGGCGATGGCGGTGGCCCTGCGCCTGCCCTGAGCCGACTCGGGGCCGCCCTGATTAGGCTGCCGGTCGTGGGGATGCTGTGCGCGGTGAGCTTCGCCAGACACGGGCGGCTGTACTACTTCGACCCGGCCGGCTTCTCGCCCAGGGTCGGCCAGTCGGTGCTCGTCGGGACCGACGACGGTCCCGAGGTGGCCGAGTGCGTCTGGGCGCCCCAGTGGGTCGACATCGACGGGGAGTTCCCGCCGCTGGCGGGCCTGGCCACCGACAGCGACCTGGACCGGGACGGGGTGCTCCGGCAGGCGAAGGCGCGCAGCCGGGTGGCGGCCAAGAAGCTGATCCGCGAGCACGCGCTGCCGATGAAGGTGGTCGGAGTCGACGTGGTCCTGGACTCCCGGAACGCGCCGAGCCGGTCGGTCATCTACTTCACCTCCCCGCACCGGGTGGACTTCCGGTCCCTGGTCCGCGACCTCGGGACGACCCTGAAGACCCGGGTGGAACTCCGCCAGCTGTCCGCGCGCGACGAGGCCCGGGTACAGGGCGGGATCGGGTCGTGCGGGCGTGACCTGTGCTGCGCGACGTTCCTGCGGGACTTCGAGCCGGTATCGGTCCGGATGGCCAAGGACCAGGACCTGCCGCTGAACCCGATGCGGATCTCCGGGGCGTGCGGCCGGTTGATGTGCTGCCTGAAGTACGAACACCCCCTGTACGCCGACTTCCTGGAGACCGCTCCGGCGGTCGGCGACCAGGTGGACACCCCCGAGGGAAGCGGACGGGTGGTGGGGCACAACGTCCCCTCCGACACCGTCGTCGTCCGGCTGGACGAGGGCGGGCGGCGCTGCGCGTGCAGCAAGGCCAGCGTCTGCGGATCGCGGGCAGCGTTCACCGCGAGCCCGGCGGCGCGCGGCGCCGTCGGCGGCGACTCGACCGGGCAGCCCTCCGAAGCCGACCCGGGTAGCCAGGCGACCGATGGCGAAGCGGGCGGCCAGCCGCGTGGCGGCGGCCTCCCGTAGACTCTGCGCCGCGACAGCGCCGCCTTAGCTCAGTCGGTAGAGCGATTCACTCGTAATGAATAGGTCGTCGGTTCGATTCCGACAGGCGGCTCCA
>JBBPYA010000314.1:0-4913 GCA_038200385.1 Mycobacteriales bacterium
AACTGGTCCCGACCTGCCGGCACCCGCGACGCGAGTCGGCGCGTCGGGACCACTTGCGGCCGGGACGCCGGCGGCCGGGGTGAGCCTCGGCGGTGCAGCAGGGGGAAGACGCGGCCGGCGGCGGCGCTGCCCAGCCGGGCGGTCACGGGCGTTGCCAGTCGCCGGTCTTGCCGCCGGCTTTGTTCAGTACCCGTACGTCGGTGATCGCCGCCGCCGGGTCCACCGCCTTGACCATGTCGATCACCGTCAACCCGGCGCAGGCCACCGCGGTCAGCGCCTCCATCTCCACCCCGGTGCGGTCCGCCGTCCGGGCCGTCACGGTGATCTCGACAGCGTCGTCGGCCACCACAAGATCGACGGTGACACCGTGCAGCGCGATGGGGTGGCACAGCGGGATGAGGTCGGGGGTGCGCTTTGCTCCCTGGATCCCGGCGATCCGGGCCACCGCCAGGGCATCCCCCTTGGGTACCCCCGTGCCGCGGAGCAGCTGGACGACCTCGGCCGAGACGAGTACCCGGCCGGCAGCGGTCGCCGACCTGGCCGTGACGTCCTTGGCGGTCACGTCCACCATCCGGGCCGCCCCGGCCTTGTCGACGTGGGTGAGGCTCCGCTTGCCGCGCTCGGTCACGTCAACCGCCAGACGTCGACCTCGGCGCCGGCCGGCAGCGTCGTCACGTCCTCGGGGATCACGACGAGGCAGTCCGACATCGCGAGGCTGCCCAGCAGGTGCGACGGGGGGCCGCCGACCAGGTGCACGGTGCCATTGGTCCAGCGGCCCCGCTGGAACTGCCGCTTGCCCTCCGGGGAGCGAAGCGGACCGGCCAGCGTGCCCCGCACGCTGGGCCGCGTCAGCTGCGGGTGGCCGAGCGCCTTGCGGATCAGGGGTCGGACGAACGCCTCGAAGGACACGAACGCGCTTACCGGGTTGCCGGGCAGGGTGATGACGGGGACTGCTCCGGCATGCCCGTACCCCTGCGGCATGCCGGGTTGCATCGCGACCTTCTCGAAGCTGACCCCGGCACCAGTGAAGGCGTCCTTGACCACCTCGTAGGCTCCGGCGCTCACCCCGCCGCTGGTCAGCAGCAGGTCCGCGTCCACGGTCGCGGCCCGGATCGCGGCCCGGAACTCCTCGACGTCGTCGGTGACGAACCGGACCCGCCGGGCCTGCGCACCGGCGGCCTGCGCCGCGGCCGCGAGCATCACGCCATTGGACTCGTAGATTTGCCCGGGGCGCAGTGCCTCGCCGGGCTCGACGAGTTCGCTGCCCGTGGACAGCACGACCACCCGGAGCCTGCGGTGTACCGGCAGGGTGGGCAGCCCGACGGCCGCGGCGAGACCGAGTTGCGCGGCGTCCAGTACGACGCCGGCGGGCAGCGCAACCGCATCCAGGGCGATGTCCTCCCCGATCCAGCGCACGTGCGCGTGCTCAGCCGGGGTGTCCTCGATCCGGACCGAACGGGTCCCGCCGTCGGTGCGCTCGACGGGGACGACCGCGTCCGCTCCGGGCGGCATCGGCGCCCCGGTCATGATGCGGTGCGCCGTACCGGCCGCGAGCGGGCCCACGTCGGTACGCCCGGCCGGGATGTCCTCGGCCACCGGCAGCGTGGCAGGGACGTCCAGAACGTCGGCGCGGCGCACGGCGTACCCGTCCATCGCGGAGTTGTCGAACGGCGGCAGCGCGACCGGACTGCGGACGTCCTCGGCCAGCACCAGGCCTGCGGCGTCGGCGAGCGCGACCTGCACGATGGGCCCCACCGGCAGCAGGCCGAGGACGTCGGACCGGTGCTGCTCCACGCTCTTCATCAGCTCATTGTCGCCGGTCGGGCCGGTACGGATGCCGTTCGGGTCCGCACCACACCGGATCCGCATCCGACGGTGGCGATCAGGGCCGCCTGCCGGGCGCCGCCCGCGGCCCGTCGCGGCCCCGCAGGGCCGCCCACCCGGGCCGGCCGGCCGGTAATGCGGAGGAAGGGCCGCGCACGGGCGGGCACACTGTCCCCCCGTGGGCCATCTGGAGATCGGGCACCTGTCCTTCGGGCTATCCGACGGCCGGGTGCTGCTCGACGACGTCACGTTCCGGGTCGGAGACGGGGCCAAGGTGGCGCTCGTGGGAGCCAACGGGTCGGGCAAGACCACCCTGCTGCGGCTGATCGCCGGCGACCTCGGTCCGGCGGCCGGGACGGTCGGACGCTCGGGCGGGCTCGGCGTGATGCGCCAGTTCGTCGGGTCGGTCCGCGATTCGACGACGGTGCGCGAGCTGCTGCTGTCCCTCGCACCCCCGCCGGTGCGGGCCGCCGGGGACGGGCTGGAGGCCGCCGAGATCGCCCTGATGGAGGTCGATGACGAGCGCACCCAGATGCGCTACGCCGAAGCCCTCGCCACCTGGGGCGATGCCGGCGGGTACGACGCCGAGGTGCTCTGGGACACCGTCACCGTGGCCGCCTTCGGCATCCCGCTGGAGCGGGCGCAACACCGGATGATCCGCACCCTGTCCGGCGGTGAGCAGAAGCGGCTGGCCCTGGAGGCGCTGCTGCGCGGCCCCGACGAGGTACTGCTGCTCGACGAGCCGGACAACTACCTCGACGTGCCGGCCAAACGCTGGCTGGAGGACCAGCTGCGAGCCAGCGCGAAGACCGTCCTGTTCGTCAGCCACGACCGCGAACTGCTGTCCCGGACGGCGACCCGGATCGTGACCGTCGAAGCGCGCACGACCTGGGTGCACGGCGGCGGGTTCGACAGCTACCACGACGCGCGGGCGGCCCGCCTGGGCCGGCTCGGGGAGTTGCACCGGCGGTGGGACGATGAGCACGAGCGGCTGCGGGAGCTGGTGCGCACCCTGCAGCAACAGGCGAAGATCAGCCCCGACATGGCCAGCCGGTACCACGCGATGCAGACCCGACTGGCCAAGTTCGAGGAGGCCGGGCGCCCGCCGGAGCGCCCCGCCGAGCAGAAGGTCGCGATGCGGCTACGCGGCGGGCGCACCGGGGTGCGTGCGGTCACCTGCCAGCTGCTGGAGCTGACCGGTCTGATGCAGCCGTTCGACCTGGAGGTCTGCTACGGCGAGCGGGTCGCGGTGCTCGGCTCCAACGGCTCGGGCAAGAGCCACTTCCTGCGGCTGCTGGCCGGGCACCGGGTTGCGCACACCGGCACTGCCCGGCTCGGGGCCCGGGTCCGGCCGGGCTGGTTCGCGCAGACCCACGAGCAGCCCCAGCTGTCCGAGCGCACCCTGATCGACATCCTGTGGCACGGCGACGGGGAGCGTCCCGGACTGGACCGGGGGTCCGCGATGGGCGCGTTGCGGCGCTACGAGCTCACCGAGCAGGCCGACCAGAGATTCGGGCAGCTGTCCGGGGGACAGCAGGCCAGGCTGCAGATACTGCTCCTCGAACTGGGCGGAGCCACCCTGCTGCTGCTCGACGAGCCGACCGACAACCTGGACCGGGCCAGCGCCGAGGCACTGGAATCAGGGCTGTCGGCGTACGACGGGACCGTGCTCGCGGTCACCCACGACCGGTGGTTCGCCCGGGGCTTCGACCGGTTCCTGGTCTTCTCCGCGGACGGCCGGTTGGTGGACTCCCCGGAGCCGGTGTGGACCGAGGGCCGGGTGGCCCGCGCGAGGTGATCCATTTGTAATCGATTCCCCTCGTGCAACCGGCCCGGGCTCATTAGTCTCAACCTGTCCACAGCCATCGCGGGGAGTCGAGCACATGCAACCGGATCCGCGGCAACTGCGCCGCCTTCCCTGGCTCCCGTCGGTGCGCCGGGTGCGTCCGGGCGTGCTCCCGCACCGTCCCGGACTGCCCGGATCGGTCGGCGGACTCCTGCCGCCGCTTCGGCTGCAGCTCAAGCTGAGTGGTCCGCCGGCCTGGCTCAGCGAGGAACACCGCCTTGAGCTCGCCCGGCAGCACGCCCGGCGCCGGGTCCTCGTCGCAGCACTGGCCTCGGTCGGCATCGCCTCGCTCGTCGCGAGTTCGGCGCTCCCGGTGGCCGCGGCCAACTCGACGGCCGGTGCAGCGTCGCGTCTCGTGCTGGGCGGCGCCGCCGATCCGCAACTCGTGGGATACGCAGCGGCGATGGTCCCGGACAACGCCGGCAAGGGACGCGGACAGCTGCCGGGTACGACCGGGCCGGGTCAGGGCCCGACCACCACGACCACGACCACGACCACGACCACGACCACGACCACGACCCCGACCGTCAACTACTCCGACGTCACCGACCTGGGGATTCCCGCGGTGGCAGTGGACGCCTACCGCACGGCCGCAGTGATGATGGCCCCGGCCGACCCGACCTGCCGGATCGACTGGACCCTGATCGCCGGGATCGGCCGGATCGAGAGTGACCACGGTCAGTACGGCGGGCGTCGGCCGGCCGCCGACGGCTCGGTCCTCCCGCCGATCCTCGGCATCCCGCTGGACGGGCGTCCGGGGGTGGCCCTGATCCGCGACACCGACGGCGGCCGGCTGGACGGGGACACCACCTACGACCGTGCCGTGGGACCGATGCAGTTCATCCCGGGGACCTGGGCGGAGTTCCCCGGCGCCGACGGGAACGGGGACGGCGTCGCCGACCCGAACAACCTGTACGACGCGGCGCTGGCCACCGCGAGCTACCTCTGCTCAGGTCCGGGCGACCTGTCCACGGAGGCCGGTGCGCGCTCGGCGGTGTACCGCTACAACCACTCCGACAGCTACGTCGCCGCCGTCCTCGGCTACGCGGCGGCGTACGCGGCCGGGGTCCAACCGACCGGGCCAGCGCCGGTGCCCACCGGACCGCCTCCCGTCGTGCCGACCGCTCCGGTAACCGAGCCGGCGCACCCCACCGCGCCCCCGTCGACGTCGACGTCGGCGCCGACCACGACCCGGCCGACCACGACGGCCCCCACCACAGCTCCTCCCACGACGACGCCTCCC
>JBBPYA010000315.1:0-6449 GCA_038200385.1 Mycobacteriales bacterium
AACGCCCTGACCGACCTGTTCCACCCCTGCCAGATCCTGGCCGACCTGCAGACGGTGCGCGAACGCAAGAAGCAGCTGGCGGGGCTGGTCCTGACCTACCTCGGGGACGGCGCCAACAACATGGCGCACTCCTACCTGCTCGGGGGCGCGGTGGCCGGCATGCACGTGCGGATCGCCTCGCCGGCGGCGTACCCGCCGGACCCCACCGTCCTGGACCGGGCCGCCGGGATCGCGGCCGGCACCGGCGGCTCGGTGGCCCACCTGGAGAACACCGCGGCGGCCTGCGACGGCGCCGACGTCCTGGCCACCGACACCTGGGTGTCCATGGGCCAGGAGGGCGAGGGCGGGATCCGCGCCGAGCCGTTCCTGCCCTACCAGCTGGACGAGGCCGCGCTGGCCCGCGGCAACGACGCCGTCGTCCTGCACTGCCTGCCTGCCTACCGCGGCAAGGAGATCAGCGCGGGGGTGCTCGACGGACCCCAGAGCGCGGTGTGGGACGAGGCGGAGAACCGGCTGCACGCCCAAAAGGCGCTGCTGACCTGGTTGCTCGGGCAGGTCGACTGAGGATGTCGTCGCTGTCGGCATCGGTGCCCGCGACGAGGTCCGCGCGGCACGCGCGGATCCTGGCGCTGCTGCGCGAGCGCGCGATCCACTCCCAGGGCGAGCTGGCCGCACTGCTGGCCGGCGACGGCGTGGCGGTTACCCAGGCCACGCTGTCCCGCGACCTGGAAGAGCTCGGCGCGGCGAAGCTGCGCGGGGCGGACGGCGGCGCCGGGGCGTACGTCGTACCGGCCGAGGGCGAGCCGCCGCTGCGCCCGGCGCAGGGCGTCCCTGTCCCGCTGCTCCGCCTGCTCGGCGAGCTGCTCGTCGGCGCTCAGGCCAGTGCGAACCTGGCCGTCCTGCGCACCCCGCCGGGAGCCGCGCAGTTCCTGGCGTCGGCCCTGGACCGGTCCGGCTGGCCCGACGTCCTCGGCACGATCGCCGGCGACGACACGATCCTGGCCATCACCCGGGACCCCGACGGCGGCGAGCCGCTGGCCACCCGGCTGCGAGACCTCGCCGCCGGTCACTGCGATGCAGACAGGAACGACCATGAGTGAGCGTGTGGTGCTGGCCTATTCGGGCGGACTGGACACGTCGGTGGCGATCGGCTGGATCGCCGAGGCCACCGGCGCGGAGGTGATCGCCGTCGCCGGGGACGTCGGTCAGGGCGGTGAGGACCTCGACGTCATCCGGCAGCGCGCGCTGGACTGCGGTGCGGTCGAGGCGGTCGTCGCCGACATGCGCGAGGAGTTCGCCGACGGGTACTGCCTGCCGGCGCTCAAGGCCAACGCGCTCTACATGGACCGCTACCCGCTGGTGTCGGCGCTGTCCCGCCCGGTGATCGTCTCGCACCTGGTGGCCGCCGCGAAGTACCACGGCGCCCAGACGGTGGCGCACGGGTGCACCGGCAAGGGCAACGACCAGGTCCGCTTCGAGGTCGGTATCGGAGCCCTCGCGCCGGACCTCCGGGTCCTCGCCCCGGTCCGCGACTCCGGGATGACGCGGGACAAGGCGATCGCGTTCGCCGCGGAGAAGAACCTGCCGATCGACGTCACCTCGCGCTCGCCGTACTCGATCGACCAGAACGTCTGGGGCCGCGCGGTCGAGACCGGCTTCCTCGAGGACATCTGGAACGCCCCGATCGAGGACGTCTACAGCTACACCGCCGACCCGGCGGTGCCCCGTGAGCCCGACGAGGTCGTGGTGTCCTTCACCCACGGGGTGCCCACCGCGATCGACGGCGAGCCGGTCACCATGCTGCAGGCCATCCAGACCCTTAACCGCCGCGCCGGCGCCCAGGGGGTGGGCCGGCTGGACATGGTCGAGGACCGGCTGGTCGGCATCAAGAGCCGGGAGGTCTACGAGGCGCCCGGGGCGATCGCGCTGATCACCGCGCACCAGGAACTGGAGTCGGTGACCGTCGAGCGGGATCTGGCCCGGTTCAAGCGGCAGGTCGAGCAGCGGTGGAGCGAGCTGGTGTACGACGGGCTGTGGTACTCACCGCTCAAGCGGGCGCTGGACGCGTTCCTGGACACCGCGTCGCGGCACGTGACCGGCGATGTCCGGATGCGGCTGCACGCGGGGCGCGCGGTTCCCACCGGCCGGCAGAGCGCGGCCTCGCTGTACGACTTCGAGCTGGCCACCTACGACAGCGGGGACACCTTCGACCAGGGGCTGTCCCGCGGGTTCGTCGAGCTGTGGGGGATGCCTAGCAAGCTCGCCGCCGCGCGGGACGCCCGCCTCGGTGGCACCGCGGTGCGGGACGCGGGTGTGGCAGGCTCCGCCGGGTGAGAGCCGGGCCGCGCCGTGACTGAGCCGTTGCGGCTGTGGGGCGGCCGGTTCGCGGCCGGGCCGGCCCAGGCGCTGGCCGCGCTGTCGCTGTCGGTGCACTTCGACTGGCGGCTGGCGCCCTATGACCTGCGCGCCTCGCGCGCGCACGCCCGGGTGCTGCACGGCGCCGGGCTGCTGGACTCCGAGGAACTGGACCGGATGCTGGCGGCGCTGGAGGACCTGGCCGCCGCCGTGGCCGACGGCAGCTTCCGGCCCACCGCGGACGATGAGGACGTCCACACCGCGCTGGAGCGCGGCCTGCTCGAGCGGCTGGGCGCCCTCGGCGGCAAGCTGCGGGCCGGCCGCAGCCGCAACGACCAGGTCGCCACCGACCTCCGGCTGTACCTGCGCGACGCCGTACGCCGGATCGTGGCGCGGATCTCCGAGCTGGAGACCGCGATCGTCGCGCTGGCCGAACGGCACCGGGCGGTCCCCGCGCCGGGGATGACGCACCTGCAGCACGCCCAGCCCATCCTGCTGGCCCACCAGCTGCTCGCGCACGTCCACGCGCTGGCCCGCGACGTCGACCGGTTGCGGGACTGGGACCGGCGTACGTCGGTCTGCCCGCTGGGCGCCGGCGCGCTGGCCGGCTCGTCGCTGCGGCTGGACCCGGAGGCGGTGGCCCGGGAACTGGGTTTCGACCGGGCCGCGGCCAACTCGATCGACGCCGTGTCCGACCGGGATTTCGCCGCCGAGTTCCTCTTCGCCGCCGCCCTGCTCGGGGTGCACCTGTCCCGGCTCGGGGAGGAGGTGTGCCTGTGGGCGTCGTCGGAGTTCGGCTGGGTCGAGCTCGACGACGCCTACTCCACGGGATCCTCGATCATGCCGCAGAAGAAGAATCCCGACATCGCCGAGCTGGCCCGGGGCAAGGCCGGCCGGTTCATCGGCAACCTGACCGGGCTCCTGGCCACCCTCAAGGCCCTTCCGCTGGCCTACGACCGGGACCTGCAGGAGGACAAGGAGCCGGTCTTCGACACCGCCGAGCAGCTGCTCCTGCTGCTGCCGGCGCTGGCCGGGATGATGGCTTCGCTGACGGTGCGCACCGAGCGGGTGAGCGCCGCCGCGGGCACCGGGTTCGTGCTGGCCACCGACGTTGCGGAGTGGCTGGTCACCGGGGGAACCGCGTTCCGGGACGCGCACGAGATCGCCGGCGCGCTGGTCCGCTGGTGTGCCGAGCGGGACCTGGAGCTGGCCGAGGCCACCGACGACCAGCTGGCCGCGGTGGATCCGCGGCTGACCCCCGGGGTGCGCTCCGTGCTCTCGGTCGCGGGCTCCATCCAGTCCCGGTCGGCGACGGGCGGAACCGCGCCGGAACAGCTCGCGGCCCAGCTGGCCGGGCTCGCGGACCTGGCACACGAGCACGCCGCGTGGGCCCAGGACGGGTGATCCGGCGCGACCTGCTCGCCCGCCCGGCCAGCGAGGTGGCCCCGGAGCTGATCGGGGCAGTGCTGCGGGTCGACTCTCCAGAAGGGCCGGTGCAGGTCCGGCTGACCGAGGTGGAGGCGTACGAGGGGCCGGCTGATCCGGCGTCGCACGCCTGGCGCGGCCCGACGCCGCGGACGGCCGTCATGTTCGGGCCGCCGGGGCACCTCTACGTGTACTTCAGCTACGGCATGCACTGGTGCGCGAACATCGTCTGCCATCCCGCGGGTGCCGCAGGCGCGGTGCTCCTGCGCGCGGGGGAGGTGGTCGGCGGACTGTCCCAGGCCCGCGAGCGCCGGCCGGCCGCCCGGACCGACCGGGAGCTGGGCCGTGGCCCGGCCCTGCTGACCGCGGCCCTCGCGGTGACCGGCGCGGACACCGGCGCGGACCTGCTCGACCCCCGCGGCCGCTTCAGCCTACTGCTGCCCGGCGATCCCGCAACGGTGCGCTCCGGGCCGAGGGTGGGCATCAACCGGGCCGTCGAACGGCCGTGGCGGTTCTGGCAGGACAGCGCCCCGTCGGTCAGTGCGTTCCGGCGTGGGGGGCGTCCCCCGGCATCCGGTCCCGCGGGTGCGGCAGACTCGGCGCCGTGACCGCCGACGGTGTCCCCTCCGACATCCTGCAGGAGCTGCACTGGCGCGGGCTGATCGCGCAGAGCACGGACCGGGCGGCGTTGCGGGCAGCGCTGGCCGCCGGGTCGGTCACCCTGTACGCCGGCTTCGACCCCACCGGGCCGAGCCTGCACGTCGGGCACCTGGTGCCGCTGCTCACCCTGCGCCGCTTCCAGCTCGCCGGGCACCGCCCGATCGCGCTGGCCGGCGGGGCCACCGGGATGATCGGCGACCCGCGGGACGTCGGCGGGGAGCGCCAGCTGCACCCGCCGGACGTGGTGGCCGGCTGGCTCGGCTCGATCCGCGACCAGCTCGGGCGGTTCCTGGACTTCGACGGGCCGCTGGCCGCCCGCCTGGTGGACAACAACGACTGGACCGCCCGGCTGTCCACCGTCGACTTCCTCCGCGAGATCGGCAAGCACTTCTCGGTCAACGTCATGCTCGCGCGGGAGACCATCCGGCGCCGGCTCGAGACCGACGGCATCAGCTACACCGAGTTCAGCTACCTGCTGCTGCAGTCGATGGACTACCTGGAGCTGTTCCGGCGGTACGGGTGCGCGCTGCAGGTCGGTGGCTCCGACCAGTGGGGGAACATCCTCGGTGGGGTCGACCTGATCCGCCGGATCGAGGGACGCGCCGTGCACGCGCTCACCCTGCCCCTGATCACCACCGCGGGCGGGGCGAAGTTCGGCAAGTCCACGGGTGGCGGGTCGATGTGGCTGGATCCGGCACTGACCTCGCCGTACGCCTGGTACCAGTACTGGCTGAACACCGCCGACGCCGACGTCGAATCGCGGCTGCGCACGTTCAGCTTCCGTAGCCGTGCGGAGATCGAGGAGCTGGTCGAGCTCACCGCGCAGCGCCCGGCCGCGCGGGAGGCCCAGCGCGGGCTGGCCAGCGAGCTGACCGACCTGCTCCACGGTCCCGAGGCCACCGCCCAGGTGGAGCAGGCCAGCGCGGCGCTGTTCGGCCGCGGTGAGCTGGCAGGGCTGCCGGCTCCGCTTCTCGGTGCCGCGCTCGGCGAGGCCGGAGTGACCTCCGTGGCCGCGCCGCTGCCGCCGCTGACGACGCTGCTACGGATGACGGGCCTGTGCGGGAGCACGTCGGCGGCCCGGCGCGCGGTGGCAGAGGGCGGGGCGTACCTGAACAACCGGCGGGTCGAGGACGTCGAGCACGTGCCCGCCGACGCCGACCTGCTGCACGGTCGGTGGCTGGTCCTACGCCGGGGACGTCGCGCAGTGGCGGGCGTCGAGCTGGCCGGCTGAGCAAGCAGGGTGCCGGCGCCCCGCCGCCGACGAAACATGGGAACCGAGTCGCCCCCGGCCCTGGTTTGCAGGGTTCCGACCCGCGTAGTACCGTCGGCACGCAACACCGGCACGGCGCGGCGCGGACAGCGGTCCGGTCGCGGAGCCGGAGTCGCGGGTGGTGCGGGAGACCGGGTCGAACCGGTTTGACGCCGCGAAGCCGACCGCGTAACGTTCCACTGGTTGCCCCGCGAACGGCTGAGAGGCCCGCTGCGGTGCGCTCCCGCTCCTTGAGAACTCAACAGCGTGCTAAAAGTCAGTGCCAACTGTCCGGCAGCCGACGGCTTACGATCCGCCCCCGGATCGGACGCCGCCGAAGGTCGGGCGAAATGAACGATGGACAATCGAGCTAGAGCTCGCTTGGCCATGGATTCGACTGGTGCACGGTCGGGCCTGCGGATGAGCCTTTCGAGGGTCATCGGGGCGTGCTCGGGCATCACTCTTCTCATGTCACTTCACCGTGGCGGCCTCGTGTCGTCCGGCCTGAGGTAATAGACATCTATGGAGAGTTTGATCCTGGCTCAGGACGAACGCTGGCGGCGTGCTTTATACATGCAAGTCGAGCGAGGCTCCTCCTTCGGGAGGATGCCCTAGCGGCGAACGGGTGAGTAACACGTGGGCAACCTGCCCCTAGCACTGGGATAACCCCGGGAAACCGGAGCTAATACCGGATACGACCACGGACGGCATCATCTCGTGGTGGAAAGATTTATCGGCTAGGGATGGGCCCGCGGCCTAT
>JBBPYA010000316.1:0-7369 GCA_038200385.1 Mycobacteriales bacterium
CTCCGGACCCTGGGGGCGGATGTCGCCGACGGAGCGCGGCAAGTACCTGTTCCGGCTGGCCCGGCTGGTCCAGGAGCGGGCCCGTGAACTCGCGGTCCTGGAGTCGCTGGACAACGGCAAGCCGATCCGGGAGTCCCGCGATGTCGACGTCCCCACGGCCGCGGCACACCTGTTCTACTACGCCGGCTGGGCGGACAAGCTGGGGTACGCCGGGCTCGGCCCCGACCCCAGGCCGATCGGGGTGGCCGGGCAGGTCATCCCGTGGAACTTCCCGCTCCTGATGCTGGCCTGGAAGATCGCCCCGGCGCTGGCGACCGGCAACACCGTCGTACTCAAACCGGCCGAGACCACCCCGCTGACCGCCCTGCTGTTCGCCGAGATCTGCCAGCAGGCCGACCTGCCGCCGGGGGTGGTCAACATCGTCACCGGCGCGGGCGACACCGGACGCGCGCTCGTCGAGCACCCCGATGTCGACAAGGTGGCGTTCACCGGATCCACCGACGTGGGCAAGCAGATCGCCCGCTCGGTGGCCGGCACGCACAAATCCCTGACCCTCGAACTCGGCGGCAAGGCGGCGAACATCGTCTTCGACGACGCGCCGATCGACCAGGCGGTCGAGGGGATCGTCAACGGCATCTTCTTCAATCAGGGGCACGTCTGCTGCGCCGGCTCCCGGCTGCTGGTGCAGGAGAGCGTCTACGACGAGGTGCTGGCCTCGTTGCGCCGGCGGCTGGGCACGTTGCGCCTCGGCGACCCGCTGGACAAGAACACCGACATCGGCGCGATCAACTCCGCCGCCCAGCTGGCCCGGATCCGGGAACTGTCCGACATCGGCGAAGCCGAAGGGGCGCACCGTTGGTCGCCGCCGTGTGAACTTCCCGAGCACGGTTTCTGGTTCCCCCCAACGCTTTTCACCGAGGTCGGCCAGTCGAGCCGGATTGCGCGCGAGGAGATCTTCGGCCCGGTCCTGTCGGTCCTCACGTTCCGGACGCCCGACGAGGCGGTGGCCAAGGCGAACAACACGCCCTACGGTCTGTCCGCCGGGGTGTGGACGGAGAAGGGCTCACGGATCCTCTGGATGGCCAGTCGGCTGCGGGCCGGCGTGGTGTGGGCCAACACGTTCAACCGGTTCGATCCGACCTCGCCGTTCGGCGGGTACAAGGAGTCGGGATTCGGCCGGGAGGGCGGCCGGCAGGGCCTGGCGGGGTACCTGCGCGGCGGTGGGCATGCCTAGGGTCGACGTTCGCAAGACCTACAAGCTCTACGTCGGCGGCGCGTTCCCCCGGTCGGAGTCCGGCCGGTCCTACGCCGTGGTCGACGCCCGCGGCAGGTTTCTCGCCAACGCCGCACAGGGCTCGCGCAAGGACGCCCGGGACGCCGTCGTGGCGGCCCGCAAGGCCTTCGGCGGCTGGTCCGGTACGACGGCGTACAACCGCGGACAGGTGCTCTATCGGGTCGCCGAAATCATGCAGGGCCGGCGGGACCAGTTCGCCGGCGACGTCGCGGCCGCCGAAGGGGTGGCCCTGCGGGCCGCGCGGTCGGTCGTCGACGCAGCGACCGACCGTTGGGTCTGGTACGCCGGGTGGACCGACAAGATCGCCCAGGTCGCGGGCAACGCCAACCCGGTGGCCGGCCCGTACTTCAACCTGTCCGTCCCGGAGCCGACCGGCGTGGTGGCCGTCCTGGCCCCACAGCGATCGTCCCTGCTGGGGCTGGTGAGCGTGCTGGCTCCCGTGCTGGCCGGCGGGTCGACGTGCGTGCTGGTCGCCAGCGCGGACCGACCGCTGCCGGCGATCACCCTGTCCGAGGTTCTGGCGACCTCCGACGTACCGGGCGGGGTCGTCAACATCCTTACCGGCCGGACCGCGGAACTGGCCCCATGGCTGGCCGGACACCGCGACGTCAACGCCATCGATTTGTGCGGTGCGGATCCGGAGCAGGCAACGGATTTCGAACGCGCTGCCGCGGACAACGTCAAGCGGGTGCTCCGGTCGCCCTCGGGGGAACCGGACTGGACCGAGCAGCCGGGCCTGACCCGGCTGACGGCATGGTTGGAGACCAAGACCGTATGGCACCCGATGGGCGTGTGATGGACGAAAACCTTCCCAGCGAGAGCATCGTGCCGATCGCCGTCGTTCTGGACGAGCGGACCGGGTACACCCTGTGGGCGCCCCCGTGGGAGGAGGACGACGAGGAGTGGCAGGCCTTCCTCGGGACCGGCGGGAAGGTCCACCTGTTCACCTCCCCGGCACAACTCGCGCACTTCCTGACCACCGACGCCGAGCACGACCTGTCCGACCACCCGTCGTGGTCGGCCGTGCGCCGGGTCGGCCGGCGTGAACTGCGCCCGGACTTGGACTACCGCTTCGACCTCGACGGGCTCTACGACCTCGTCGCCGGCGGGCCGGACCGCTGGTCGGTCGGCGAGCTGGCCGACACCGTCGACATGGTCGAGCGGATCGGCGAGTGCTGCGAGGTCGAGGAGATCGAGGACGAGCTGGCCAAGATCCCGGGACTCGGGTTGCTGGACAGCGGTTCCGAGGTGTTCGCGAGCCGGGCCGGCGAGAAGGCCTGGTCGGAGATCGCAGCTGGACTCGGGCAGCGCTGGGAAGCCGTCCTGGAGGCGCTCGGCGGGGCGCTGCACTGGGTGGAGCCGGTCGAGCTGGACGAGGACGAGGACGAGGACGACGAGGACGACGACGACGACAACACTCACCTCGACGACGACGACGACGACGACGAGGACGACGACGACGAGGACGACGACGACGACGACGACGACAACACTCACCTCGACGACGAGGACGACGACGTGGACGACGTCGTCGGGGCCACCGCACTGCACCACGGCAAGTTGGTGGGCGTGGACGACGACGACGAGCAGGCCAGGGCGGCCGCGGAGTTCTGGGAGTCGGTAGGGATCCTGCCGGTCCGACTGGTCTTTGCCGAGGCGGCCGGGCTGACGTTGCGCTGCTACGTGGAGGACTCCGCCCGGTTCCTCGGCCGGGAACTCACCCCCGACGTCTTCCGCTCGGCCGAGGGCCTGTCCGCGTTCGTCGAGCAGGGCGAGCCACACGACCTGACCGCGCTGTCCACGTGGGGGGCGGTCGTCGAGGCCGACGCCGAACCGATCCCGGCCGAGCAAGACACCTACGACTTCGACGCCGTCTCGCAGATGCTGGACGCGACCGGTGGCGACTGGGACCTGACCCGGTTGGCCCGCGCGGCCGAGGGGGCACTCGACCTGGCCGAGTACTGCCATCTGGAACGGGTGGTTGACCTGCTGACCGGGTCCGGCGAGCTGGCCCTCGCGCTGGACGAGGGCGATGCGGAGCTGGAGCGTCCCCGCCCCGAGGGACCCGAACTCGCCGTACTGGCCGAGCAGTGGAGCGAGGTCGTCGCCGAGATCACGACGTGCCTGCGCTGGCGCGACTGACCCCCATTTGTCTGTTACCGCCCGGTAACCGCGCACGAACGGGCGATCGACGGGGCTGGGACCGCCCTTATCTGCACAGTTGCGGCTCAAACCCGGCTGAGACCGCCCGTACTTGCACAGTTTCCGCGCAACCCGGCTGGGATCACGGCCACCCGTACACCGAGCCACCCGTACACCGAGCCACCCGTACACCTCGGCCCCCAGCTCCGGGCCACCTGCGCCGAGGAACTGTCGGAGGGCGGTCCTAGCATCGGAGCAGCCGAACCACACGGGCAGGGAGGGTGACATGACGACGCTGGCAAACCGGCCGAACACCGCGCTACTGGTCATCGACGTGCAGCACGGTGTCGTCGGCCAGGCCCACGACAGGGATGCCGTCGTGGCTAACATCGGACAACTGGTCGACAAGGCCCGCGCGGCCGCGGTGGACGTCGTGTGGGTCGCTCACCACAGCGATGAGCTGATCCGGGACAGCGACGACTGGCAGTACGTCCCCGAACTCGTCCGGCGCGACTCCGAAGCGTTGGTGCACAAGGCGTACGGCGACTCCTTCGAGGACACCGACCTTGAATCAGTGCTCGCCGCTCGCGGGGTGGGAAACCTCGTCGTCGCCGGCGCGCAGACCGACCAGTGCGTTCGCTCGACGTTGCACGGAGCCATCACTCGCGGCTACGACGCGGCGCTGGTCGCGGACGCGCACACGACCGAGGACCTCTCCTCGTACGGCGCGCCACCGCCGGAGCAGGTCATCGCCCACACCAACCTGTACTGGCGCTACCACGAGGCCCCCGGCCGGCTGGCGGGGACGGTCGACACCGCCGATGTGGACTTCACCGGACCCCTCACCGGCTGAGGCGTGGCGCGACCGGCCCGCGACGGCGCGGTTCGGCCCGGTCGGCGCGGTTCGGCCCGGTCGGCGTGGTTCGGCTGGTCGGCCGGCCCAGTTGGCCGGTTCGGCCCGGTCGGCCGGCCCAGTTGGCCGGTTCGGCCCGGTTCGCCCAGTCGGCGCCGTTCGACCCAGTCGGCTCAGCGCAGCCGCAGGACGATCTTGCCGCGGGTGTCGCCGGGCCAGCTCGGTGTAGGCCGCGGGGACCTGCTCCAGGGAGTACGTCGCAGCAACGGGCACGACGAGCCGACCGGCGGCCATCTGGTCGGCCAACTCGGCCAGCACGGCCGCGGTGCTGGCGGTGGCCCCGCCGACGGCCTGAGTGCCGTACTTGTCCGCGGCGGCGAAGTCGATGATGGTCTCGATTCGATCGGGCGCTACGCCGAGTTCGACGGCCAGTTCGACGTAGCCACCGCCGAAGGTATCGAAGACGGCGTCGATCCCCTCGGGCGCTGCCGCCCTCAGTCGCTCGGTCAGGCCCTCGTCGTACCCGACCAGTTGGGCTCCCATAGAGCGCAGCCAGTCCGCGTTGGCCTCCCCGGCGATGCCGATGATTGTCGCGTCGGCCTGCCGCGGGCGCTGCACGACCAGGGAGCCGGCCCCGCTGACCACGACGGTCTCGCTGGGCCGGGGGCCACCGCACGTACCGCGGCGTACGCGGTGGTTCCGGCCGCCTTGAGCGCGCCCGCCTGGTCCCAGTCGACCGCGGACGGCTTGACCGTCAGCTGGTCCACCGCGACCACGAACGAGATCGGCCTGCGCGGCCCGCGCATCGGTGAAGCCGATCACCTCGGTGCCGACAGGTAGGCCCGTCGCCTCTGGCCCACCTCAACCACCCGACCGGCGAAGTCGCCGCCCTACCCGGAAGGAACGTGGCCGGCCATTGCGCGGCAAAACGTCCCTCCCGGATGGCGATCTCGCCCGGATTGATCCCGGCACTGACCACCTCGACTAGTACCTCACCTCGGGTCGGCACCGGACGGTCGACGTCGACTACGTCTAGCACCTCGACCGGACGAAGTACCCGAACCTGACTGCACGCGGCATGAGGCCGGCCGCTCTCCTGCTCAACAGTACGAACGCCCGATGCAACCGCGGCGACCTCGGCGGCATGTCCCGCAGGGACCTCGGCGGCATGTCCCGCAGGACGGAAGAATGGCTGTGATCGCGCTTAGCGCTGAGCCGGTTTCGAGGGGCGAGGTCGCCGACCGGAGGCCCGGACCGGCACACATGAACCGCCGGTAGCGTCGTCGTCATGCAGCCTGCCGCGGCCAACACCGAACCGGCCGCCGAGCAGCAGCCGGCCTGGTGGAAGTCCGCGGTCGTCTACCAGATCTACCCTCGCAGCTTCGCCGACTCCGACGGCGACGGCATCGGCGACCTGCCCGGTGTGCTGGGCCACCTGGACTACCTGGCCGCACTCGGCATCGACGTCATCTGGATGTCCCCGTGCTACCCGTCGCCGATGGACGACAACGGCTACGACATCAGTGACTACCAGGACGTCGACCCCCTCTTCGGGACGCTGGCCGACCTCGACAAGCTGATCGAGCAGGCGCACGAGCGGGGCATCCGGATCGTGCTCGATCTCGTCGTCAACCACACCTCCGACCGGCACCCGTGGTTCGTCGAGTCCCGCTCCTCGCGCGAGCATCCCAAGCGGGACTGGTACTGGTGGCGCCCGCCGCGGCCGGGTACGCAGCCCGGCGAACCCGGCGCCGAGCCGACGAACTGGCAGTCGGCGTTCTCCGGCCCGGCCTGGGAGTACGACGAGGCCAGCGGCGAGTACTTCCTGCACCTGTTCTCCCGCACTCAGCCGGACCTGAACTGGGAGAACCCACAGGTACGGGACGCCGTCCACTCGATGATGCGGTGGTGGTTGGACCGCGGGGTCGACGGGTTCCGGATGGACGTCATCAACCTGATCTCCAAGGACCCGGCGCTACCCGACGGACCGCTCGTCGACGGCGGCCCGCTCGGTAGCCCGTGGTCGGCGGTGGTCGGCGGTCCGCGGATCCACGAGTTCCTGCAGGAGTTGAACCGGGAGGTCATCGCACCGCACCCGGGCGGGCTGCTGACCGTCGGGGAGATGCCCGGCGTCACCGTGCAGGAGGCGGTGCTGTTCACCGATCCGGCACGGGCCGAGATGGACATGGTGTTCCAGTTCGAGCACGTCGCTATGGGCCCGGACAAGTGGGCCAACACGCCGCCGCAGCTGACCCACCTCAAGGCCTCGTTCGCCCGGTGGCAGGAGGGTCTGGCCCGGGTCGGCTGGAACAGCCTGTACCTGTCCAACCACGACCAGCCGCGGTCGGTGTCGCGCTTCGGCAACGACGGGCGGTACCGCGTGGAGTCGGCCAAGGCGCTGGCCACCGTGCTGCACCTGCACCGCGGTACGCCGTACGTCTTCCAGGGCGACGAGCTGGGGATGACCAACGCCGGCTTCGACAGCATCGACGACTACCGCGACATCGAGTCGCTGAACCACTTCGCCGAGGCCACCGGGCCTGGCCGGCAGCCGATCGAGCAGGTACTGGCGGTGCTGCGGGCGGTCAGCCGCGACAACGCCCGTACGCCGATGCAGTGGGACGACTCGGGACAGGCCGGCTTCACCGCCGGCACCCCGTGGATCGCGCTCAACCCGAACCACACCGAGATCAACGCCGCCGCCGCCACGGCGGATCCGGACTCGGTCTGGCACCACTACCGGCGGCTCATCGAACTGCGGCACACCGAACCGGTCGTCGTCGACGGTGACTTCACCATGCTGGTGCCCGACGACGAGCAGCTCTACGCCTACCTGCGCCGGCTGGACGGCGTCGAACTGCTGGTGCTGGCGAACCTGTCCGACCGGCCGGCCTGCGCCGACCTACCGGACGCGGTGGCCTGGGCCGAGGCGGACCTGCTGCTGACCAACTATCCGGACACCGCGACCGAGCTGCGTCCGTGGGAGGCCCGCGTCCACCGCCGCCGCGGGGTCCGGGTCAGGCCTTGAGCGTGGCGTAACCGGGCTTGATGACCGTGTTGATCAGCTCCAGCCGCGCGTC
>JBBPYA010000317.1:0-12557 GCA_038200385.1 Mycobacteriales bacterium
GTCACCGACCTCGTCACGACACTTCCCGCGCCCGCCCGGGTGCGGTAGCCAGACAGGAGCCCCTGTGAAGTTCGTCAACCGCATCCTGGGTGCGGTGCTGAGCCTGGCCCTGATGATCGGCGCGGCCCTGGTCGTCATCGAAGTCGTCGCCGCCCAACTCGGTCTCGGACCGGCGCTCGTGCGCTGGCCGGCGGCCTACACCTGGGCCAGCAGCACCCGATGGCAGGACACCGTGATCCGCCAGATCGGGATCGGTTGTGTCCTGGTCGGTGTGGTCCTGCTCGTCGCCGAACTCAGACGGCGACGCGTCGACCGGCTGAGCGTGACCGATTCCCCGGACGGTGTGGACACCGCATTCACCCGCAAGGGCGTAGCGCGCGCCGTCCAATCCGCCGTCGGTGCCGTGGACGGCATCCGCGAGGTGTCGGTGGGAGTCCGGCGGCGCAGCGTGCACGTCGCCGCGACGGCCACCGCCCGGCACGACGAGCCGGCCTCGACCTTGCGGGAGCCCGTCGAGCAGGCCGCCCGGGAGCGTCTCGAGCAGCTCCAACTGCGCTCCGCCCCCCGGGTCAAACTCAATGTCCGAGGGAGGTCCTGATGCATGCCGACCGCACGAATCGCAGCGTCCTGATCCTGCTCGGTCTGCTGCTCACCGCCGCCGGAGTGGGGATGCTCCTGCTGCACTACGGCGTCTGGGGTCAGGCCTCGGCCTCGCTGCTGGACAACCCGGTGGCTCGGTTCGTCGGGTCGAGCAGCGCGTGGTTCTGGCCCGCCGCCGGCGTGGTGGCGCTGCTGATCGGCCTGCTGGCGCTGCGCTGGTTCCTCGTGCTGTTGCTGTCCACCGATCGCGCCGGTGACCTCGCCGTACCCGGCGACCGATCGGCTGGCACCACAACGGTGTCCAACTCGGCGTTGTCCGATGCCGTCACCGCGCAACTGGAGAGCTATCCCGGGGTGCACTCCGCGCGCGCACGGCTGATCGGCGACAGCGAGGACCCCACGCTGGTCCTCGAGGTGACCCTGGTGGAGGACGGCGACCTGATCGCGACCCGCCGCCGGATCGAGACCGAGCTGGTGGCGGCAACGCGCACGGCGGTGGACCGCCCGGACCTGCCGGTGCTGCTGGACCTGTCGGTGCTGGCCGGCCGGTCCAGCCGGGTGAGCTGATCCGGATGCCGTTTCACTGCCTGAGTGGCAGAGCCTGGACCGGACCGAGAGACTGATCAAGACCTCGGGCACCCCCGGGGCCGCCTCACGAGAAAGAGGACACCCGCATGAATATCGGACAGTCGCTGTCTGATGCGTTGAGTTCGGTGTTGACGTTCTTGCCGAAGTTGTTGGGTTTCCTGGTGATCCTGATCATCGGGTACATCATCGCGAAGGTGCTGGCCAAGGTCGTGGCCACGATCCTGGGCAAGGTCGGCTTCGACCGGGCGGTCGAGCGCGGCGGAATCAAGAAGATGTTGGACCGATCGCAGTACGACGCCTCCGACATCCTGGCCAAGCTGGTGTTCTACGCGGTGATGCTCTTCGTGTTGTCCACCGCGTTCGGGGTGTTCGGCCCGAATCCGATCAGCGTCTATCTGGCCGCGATCATCGGGTACCTGCCGAAGTTGTTCGTGGCGATCCTGATCGTGGTGCTGGCCGCGGCGATCGCCGCGGCGGTCAAGGGCCTGATCCAGAACAGTCTGGGCGGGTTGTCCTACGGCGCGGTGCTGGCCAACGTGGCGTCGGTGCTGATCCTGGCCCTCGGGGTGATCGCGGCGCTCAACCAGTTGCAGATCGCGCAGAACGTGGTCAACGCGGTGCTGTACGCGGCGTTGACCATCCTGGTCGGGGTCACCGTGGTCGCCGTCGGCGGCGGCGGGATCCACCCGATGCGGGAGCGGTGGGAACGCGGGCTGACCAAACTCGACGAGGAAGCCCCTCAGGTAAAAGCACACGCCACCCAGGCCAAGGAACGCGCCAAGAACGACCCCGAAGCCTTCGCCCGCGAATCCGCCACGCAGGCCATGCCCGGTCAGGGCCAGTACGGCGGGCAGCAGGACCAGGGTCAGTACGGCGGTGGGCAGCAGGACCAGGGTCAGTACGGTGGGCAGCAGGACCAGGGTCAGTACGGTGGGCAGCAGGACCAGGGTCAGTACGGCGGCCAGTACCCGCCGCAGCCCGGCCAGTATCCGGGCCAGCCGGGTCAGTACCCGGGCCAGCCGGGTCAGTACCCGGGCCAGCCGGGTCAGTACGGCGGCGAGCAGCCCGGTCAGTACGGCGGCCAGCAACGCCCGTACGGCGACCAGAACTACAACTGAGAACCCCGGGCAGCCGCCCGGGCAAACACGGGGACATGCGGTCAGTGCGGGGCTCGGCATCGAGCCCGTACTGGCCGCATGTCGCTGTCCGCGGGTGGGGCGGGTGGGGCTCGAACCCACGACCGAAGGATTATGCGCCCGGCCGGGTCCGTACCGGCGGAGACCCCGCAGTGGGCGCTTTACTGCAGAGCGGGTGCAGTCCGTTCAGCGGTCCCGACTCAGTTCGCGGCTCCGGTGCTGGCAGCGGCGAAGGACCGCCGGGCGCGCGATCGTCGAGCAGCTCATTGCGCAGCTGAAAGGCGAGCCGCCGGCGCACCTGCCGTCCGAGCGCTTCCGGGTCACAAGTGACTGGCTGTCTGTGGCCACGATGGCCTTCGACCTCACCCGCGCGGCCGGCGCTCCGGCGTCGGTGGTTCGCGCCCAGGCCACCACCGGCAGCATCCGCGCCAACTCGTCAATGTCCCAGCCCGGCTCCGCCTGCTCCGCCCGCCGGCTCGTGCTGCACCTGGCGACCGGCGGCCCTTGGGGATGGCGGACGTGGATCCAGGTTTAGCGTCCTAGCTCGCGCCGGTGCGTTTCCGGCCCCATACCGGCATCGCGGGCGGCCAGTATGGCTTGGGCTCGGTCGGCGACCCGCAGCTTGACCAGGATGGCGGAGACGTTGTTGCGCACCGTTTTCTCACTGATCCCGAGTTCGTGGGCTATCGAGGGGTTGGTCAGGGGGCGGGCCATCATCGTGAGGACCTGAACCTCTCGGGGGGTGAGGTCTGGGAAGCGGAGCGATGGTGATGCCGCGGCTGGGGGGTTGAAGTACCGGATGAGGCGGCTGGCGATCGCGCCGCCGAACACGGCGTCGCCGTCGGCCACCGCTCGAAACGCGCGGACGATCTCGGCGCGACGCGCGCCTTTGAGCAGGTACCCACGGGCCCCGGCCCGGATCGCGGCGAACACGGCGTCGTCGTCCTCGGCCATCGTCAGGACGATCACCCCGATGTGGGGTGCGCTGTTGACGATGGACCTGGTGGCCTCCACACCGCCCATACCGGGCATGGCCAGGTCCATCAGCACAACGTCGGGCTGCAGCGCCAGGGCCGCCCGGACGGCATGTGCTCCGTCAGCGACCTCGCCGACGATGACGACCTCCGCACTGCCGCCCAGAAGCGCCGATAGGCTGCCCCGGAAGCCAGCGTGGTCATCGCAGATGAGCACGTTCAAAGCGTTCACCGCGATCTTCTCCCGGGTTCTGCGACACCGGAGCCCGCGCCCGCGCCGGCCAGCTTGTCAGCTGATGGGCTCGACAGGGCAGCACCGCTCGGACCAAGGTTCCCCGGCCGTCCGGGCCGCGCTGCAGGGTGAGTATGCCGCCCAGCTCGGCCGCCCGCTCGGTCATGGACTGCAGCCCGAGGCCGACGGGATGGTCGGAAGTAATCCCCAGGCCGTCGTCCACCACCTCCAGGGTCAGGCCTTGGCGGTCATGGACCAGGTGCAGCACGCAGGACCGGGCCTGCGCATGCGCCGCGACGTTCTGGATCGCTTCCAGCGCGATGCGGTAGGCCGCCACCTCCACGGCCGCCGGCAACGGAGGAAGGGCAAGCGGGACCTCGAAGTGCACCGGAACGGCTGCCACATGCGCGACATGCGACTCCAGCGCCGGCACCAGACCCAAGGTGTCAAGGGCCGGAGGCCGGTGTGCGTGCGCGACGCGGCGGGTCTCCTGCACCGCGGTCTCGGTCTGGTCCAGCAGCGCGTCCAGAAGCGCGTGTGCCCGGGCCGGGTCGGCAAGGGTGAGGTCACGGGCCAGCTCGACCTGCATGCTGATCGCCGCCAGTCGAGGCCCCAGGTCGTCGTGCAGGTCGCGGCCCACCCGACGACGTTCCTCCTCCATGGCCAGGACCATTTGCTCGCGGGAGCGGTACAGATCGACGGACAGGCCCACGGCGTAGACCGCGGCGCCGATGGGCAGCGCCAGGTCGGCCAGTAGCCGAAGATCAGCCGGGGCCAGCAACTCACGTCCCCGCCCGGCAACCACCAGGCGGCCCAGGGATGCTCCGGCATGGGTCAGCTCGACCGATGCGAGGCGGCTGCCGTCCACCGGCGGGGTGCCGTGCTCGGCCGCCGAATCGAGCTGGTCGCCCAGGTTGATGGCGGCGTACGGGGAGCGGAGCGCCTGGGCGGCCGAGCTGACGAGAGTGACCAAGACCTGCTGGGGTGCCGCCGGTTGTTGCAGCTGGCGGGCGAGCCTGGTCATCGCGGCATACGGCCGCGCCCGGTCTCCATAGAGCCGGCGGCCGATGATCCGTTGGAGCGCATCCCGTAGGGGGGCGAAGGCCACGGCCACGACGGCGGTGGCCAGCACCCGGGCCAGGGCGTCGGCCGAGCCGGGAAGGGCCGCGCCCGCCCAAGCCGCGGCCATCGCCTAGCCCGCGACGAGCAGGAACGTCAGGATCGCGTACACCAGGGCTCGGCTGGCCAGCGCCTCGACGTCGAACAGCTGGTACCTCAGCATGGCCACCGCTATGGCCAGCGGCACGACCACGGGCGCCAGCTGGACGAGCGGGAAGACCAGGGAGTACAGCGAGGGTGCCAAGAGCGCGACCGCAGCGTCCACACCGAAGGCAGTTGCGAGCACGACCAGCGCCAGGACCACCCACATGATCTGCTGCCGCGCCTGCCGACCTGCGCGCCGCCACCGCAAGACCAAACTGACCGTGGCGGCCACCGAACACCCCAGCAGGACCAGCCCGGCCGCAGTCATCACCGCGGGCCCGACCGCCATCAGGGCGGCCACCGCATGCGGGTTGGGCACCCTCGTGTCGCCCAGGACCAGGGTCGACTGGCCGAAGGCGCCGAACACCCCCAGGATCACCGCCAAAGCGGCTGCGAGGACAGCCAAACCCCGCCACCGCCGGGAGGGCAGGTGGCCGTCCGGGAAGGTCAGGGCCACCAGCACGAACAGCGGTACCAACGCCGGAGGGTAAACCCAGTTCGCCACCAACAAGGCCGCTTCCGCCCCTGGGCCCACCGGCGGGTGGTCCAGGCCCACCCGGGCCAGGCCCTCCGCACCCTGACCCACCAGGAACGGCAAACCTGTCGCCAGCAGCAACCAGCCAACGGTATGCCGCGGTCGCCGGCCGGCCAGGAAGCCTCCCACCAGCGCGATGACCGATGCCGAAGTGAGCAGGGTCCACGACGAGCCGAGGATGCCCGCCCGCACGCTGACCACAGTGGCGGCCGCCGCGACCAGAACGGTCTCCGCAACCAGCACGGTCTCCGCCAGTGCGTCGCCCACGCCCGGCGCCCCGGGATGGTCACCTCAAGGCGCCGAGTGACGCGGGCACGACCCTGGAAGGGCACCATCACAGTCTCCGCCCTCGCCGTGCACTTGCGCCCACGACTTTGCCGCGGCCACGACGACCCGGGCGGCTTACCTCGGGGGGATACGCGCGGAGCGAACCACCCGCAGAGCAGTCACCCCCATCGTGGCAAACGCCGCGCCCATCAGCGCCAGCGTCCCCGGCAACACCCCCGAGGCGAACAGCTTCAGCAGCACGCTCACCAGCAGGAAGACCCCGGCCGCCGCGGCAATAGCCCGGCCCGGATCGTGGCCAAGGAGAAGAGCAAGAGGCCGGCCACGTAACACCCGATCACCGCGAAGATGACTACCAGCATGGGAAGGGGCGGGTCGCCGTGAGGTGCCCCCTGCGAGTGGACGAAACCCCAGGTCTCGTTCAGCGTCAGCACGAACAAGCACCCCGAACCCACCACAGCCAGGCCCGAAGCGAGTCGCCCGAATCTGCCGAACGCGTGCCACTGGAGCGCGCTTAAGCCCAGGAAGCCCACGAACATGAGCCCCACCCACGTCGAATGCAGCGCGGAGGGCACCACACCCTCCTGGATGCCCGGCACCCGGTCGTCCCACCACTCGTGGACCCCCATGACCACCCCTGCAAGCACGGCGGCCACCCCACCCGTCCGCACCAAACCCGCGGACCTGCTCCAGCCCTGGCGCGCTGTGCCCGTGGACCCCAAATGTGAGGCAGCAGCCATGACAACCTCCCGGTAGCCGGGGCGGCGAATCCGCCCAATACCCCCAGCGTGGCCGCGTCCCGGGTCCCGGTCACGAGACACCGTCCCGGATCCGTCGGGAGAAATGTCCCGGACGCCCGGGCATGCCGCGCCACGGTCCACACCTCGCTGGGCCGTCGAACCCAAACGGAAGTCGAGGCTGATCACTACCGTCACAGCCGCGCCGTCGCAACCGGGTCTTGACGGTGTCAGAGACCGGTAGCCCTGCGGCGACACCCCGGGCGATGGGCGGTCCGCGCCGTCCGACGTTAAGCAGCCGATGACGGGTCGGCCATCTGCCTGGTACGCCGGAACGTCGCCGTGCGTTCCGCACTTTCGCCCGCGCCGGAGCCGGCGTGGAGCAGTGCCGTGCAACCCGCCAGTGACCCGCGTTCCGCGCGGCGAGTAGAAGTTCGTCCGACGTCCGCTCCCCGCAGACGGCACTTGTTTGGCTGGCAGCGGGCTCACCTGCGGCTTCGGGGTGGGGCGGGTGGGGCTCGAACCCACGACCGACGGATTATGAGTCCGCTGCTCTGACCGGCTGAGCTACCGCCCCGGAAGCCAGCGTAAGGGCCCACCGCCGCTCGTCCACCACCGCGCGGCCAGGCACCCACAGCCCCGCGGGCCGATCCGCCGGCAATCCGCGTTCAGCTCGCGGCCTGCAGCGCGAACACCGGGTGCCTGTCGGCGATCGCGGCCAGCTGCTCGTCGGTTGAGTCCGGGCTCACGCCGTCGAAGAAGGCGCCGACCTCCCACTTCCACTTGGCCAGGTACGCGCGCAGGACGGCGACCCGGTCGGCGCCGGTCAGCTCGACAGCGCGGAAGTCCTCGACGCCCCGGCCGAGCTGCAACTGCCCGCGGCAGTCGTCGGCGCGCAGGTTTCGCACCCAGTTCGTCACACCCCGCGGTGCCACGAGGTAGCGCGCACCCTCGACGGTGAGCACGTTGACGGGGGTCTGCCGCCACTGCCCGCTGGTCCGTCCGCGAACCCGCAGCACCCGCGAACCGGCCACGCTGACACCCATCTTGGTCAGCGACTGCACGAGCGGGTTGAACACCCGGCGGGTGAACGCGCCCGGACGGCGGTAGGTCTGATCGCTCATCGCTTCTCCTCCTGGTCGAGTTTTGAGAGAGCACTGCTCTCGATATGAGCCCAGCATCGAGGATCCGAGGACGGCCTGTCAAGAGCACTGCTCTTGTCGTTGATCACCGCTCTGACTTGTGGCACCGTGGTGGCATGGCGGCTCCGCGAACGGCCCGACAACTCGCCCGTGCCGAGCTGATCGACCAGATCAAGGCGGCGGCCCGCGACCAGCTGGCCGAGAAGGGCGCTGCGGACCTGTCGCTGCGTGCCGTCGCCCGTGAGCTGGGCATGGCCTCCTCCGCGGTGTACCGCTACTTCTGCAGCCGCGACGAGTTGCTCACCGCGTTGATCGTGGACTCCTACCTCGCGCTGGCAGAGACCCTGCGCGCCGCCGACCGCGGCCGGACTCCCCGGGCGCGCTGGCTCGCGGTGTGCCATGCCCTCCGCGGGTGGGCGATCGACCGTCCGCACGAGTACGCCCTGGTCTACGGCACCCCGGTCCCCGGATATCGCGCCCCCCAGGACACCGTGGAACCCGCGGCCCGGGTCCTCCTGGTGCCCCTGGGCATCCTGATCGACGCCGCGGAGGCCGGCACCCTGGACCCGGAGACGCCCGGGCCGCACCTCGGCGTCGTGCTGTCCGGACAGCTCGAGGCGCTGCGATCGGCGTACGCCGAGATCGTCCCCACTGCCGTGCTGGCCCGCTACTTCCAGGCCCTGGCGCAGCTGTTCGGCGTCCTCAGCCTCGAGTTGTTCGGCCACTTCGTCGGCAGCCTCGATCCGGCCGGCCCGTTCTTCGCCCACACCGCCGAGGAACTCGCCGACCGCCTCGGGCTGGCGGCACCGTGAGCGTCGGCCGCCGCTGATGTTGATCGTGTTCGGCGGGCTGCCTGGCACCGGCAAGACCACCCTGTCGGCGGCGCTGGCCCGGCGGCTGCGCGCGAGCTACCTCCGGGTGGACGCGATCGAGGCCGCCCTGCTCGCGACCGGGCTCATCGCCGACCAGGCCTCGATCGGTCCCGAGGGCTATCTCGTGGCCAACCGGGTGGCTCAGAACTGCCTCCTGGTGGGACTGACCGTGGTCGTGGACGCGGTGAACCCGGTGGAGGCGGCCCGCGCCGGGTGGAGGGAGCTGGCCGAGGCGGCAGGTGTACCCCTGCTGCTGGTCGAGGTGATCTGCTCGGATCCGGCGATCCACCGTGGCCGGGTGGAGGCCAGGGCCAGCGACCTCGCGGGCTGGGCGGCGCCGGACTGGGCAGCGGTCGCCGGGCGGGACTACGAGCCGTGGCGCGGTACCCGGCTGGTCATCGACAATCTCGGCGACCCGAAGACCCATGTGGACCGCATCATGTCGGCGCTCCCGCCGCGCTGACCCCCCCGGTTGATCGCGGGCCTGACCGGCAGGTGCGCGTAAATGCGTTGCGGGCGCGCCCGAACCCGGCCACCCTGTCCGCCGACAGCAGTCGATGACCGGTTCGCCGGTCCGGAGAGGGGAGGTCGTGCTCATGTGCTCTGTCGGGCTGACCTGCGCCCTCCCCCACCCGGCTGCCCCGCCCGCCTAACCGCCTGCGGGGCGCCTCCCTCCAGAAGGAGCCCCGCGTTGCCCCGCTACCTCGCCTCGTCCCGCTGGGACGACGCCAACCCCACTCCACGGCGTACGCCGGGCCCGGCCACCGATCCGGACGGGCCGTCCGAGGGCGACCGCTGGTCGACCTGGGACGACATCGGCGTCCCGCACGGACCCGAACCGCACCCGGACTGGGTGGTCACCGGACTCGGAGCGATCGACTACGAGCTCGGGATCCTCAAGACCGGCAAGGAAGCCGACGTGTTCCTGGTGCAGCGCGCCATTCCGGGGACCGACACCACCACCCTGATGGCGGCCAAGCGCTATCGCAGCAGCGAGCACCGGATGTTCCACCGCGACGCCGGGTACGTCGAGGGCCGCCGGGTCCGGGAGAGCCGGATGAACCGCGCCATGTCAAAGCGGACCGCCTTCGGTCGGGAGCTGCTGTCCGGCCAGTGGGCGGTCGCCGAGTTCGAGGTGCTGTCGATGATGTGGCGGGCCGGCGCTCCGGTCCCGTACCCGGTGCAGTTGGACGGCACCGAACTGCTGCTGGAGTTCATCGGGGACGCCGACGGCACCGCCGCCCCCCGGCTGGCCCAGTTCCGTGGTTCCCCGGACGAGCTGGCCGACCTCTGGCGACAGTGCGTCGACGTGATGTGCCTGCTGGCCGCCGCCGGCTACGCCCACGGCGACCTGTCCGCGTACAACCTGCTGGTCCACGACGGCCGGCTGGTCGTGATCGACGTACCGCAGGCCATCGACATCGTGGCCAACCCGAGGGGGCCGGCGTTCCTGCGCCGGGACGCCGACAACGTCTGCGCCTGGTTCGGCCGGCACGGCGTCGCGGCCGACCCGGCGGACCTGACCGAGCGGCTGCTCGACGAGGCCCGGATGACCTGACCGGCGGGGCCCGGGCGGACGTGACAGGGTCTGCAGTGGCGGACCCGAGCGGCCGCCACCAACCGCGTCCGCTGGCGCGGGTCGATCCGAGCGCGCCCCCGGGCGCGGAAGGGCAAGGCGATGACCGGTGCGATGCGTGAGAACGAGGACGGTCCTGGCGCGACCGACGAGGCGGTCCAGCTGGGCACCGAGGAGACCCTGGACGGCCCGCTCGGCACCGACCCGCTCGACGCCGGTTACATCCCCAACGACCGGCCGGTGGCCATCGACGAGTTCGGGACGACCGCGGCCGAGGCCGCCGAGGGTGAGCCGCTCGAGGACAAGCTCGCCCGGGAACGCCCGGACGTCCCGGCCGCCGACGAGCAGCGCTCGGGGCGCCTGGTCGCCGCGGACGAGGGCGTCCGGGAGGACGGCGAGGCGCAGCTGGTGGCGACTGACGTCGGTATCGACGGCGGCGCGGCCAGCGCCGAGGAAGCCGCCGTGCACGACCAGGACGGCGCGCGGTACGCCGGTGACGGCACCGACGGCGGGTGGTCCAACGCCGGCGGCCGGCCGGATTCCGATGACCTGGTCGAGCGCGGCGGTCCTACCGATGGGGACGGGCTGGCCGCCGAGGTGGACGCGGTGACCGCAGACATCGAGGCAGACATCGAGGCAGACATCGAGGACGATCCGGAGCGCGACGATGCAGCCACGGATGCCGCCACGGACGCGGCCGCCGACGCCGCCGCCGAACCGCCCACGATCTAGTCGAGGTTGGCCTCGGCGTAGACCGCCATCGCGTCGCGGACGAACGCCGCGGAGCCCTCGGCATGCCGGTCGTAGTTCGCCGCGAACCGCGGGTCGTCGACGTACATCTGGCCGAGGTTGACGTACGCCGCGCGGTCCGGCGTCCAGCTGCGCGACACCCAGCGGTGGTGCCGGCCGACCAGGGCCTGTACGTCGTCCCGACCGAGGTCGGCGCCGTCCGCGTGCGCCTGCGCCAGCCCTTGCGCGATCGCCTCGTGCTCGGCCTCGTGCGCGTCCTGGCCGTCCTTGCCCAGCGAGTCCCACCAGGAGTTGCCCCGGTCCCAGGCCTTGCGCCCCCAGCGTTGCACGACCTCGTCCTCGTACTGGGCGTGGTCGAAGCCGTCGAATGCCTCTGCTGCCATCAGTTCCTCACCTCTTTCGGTCTTGCGCAGGGTCGTGCGCACCGAATCGATCTGCCGGGCGAGCCGGGACCGCTCCTGCTCGAGCAACTGCAGGTGGACCCGCAGCGCCCGGGCCGGATCCCGCTCCCCCGCTAGGACCTCGGCGATGACCGGCAGGCCGAGGCCGAGTTCGCGGAGCAGGAGGATCCGCTGCAGCCGGACCAGGGAGGCCTGGTCGTAGTAGCGGTACCCGTTGCGCCCGACCCGGCTCGGCTCGAGCAGCCGCAGTTGCCCGTAGTGCCGCAATGTGCGGCTGGTCGTGCCGGCGGCTCGCGCGAGATCCTGGATGGACCACTCCACGACGCCTCCCCGGTTCCGATCCGATGTGCTCAACCGAGGGTAAATCTTGACGCTACGTCAATGTCAAGTCCCGGCTGGCCGTCGAAGCGGACCCGCTACCGGAAGCCGCGCAGCCGCAGGCTGTTGGACACCACGAACACCGAGGACAGTGCCATCGCGGCGCCGGCCAGCATCGGGTTGAGCAGTCCGGCGGCGGCCAGCGGGATCGCGGCAACGTTGTAGCCGAAGGCCCAGATCAGGTTGCCCTTGATCGTGCGCAGCGTCCGGCGGGACAGCCGGATCGCGTCGGCGGCAACCCGCAGGTCCCCGCGCACCAGGGTCAGATCCGAGGCTTCGATCGCGACGTCGGTCCCGGTGCCCATCGCCAGCCCGAGATCGGCCTGGGCGAGCGCCGCGGCGTCATTGACACCGTCGCCGACCATGGCCACGACCTTGCCCTCACCCTGCAGCCGGGTGATGACGTCGACCTTCTCCTGCGGGAGGACGTCGGCGATCACCTCGTCGATGCCCACCTCGGCAGCGACATTGGCCGCCACGACACTGTTGTCCCCGGTGAGCAGGATGGGGGTGAGCCCCAGGCTCTTCAGAGTCCGGATCGCCTCGGCGCTGCTGTCCTTGATCGCGTCCGCGACCAGCAGCAGCCCGCGAGCCTGCCCGTCCCAGCTGACCGCCACGACGGTCCGGCCGTCGGCCTCGGCCTCGTGCCGGGCCCGCTCCAGGGCCTCCGGCAACGGTTGACCTCGCTCGGCGAGCAGCCGGCTGCGTCCGACGAGCACAGCGTGCCCGTCGACGGTGCCCTGCACGCCGAGACCCTCGATGTTGGCGAAGTCACTCACCGCGGGCAACGCCGACCCGCCCTCGGCCTCGGTCGCGCCGGTGGCCACCGCGCGCGCAATCGGGTGCTCGGAGGCGGCCTCGAGGGCGCCGGCCAGCCGCCGTACGACGGCCTGGTCCTCACCCTCGGCAGGAACCACGTCCACCAGGGACATCCGGCCGGTGGTCACCGTCCCGGTCTTGTCCAGGACAACGGTGTCCACGGCGCGGGTGGCCTCGAGCACCTCCGGGCCCTTGATGATGATGCCCAATTGCGCGCCGCGCCCGGTCCCCACCATGAGCGCGGTCGGCGTGGCCAGCCCGAGCGCGCA
>JBBPYA010000318.1:0-8052 GCA_038200385.1 Mycobacteriales bacterium
CGCTCGCCTTGACCACGTTCGACCGTCGCCGCGGCGCCCTGGCCTTCACCCTTCGGCTGACCCGGCTGCGCCACGGCGGTCGCCGGCACCGACCGTGACGCGGCGTACCTGACCAGTGGGGTACGACGGCCGCTCCGGCGCCGGGCATCGTGGTCCGGCGGCCGATCGGAGCTCGGATGTCAGACTGGGAATCCATCGGTGCACGAGGAGTGGTTGTGGCGCGAGAGTTCTCCAAGGTCGGGGTGGTCGGACTCGGGACGATGGGAGCCGGCATCGCTGAGGTGTTCGCGCGGGCCGGCCTCGAGGTGGTGGCTATCGAGGTCGACGACGACGCGGTGGCGCGGGGACGGACCCATGTCGAGGACTCCACCGGCCGGGCGGTCGCGCGCGGCAAGCTGGCCGACGGTGACCGGTCGGACATCCTCGGGCGGATCGGGTTCGGCAGCTCGCTGGAGCAGCTGGCTGACGTCGAGCTCGTGATCGAGGCCATCCCGGAGCGGATGGAACTCAAGGCCGACGTGTTCAGCCGGCTGGACAAGATCTGCCCGCCGGACACGATCCTGGCGACGAACACCTCGTCCCTGTCGGTCACCGAGCTGTCCGTGGTGACCGGCCGCCCCAGCAAGGTGATCGGCCTGCACTTCTTCAACCCGGCGCCGGTGATGAAGCTGGTCGAGGTGATCCGCACCGTCGTCACCGACCCGCAGGTGATCGAGGACGTCGAAGCGCTGGCCGCCCAGCTGGGCAAGACCGACGTGACGGTGGGGGACAAGGCCGGGTTCATCGCCAACGCTCTGCTGTTCGGCTACCTGAACCACGCGGTCTCGATGTACGAGCAGCGCTACGCCACCCGCGAGGACATCGACGCCGCGATGCGTCTCGGCTGCGGCTTGCCGATGGGGCCGCTGGCCCTGATGGACCTGATCGGCATCGACACGGCGTACGAGATCCTGGACACGATGTACCGACAGGGCCGTGACCGGCTGCATGCGCCGGCGCCGATCATCAAGCAGATGATGACCGCCGGCCGGCTCGGGCGGAAGTCGGGGCGGGGCTTCTACTCCTACGCGGGGCCCGGGTCCCCGCAGCTCGTCGACGACGACCTGACGCCGACCGGGCCCGCGGTCGGCTCCGGTGCCCGCCGCGTGTCCCGGGTGGGCGTCGTCGGCTCGGGCACGATGGCCACCGGCATCATCGAGGTCTTCGCCCGCGCCGGCTACGACGTGCTGTTCGTCACCCGGGGGACGGAGAAGATCGACACGGTGCAACGGGCGCTGCGCAAGTCGCTGGAAAAGGCCGTGCAGCGCGGAAAACTGACCGAGACCGACCGCGATGCCGCGCTAGAGCACGTCGCCGGCTCCACCAGCCTGGACGACCTGGCCGATCGCGACCTGGTGGTCGAGGCCGTCGTGGAGGAGCTGTCGGTCAAGCAGGCATTGTTCGCCAACCTCGACGAGATCGTGCGCCCCGGGGCGATCCTGGCCACCACCACGTCCAGCCTTCCGGTGATCGAGTGCGCGGCTGCCACCTCCCGGCCGGCTGACGTCATCGGCATGCACTTCTTCAACCCCGCCACCGTGATGCGGTTGGTCGAGGTGGTCACGACGGTGTCCACGGCGCCGGAGGTGACCGCGACCGCGCACGTGGTCTGCCAGGCACTGGGCAAGCACTCGGTGACGTGCGGGGACCGGGCCGGCTTCATCGTCAACGCGCTGCTGTTCCCGTACCTCAACGACGCGGTCAAGATGCTGCACGCGCACTACGCCACGGCCGAGGACATCGACTCGGCGATGAAGGTCGGCTGCGGCTATCCGATGGGCCCGTTCGAGCTGATCGACGTCGTCGGCCTGGACGTATCGCTGGCCATCGAACGCGAGCTGTTCAACGAGTTCCGCGAGCCCGGGTTCGCCCCGTCACCGCTGCTCGAGCAACTGGTCACCGCGGGCTACCTGGGTCGCAAGACCGGTCGCGGCTTCCACGTCTACCCCGGCTGAGTCGGCTGCACCGGCTGAGCCGGGATGGGGCGCCTACCCTGGGCGGCGTGGAGGACTGGGAGGTGCGGCCGGTCAGCGGGAGCCGCGCGGTGCGCGCGTACCGCTGCCCGGGTTGCGACCAGGAGATCCGGCCGCGCACGCCACACCTGCTGGTCTGGTCGGCCGGCGACGAGGAGGCCTCCGACCGGCGGCACTGGCACACACCCTGCTGGAACGCGCGGGACCGCCGCGGCGTGAAGGTGCAGCGGTCGAAGAACGCGCCGCGCTACGGCTAGCTCAGGGCAGTAGGCCGAACGTCGACGGCGCGGAGTACGTCACGACGAGGGCGCTGCCCTCGAAAGCCTGGGTGAGCGGGCGGTACGGTCCCAGCTGGAAGCGCAGGAAGTCCCGCAGCCGGACCGCGTCGGGCTGGCTCAGGTCCGACGGCGGGCTCAGCGCGGTCACGTTGCTGATCCGGACCGAGCGGAGCATCCCCTCGTCGGTACCCGGATTCGGCAGGAACTCCTCGACGGTGAACGTGAAGCTCGTCGTCGCGGTGGCCAGGGCGACCAGGAGCCGGCCGTCGACATCGCCGGAACGCATCGGCGTCTGGCTGTCACCCTGCAGCGACAACCGGGGGTTGTCGACCAGGCTCGAGCCGAAGCGCTGGCTGGCGGCCCGTTCGCCGATCAGCGCGAGCTGGGCGGCAGCGGGACTGTCGACGCGTTGCCGCACCGAGATCGCGAACGGCCCCGACCCGAACTGCGCCACCAGGGGCAACCCCGCGTGCTCGGCTCCCCGCTCGGCCAGCAGCGGCCCCGTCACGGTCGCGGCGGTGACCTGATCGGTGCGTTGCAGCGTCTCGACGGGCACGCCGGCCCGGACGAGGTCCACCCAGAGCTGCGGGTCGACCTGGACGGGGGAGGACGGGTTAACGTTGACCGGGAGCCAGGCCGCGAGTTCGACCGCCGGCTGACCGTCGGCGGCGGGCGCTGCGTTCGCCGGGAGGACGGCCAGCCCGACCACGGCCAGCACCGCCAACACCGCGGCGAGGATCCGCCCGACCAGCACCGACGGACGGCGCAGCGTCGTGGCCAGGTCCTCGACGACGACGACCAGCAGAACGCCCACGACCGGCAGCGCCGCCACCAGCGCCTGCTCGCGGGCGACCCAGGGGACCAGGACGACGGCCAGCAGTGGCACGGCTCCCACAGCCAGTGGTCGGGCCCACTTCAGTCGCCACACGGCGAGTGCGACGAGGACCAGCCCCGCGGCACCGACAGCGATCACGAGCTGCGTACGGACACTGCCGGGGGCGGCTCCCCGCAGGTCGTCCAGGCTGAACGTGGCGACGCCGGCCAGCACGCCGACCACGACGAGGACCGCCGCGGCACGTCGCACCCGGCCCCAGCGGGGGAACAGCGTCCCGGTCGCGACGGCGGCGATGAAGATGCCCGCGGGGAGCAGCAACACCACAGGGGCAAGGATCCCCGCCACGGCAACCAGTGCCAGGCCGAGCGTCCGGGTGAGAAAGCGCAGCAGTCCCGAGGCCGGCTGCACCGCGAGCAGGACCGCACCGGCGAGCAGCCAGCCGGTGGCTATGGTGCCGGCGTAGACCAGGGTGTCCGCGGTGGCCACCGCCGGCGCGACGAAGCCGACCACCACCGCAGCGAAGGCCGCCGCGACGCTCAGCCCGAGCTGGCGGCACAACAGGAACAGGCTCAGCGCGGCCACTGCGACAAGGGCGACGAGCACCTCGCGCACGGCCCCGGCGGTGGAGGGGTAGCGCAAGGAGGCCGCTGTCAGGATGTCCCAGCCCGCGACGTGCAGGCTGGCCGCCTGGTCGGACAGCCCGGCCGGGACGACCAGGCCGCCGAGTTCGGCGACCGCGTAGGCGTTCGCGCCGACCAATGCCTCGCCGGCACCCGAGGGGGTCGGCAGGTCGCGGCCGGCGAGGAGCTGGGCGTACGCCGCGACGGCGGTGGCAGCCAGCCCACCCAGCAGCGGCGCCACCCGGGAGAGCACCGCCAACCGCCGACGCGGTGGCACAGCCGCGGCGGTCGAGACGGGTCCGGTGGCAGGAACGGCACTGCCGGGTGTCGACCCCGTCGTGGGCGCCGTGGGACTGTCGGCGGGCACCGGCTTTTCGGCGGCCGGTGCGCCGTTGCCCGGTCGCGCCGGTCCTGAGTCGGCCGTGCCAGCTGCCTGAGCCTCCTCGACGCCGGTCCGGTGCGGGTCCTTGCCGGTCCCGGTGACGCGCTCAGCCGGCCACTGCGTGGGCTGCGCCGGCTGGGCTCTACCGACAGCCATCGTCAGCGGCGGGGCTGATTCGGCCCGGCCCCGCCGTGCGGCTCACCGATCGGCATGGTGATCGTCTCGGTCGGGGCCTCGGCAGACGGCGGTGGGGGGCGGTCCATGGACACGTTGCCGACGCCGCCCGTGGGCTGCGGTGCAGCGGCATCGGCGCCCTGCCCGCCGCTGAACGTCGGCCCCAGGTTCGGGCCCGCGGCCGGCGCATCAGCGGACCGGTCGGACCCGGAGTCGCCGGCCTGCGCGGCAGCGTGCTCTGTGTCACCGGTCGCCGAGCCGCCGAGCTGTGAGCCGCCGGGCTGTGCGGCACCGGCCACCGCCGTACCGGCATCGGAGGCACCGGCTCCGGACGCAGCCGACTCCGTGGCCGGGGACCCTTGGCCGGTGCCCGGGGAGGCCGCAACGTCGGGGTCCACCGCTGTGGCGGAGCCGCCGTCCAGGTTGTCCAGGATCTGCGTGACCAGGTCCAGCTCCTCGCGGACGTCGCTGACCTGGCGGTCGGTGATGTCGATGCGGGACTGGGCGTCCGCGCGCATCCGCGTGGCGTTCGCCGCCGCCGCCTCGGTCATCGCCTGCGCCTGCTGCCGGGTCGTGCTCTCCAGCGTGCCGGCCTGACTGGTCGCACCGTCGGCGGCGGCCCGGGCCGCGCGGGCCTCGTCGTCGAGCCGGCGGGCCAACGGCTCCAGCCGCTGCGCGATCTCGGCGAACTTCGCGCGCAGTTGACGGCCGGCGTCGGTGTGCATCTGCACGGACTGCTCGGCCTCCCGCTTGATGCGGGCGGCCTCCTCGGTGGCCATCCGCAAGATCGACTCGACCTTGATCCCGAACCCGTCCAGGCTGCGGTCGGTCGGTGCGATGTCGGGTTCGGCCTTGGTCAGCCGGGCGGGCGGTGCGGCCAGCGGTCGGGCGGAAGCCGGTGGCGCGGGGGTGGCCGGTGCGGGCCCGCTCTGGGTCGAGCCGGGGGCCGCGGCACCGTTCAGTCGATGCTCGAGGTCACCGGCCCGGCCGGCCGCGGTGTCGCGTTGCTGGCGCAGCTCGTTGCACTGCGCGATCGTGGCGGCGAGCCGGTTGTCCAGGGCGCTCAGATGGTCGTCCACCTGGCGTCGGTCGTAGCCGCGCAGGACGACGTCAAAGGCGTGTACCTGACTCTGCGTGTTGTCTGGGTGTGCCATAGCTGTCCCCGCAATCGGGCCTGTGGACTAGTTTGCCGCGCCTTCAGTTCGGCGCGGCGTCGCTGAGTGTAACGCCAGTGGGCTCTCAGCGGACCCGATCAGGTGGATGGAGCGTCCTGGACGGCGTACACCACGATGTTGTTCAGGTAGGAACGGTTACTGCGGTCAAAGACACCACCGCAGGTGATCAGCCGCAGCTCGTGCTCCGGCGTCGGGCCGTACACACGCTGCGTAGGGAATTCGGTCTTCGGGTAGCTCTCCACCCGACGCACGGTGAACCGGACCACGCTGCCGTCCGACCGGGTCACCGCGACCGGGTCGCCGGGCCTCATGTCCTTGAGCCGGAAGAAGACGCCGGGCCCGGCAACCGAATCCACGTGCCCGGCGATGATGGCCGGGCCGACGTCCCCCGGGACCGGACCCCCGGTGAACCAGCCGGCGATGTCGTAGCTCACCGGCGGGATCAGCACTCCGCTCGAGTCCACCCCCAGCTTGATCAGCGTGCTCTGCATCCCGATCGAGGGCGCCCGGACCGACACCGGCGACAGCGCCGAGCGGGCCTCCGGCTGCCCGGTGACGCGCGGGTCCGGAGTCGTCGGCGCCCAGCCGGGTCGTCCGGGCGTCGGTGTGGCGGCACCCGGAGGGGCCGAGGCGGTGCCGGGTGCTGCTGCGGCGGCTGCTGTCGAGGTGGCCGGATTCGCAGCGTTGTCGCCGCCCGGGGTGGCCAGCGCCACGCCACCGAGGACCGCGACCACGGCCACGGCCGCCGTGGCAACCGCCAACCTGCCGCGGCGGCGGCGCAGGCCGGCGAACCTGCCAGGACGCGCGACCGGGTCGGCCGGCGGTGCGGAGGGTTTGCCCACCTAGCGGATCGTGGCCCGACGGCGCAGTACCAGCGCAGCACCGAGGGCCGTGACGACCGCGGCGAGCAGCAGCGTCATGGACACCCCGCCACCCGCGGTCCCGCCGAAACCGGTCTCCACACTCCCGGTGGGCACCTGGGTGGGACTTGCCGCGTCGACCTGGGGCACGACCGTCAGCCCGCCCTGCGCCGAGTCCAGGATGAGCACCGAGTACACCGCGCCGGCCTCGACCTTGAACGGCAAGGTGGTGGCCAGGCCGGTCCCGCCGTCCACCCGCAGGGTCCAGGTGCCGGCGGCAACGGTCTCGTACGGCGTGGTACTGGCGAAGGCGACGTCGGCCCCAAGTGAGGGGCCGCCGTCGACACTGATGTTCAGCTTCGGCTGGCTGGCCGAGGCCTGGATGACCCGGACGCGGGACTGCCCACTCGGCGGCAGGGTCAGGTCGTCGCGCAGGACGGTCAACCCGAGATCATTGAACGAACCGACACCGGCCACGGTGTACGCCTGGCCCTCGGCAGTGTCCAGCGTGGTGGAGATGACCGGGGGGGTGCTCGGGTCAGCACCGGCCGGCCGCATGCTGACCGTGTACGTGCCCTGGGTGACCGGACGGTAATCCGTCACCGAGCCGTAGCCGACACCGTTCAGCACGATCTGGTTGGCGGGGTCGCTGGCGGACACGATGTAGATGTCCACGTCCGGGGTGTCCGGCGACAGGTGGGCCGTACGCAGGTACGCCCCGGTGGCCGCCTGCGCGGGAATCGCGAGGGCGACGCTGAACAGGGTGAGCAATAGCGCCGCGAGAATCGCGGTGATCGAGCGGACCGGGCCGCCGGCAGATCGTGACATGGATGACTCCTCCCGAACCTGCCGCGACGATACGCGGATCCACCGAAACTGTCCGCTGACCAGGCAAATCCTGCCCTGCACCAACAGCCCAATCAGGACTTGTCGGGCTCCGGGGCCAAGGTCGGTGTCGCAGTGTCATCGGGGGACTGCGCGACGGAGTCGCCCGGGGGGCCGTTCCGGGAACTGGCCGGCTGCTCCGACCGACTCCCGGCCTGCACCTCCGGTGGCAACCGGGTGAGCAGTTCGCGGACCGCGCGCAGCTGACTGATGGTGTTCTGCCGCAGGTCCTCGATCCGCCGCAACTCCGCGTCGGCGGCGGCCTCCCGTTCGGCGGCGGCCTTGCGGGCGGCGGCGACCAGCGCCTCGGCAGCGGCCTTGGCCTCGCTCACCCTGCGCTCGGCCTCCTCGGCGGCGCCGCGGCGCTGTTCGGTGATCTCCTGGGTGGTCCCGGCCCGCCGGGCCCGCAGCCCCACCTCGAAGTCGTGCTCGGCCTGCTTGCTGCGCTGCTCGGCCTCGGCGAGCATCCGGTCCCGGGCGGCGGTGGCCTCGGCCAGCATCCGATCGGCGGCAGCCTTGGCCCGGGTGGTGGTCGCCGCGGCGGCCTGGTCGGCGTCGGACCGCAGCCGGCCGGCCCGGCTCTCGGCCTCGCCCACCGCCGCCTCCGCCTGTCGCCGGGACTTGTCCGTCGTCGAGGCGGCCTCGGTCTGCGCGCTCGCGCGCAGCTTCTGCGCCTCGCCGGCGGCCCGTTGCTGGTCGGCCACGGCCCGCTGGTGCAGGGACTGCGCCTGCTCCCGCATGCCGGCCACGTCGGAGTGCGCGTTGCGGCGGATCTCCGCGGCCTCCTCCTCGGCCAGCCGCAGCATGTTCGCGATCCGCTCGCCCATCGTC
>JBBPYA010000319.1:0-33293 GCA_038200385.1 Mycobacteriales bacterium
TAGGACAGGTGCTTCTTCCCGTCACCGAGACAGACCGCCGCACGCAACTCGGCCAGCTCGGGCAGGGCGACGAGATCGACGACTGCCGGGCCCGCGCCGTTCGCGGTACGGGATTGACCGATGTTGCCGAACAGCGTGGCCTTCCAGTCCAGGTACTCCAGCTGCCGCGCGCCGTGCCGCAGCCGCAACCGGGTCCCTGGCTCATCCGGCCCAGCGCTGGGCACGAGGGTGCCGCCACCGAGCAGGCCACCGAGGACGACCTGCCATTGCTGGGCGCTGAGCCGGTGGGTCTGGCCCATCATCACGCGGTCACCCGGCAGCAGCTCGCCGGCCGGCTGCCATCCGCCGGGCGTGCGAATCCGGTGGTCTGCGGTGACACCCAGCTCGGCGTGGCCGTCCCCGTCCGGACGGGCCACCGTGACCTGCAAGAACTCGTCGGTGGGTCCGTTGTCGAAGTAGTCGACCACCCGCTTGGGCACGACGGCGCCGATCTCCGGGTCGTAGGAGAGCACCTCGACGGGGAGTCGCTGGTCGACGATCCTGCCGATCTTCTCCCGGGTCCCGTCGGCCAGGGTGACCATGGTGTCGTAGGAGAAGCAGCCGAACATCACGCCGATCTTCTCGCGCAACTGGTTGATAAAGATCGCGGTGGTGCCGGAGTTGCTCAGCGCGCCGGTCACCTTGCGCAGCGCCTGGCTCATCAGCCGGGCCTGCAGACCGACGTGGCTGTCGCCCATCTCACCCTCGATCTCTGCTCGCGGCACCAACGCCGCGACGGAGTCGACCACGATGACGTCCAGCGCGCCGGAGCGGATCAGCATGTCCATGATCTCCAGCGCCTGCTCGCCGGTGTCCGGCTGGGAGACCAACAGGCCGTCGGTGTCCACGCCGAGCGCCCGGGCGTACTCCGGGTCGAGCGCGTGCTCGGCGTCGATGAACGCCGCGATCCCGCCGGCCGCCTGCGCCTGCGCCACCGCGTGCAGGGCGACCGTGGTCTTCCCGCTCGATTCCGGTCCGTAGATCTCCACCACCCGCCCGCGCGGCAGGCCACCGATACCGAGGGCCAGGTCGAGGGCGATCGAGCCGGTCGGGATGACCCGCATCGGCACCGCCGGCTCGTCCCCGAGGCGCATCACGGTGCCCTTGCCGTAGGCCTTCTCGATCTGCGCGAGGGCGACGTCGAGGGACTTCTCGCGATCCAGTCCTGGCATGATCTCCACTTTCGTGACGGCGGGTGGTGCTGGTGCGGGCGACGCTAGCCGCGCGGACCGACATTTCCGGTCCGACCGTGCGGGCTGTGGACGGCCCTTGCTGCTGTGGACAACGGTATCCGAACGCGTGTTCGAACGGCGGCGACACGCCGCAGGGCGTGCAGCGGGCCGCCCGCCGCCGGCTCAGCGCTCGCGGGCCGGGATCTCGTAGGCCTCGCAGACCGCCCGCCAGACCGCCTTGGCGGTCCACCCGGCTTCCAGGGCCTGGATCGCGGTGAGCCCGTCGAGTTCGCGCAGCGCCTGGTCGCGGGCCACCGAATCGGCGTACCGGGCCCCGAACCGGGTCTCCATCCGCTCCCAGAACTCGGTCATTCGCACCGCGCCGCTCTCCTCCTCCGGTCGGTCGCCTCGCCCGGGCTGGACGCCGGGCCTGCCTACAGTGGGTCGATGCCGCAGGGATCTGAGCTGGTCTTCGAGATCGGCATCGTGCTCGCACTGCTCGTCCTGCTCGTGCTGTTGATCAAGCAGTTCCGCGACCGGGACTGAACCGGGCACCGGCTAGCGCGAGGACGGCGACCGGCACCACCAGCACACCGGCGGCCGCGGTCAGCCCGCCGAAGTCGGCCCACGCGAGGATCGGCCCCGCGAGCGCCCCGGCGACGGCCGCGCACAGGCCCATCGTCAGGTCGGTCGCACCCTGCGCGAACGGGCGGACCGGCAGTGGCACGGACTCGGTGACCAGGGTGGAGCCGGCGATGAGGCCGAAGGACCATCCGAGGCCGAGCAGGAACAGCCCGACGCCGAGCTGCACCGCCGCGTCAGGCGCCGCCGTACCCGAGACCACCAGGGCCACGCTGAGCACGCCGACGCCGATCAGGACCGCGCCACGGCGACCGGCCCGGTCCGCGATCCAGCCCACCACCGGGCTCAGCGCGTACATCCCGGCGATGTGCACGCTGATCACCAGCCCGATCACCCGAAGGCCGACACCGCCGTCGTCGAGGTGGACCGGTGTCAGCACCATCACCGCGACCATCACCGACTGCGCGGCCACGACGGCGGCCAGCCCCAGCCGCCCGTTCCCGGTCGCGACTATCGCGGCGAGGGAATCCCGCACCGACAGCCGGGCGGCGGCGACGGACGGGTCCCCGCCGGCCTCGCGCCGGGCCAGCAGCAGCGGATCGGGGCGCAGCAGTGAGAGGGCCCCGAACGCACCGAGGAAGAGCACCGCCGCCACCACGAACGGTCCGGACAGCTCCGGGAGCCCCATCATGATCGCCAGTCGCCCGGCCGGCTCGGACAGGTTCGGGCCGAGCACCGCACCGAGCGTGGTCGCCCAGACGACGAGGGCCAGCGACCGGCCCCGGCGTTCCGGGGTGGCCAGATCGGTGGCTGCGAACCGGGCCTGCAGGCCCGCCGTCGTTCCGGCGCCGAGGAGGAACATCCCGGGCAGCATGGCGGGGAACGAGCCGAGCGCTGCGGCCAGCACGACGATCGCGCAGCCGAGCACCGCCGAGGCGTACGCCGCCATCATCCCCGGGCGCCGCCCGGACCGGGACATCAGGCGGGACACCGGGATCGCGATCACCGCGGCACCGAGCACGGCGGTGGTCTGGGTCAGTCCCGCGACGGCCGCGGTGCCGGCCAGCCTCGCCGCGAGCAGTCCCCCGACCGCGATGCCCGCACCGACCCCGACCCCGCCGAGCACCTGGCCGGCCGAGAGGACCCAGACCGTGCGGCGCTGGACCGCGGCGAGGTCGGGCGCCGGAGCGGCGAGTGGCTCGGAGCGGAGCTGCTCAGACACCGAGGGAGCGTCCGATGATCTCCTTCATGATTTCGTTGGTCCCGCCGTAGATGGACTGCACCCGGCCGTCCCGCCAGGCCTTGGAGATTGGGTACTCGCTCATGTAGCCGTACCCCCCGTGCAGCTGCAGGCAGGCGTCGGCCACGACGTTCTGCAGGTCGGTGGTCCACCACTTGGCCATCGCCGCGTCCACCGCCGTGAGCCGGCCGGCGTTCAGCTCCCTGATGCACGAGTCGAGGAACACCCGGGCGATCTGCACCTTGGTGGCCAGCTCGGCGAGGGTGAACCGGTTGTGCTGGAAGCTCCCGATCGGGGTCCCGAACGCGCGCCGCCCCTTCACGTACTCCAGGGTCATCTCCAGCATGGTCTCCGCGGCGGCGACCGCGCCCGTGGCGATCGACAGCCGCTCCTGCGGCAGGTTGCCCAGCAGATGGACGAAGCCGCGGTTCAGTTCCCCGAGCAGGTTCGCCACCGGTACCCGCACGTCGTCGAAAAACAGCTCGGCGGTGTCCTGGGCCTTCAACCCGACCTTGTCCAGGTTGCGTCCACGGATGAAGCCGGGCATCTCCCGCTCGAGGACGAGCAGGCTCAGCCCCTGGGAGCCCGGCGCGTTCGGGTCGGTACGTACGGCGACGATGACGAGGTCGGCCAGGATCCCGTTGGTGATGAACGTCTTGGAGCCGTTGACGACGAACTCGTCGCCGTCGCGCACGGCCGACGTGGCGATGCCCTGCAGGTCGCTGCCGGCTTCCGGCTCGGTCATGGCGATCGCGCTGATCAGCTCCCCGGCGGTGAACCCGGGCAGCCAGCGGGCCTGCTGCTCCTCGTTCGCGAGATCCCGGAAGTACGGTGCCACCACGTCGTTGTGCAGGAAGAACCCGACGCCGGTCGCCCCGGCGCGCACGATCTCCTCGTTCAGTACGGCGTTGTAGCGGAAGTCGCGGACCCCGCCGCCGCCGTACCGCTCGGGCAGGTCCAGACCGAGCAGGCCGGCCCGGCCGCCCGCCAGCCAGACCTCCCGGTCGACCATCCCGTCGAGTTCCCACTGCTCGTGGAACGGGGTGACGTGCTTGCCGACGAAGGCTCGCACGAGGTCCCGGAACGCCTCGTGCTCCTCCTCGTACACGGTGGACTCCATCCCCCGAGTGTGACAGCCCGCGGCCGGGTCGGAGTCCGTCGCAGGAGTCCGTGGCGCGGACTGTCGGTGGGCTCGGTCAAGATGACGGGGTGGCCCGGACCGGCGAGCAGATACTGCAGCGCTTCTCCCCGGCCACCCGCGCCTGGTTGGCCGCGGCGTTCGACGCACCGACGCCGGCCCAGCTCGGCGCGTGGGAGGCGATCGCTGCCGGCGCGCACGCCCTGGTGGTGGCGCCGACCGGGTCGGGCAAGACGCTGGCGGCGTTCCTGTGGTCGCTGGACACCATTGCCGGGCAACCGCCGCCGGAGGACCGGCTGCGCCGCTGCCGGGTGCTGTACATCAGCCCGCTCAAGGCGCTGGCCGTCGACGTCGAACGCAACCTGCGGGCCCCGCTGGCCGGCATCGGGCAGGCCGCGGCGCGGCTGGGGGCGCCGGCTCCGGACGTGACGGTCGCGCTGCGCTCCGGGGACACCCCCGCCGAGGAGCGGCGGTTGTTCGCCCGGACCCCGGCGGACATCCTCATCACCACGCCCGAGTCGCTGTTCCTGCTGCTGACCAGCGCGGCCCGGGAGGCGTTGCGCGGGGTGCAGACGGTGATCGTGGACGAGGTCCACGCGGTCTGCGGGACCAAGCGGGGCGCGCACCTCGCCCTCACCCTGGAGCGGCTGGACCGGCTGCTGGAGCGCCCGGCGCAGCGGATCGGGCTGTCGGCGACGGTGCGCCCGGTCGACGAGGTCGCCGCGTTCCTCGGCGGCGGCCGACCCGTGACTGTCGTGGCGCCGCCCTCGGCCAAGCAGGTGGAGCTGCAGGTCGTCGTCCCGGTCGAGGACCTCAGCGCGCTCGGGCAGCCCAGCGAGGACCTGACCGGTGCGGCGGCCGGCGCCCAGCGGCGGACGTCGATCTGGCCGGCGGTCGAAGGCCGGGTGCTCGAACTGATCCTGGCGCACCGCTCGACCATCGTGTTCGCGAACTCCCGCCGGCTGGCCGAGCGGCTCACCGCGCGGCTCAACGAGCTGGCCCAACCGGAGCCGCCGACCGACGCCGACCCCGCCGATCCGGGCCCGGCAGGCACGTTCCCGGCCGCCGCGATCGGCCAGTCCGGCACCGGTGCCGGCGCGCCGGTCGTGGTGGCCGCGGCCCATCACGGCTCGGTGTCACGGGAGCAGCGGGCAATCGTCGAGGACGCGCTCAAGACCGGCCGGCTGCCGTCGGTCGTGGCGACCAGCAGCCTGGAGCTCGGCATCGACATGGGTGCAGTGGACCTGGTGATCCAGGTGGAGTCGCCGCCGTCGGTGGCCTCGGGCCTGCAGCGGATCGGCCGGGCCGGACACCAGGTCGGCGCGGTAAGCCGAGGCGTGATGTTCCCGAAGTTCCGCGGCGACCTGGTGCAGTGCGCCGTCGTCGCCGAGCGGATGCAGGCCGGCCAGATCGAGTCGATGCGGTATCTGCGCAACCCGCTGGACGTCCTGGCCCAGCACATCGTGGCGATGGTCGCCCTGGAGGACTGGACCGTCGAGGAACTTGCCGGGCTGGTCCGGCGAGCGGCCCCGTTCGCCGCGCTGCCGGACTCGGCGCTGCATGCGGTGCTGGACATGCTCGCCGGGCGCTACCCCTCCGACGCCTTCGCCGAGCTGCGCCCACGGCTGACCTGGGACCGGCACGACGACGTTCTGGCGGCCCGCCCGGGCGCCCAGCGGCTGGCGGTGACCAGCGGCGGCACGATCCCCGACCGTGGGCTGTTCGGCGTGTTCCTCGTGGGCGAGGCCGGCACGCCGGGCCGCCGGGTGGGGGAACTGGACGAGGAGATGGTGTACGAGTCGCGCGTCGGCGACGTGTTCCTGCTCGGCTCGTCGTCGTGGCGGGTCGAGCAGATCACCCACGACCGGGTGGTGGTCTCCCCCGCGCCGGGCCAGCCGGGCCGGATGCCGTTCTGGAAGGGCGACCAGCCCGGCCGGCCGGTTGAGCTGGGCCGCGCCCTCGGCGCCTTCCTGCGGGAGCTCTCCGCGGCCTCCGACGAGCAGGCGCGGGCCCGGGCCGCCGCCGCCGGCCTCGACGAGTGGGGGGTCGACAACCTGCTGGCCTACCTCGGTGAGCAACGGCAGGCGACCGGGCACCTGCCCGACGACCGGACGATCCTGGTCGAGCGGTTCCGCGACGAGCTGGGCGACTGGCGGCTGGTCGTGCACTCCCCGTTCGGCGCCCAGGTCAACGCGCCCTGGGCCCTGGTGCTCGCGGCCCGGCTGCGCGAGCGGTACGGCACCGACGTGCAGTCCATGCACTCCGACGACGGCATCGTGCTCCGGCTGCCCGACACCGACGCGGCGCCCCCCGGCGGTGAGCTGGCGGTACTCGACCCCGACGAGGTCGAGGCGCTGGTGACTGCGGAGGTGGGCGGCTCGGCGCTGTTCGCCGCCCGGTTCCGGGAGTGCGCGGCACGGGCCCTGCTGCTGCCCAAACGCGACCCGCGACGGCGTACGCCGCTGTGGCAGCAGCGCCAGCGCGCCGCCCAGCTGCTGGGAGTGGCCAGCGACTACGGCTCGTTCCCGATCGTGCTGGAGGCGATCCGCGAGTGCCTGCAGGACGTGTACGACGTGCCGGGTCTGGTCGGCCTGATGCGCGACGTGCGGTCCCGGGCGGTGCGCCTGGTCGACGTCGAGACCGCGCAGGCCTCGCCGTTCGCCCAGTCGCTGCTGTTCGGGTATGTCGGTGCCTTTCTGTACGAGGGCGACGCGCCGCTGGCCGAGCGCCGGGCGCAGGCGCTGGCCCTGGACTCGGCGGTCCTGGCCGAACTGCTCGGGCGGGCCGAACTGCGCGAACTGCTGGACCCCACCGCGTTGACCGAGATCGAGGAGGAACTGCAACGCCGTACGCCGGAGCGGCGCGCCAAGGACGTGGAGACCACCGCCGACCTGTTCCGGCTGCTCGGGGACCTGTCCACCGAGCAGGCGGTGGAGCGCGGCGCGACCGAGCAGTGGCTCACCGAACTCGAGCGGTCCCGGCGGCTGCTGCAGGTGCGGATCGCCGGGGAACGACGGTGGATCGCGGTCGAGGACGCCGGACGGGTGCGCGACGCCCTCGGGGTGGCGCTTCCGGTCGGGGTGCCCGAGGCCTTCACCGAGCCGGTGGCCGACCCGTTGGGAGACCTGGTCGGCCGGTTCGCCCGCACCCACGGTCCGTTTGCCGTCGCCGAACCGGCGCAACGCCTCGGCCTGGGCGTCGCGGTGGTCACGGCCGCCCTGCAGCGCCTGGCCGCGTCGGGCCGGGCCGTCACCGGCGAGTTCCGTCCCGGGGGGACCGGCGCGGAGTGGTGTGACGCGGAGGTGCTGCGGCGGCTGCGGCGCCGCTCGCTGGCCCGGTTGCGCAAAGAGGTCGAGCCGGTTCCGACCGAGGCGCTGGCGCGCTTCCTCCCGGTATGGCAGGGGGTGGGTGGCAGGGCCCGTGGCCCGGATGCCGTGCTGGCCGTGCTGGACCAGCTGGCCGGAGCAGTGCTGCCCGCCTCGGCTCTGGAGACGCTGGTGCTGCCGTCCCGGGTGTCGGGGTACACCCCGGCGATGCTCGACGAGCTGACCAGTGCCGGGGAGGTGGTCTGGTGCGGTGCCGGGGCGTTGCCCGGTCAGGACGGCTGGGTAGCGCTTGCCCCCGCCGAGCTGGCCGACCTCGCGCTGCCCCTCCCGCTGGGCACCGATCCCGGCGACACGGATGTGGGGAGCCGCGTGCTGGCCGCCCTGGCCGGCGGTCAGGCGCTGTTCTTCCGGGGGCTGGCCGAAGCCGTCGGCAGCGTCGACGACGACGCGCTGTCGCAGGTGCTGTGGGAGCTGGTCTGGGACGGTCACCTCACCAACGACACCCTCTCGCCGCTGCGGGCCCTGCTGTCCGCCGGGCGGGCCACCCACACCCGCCGACCGGGGGCGCCCCGCCAGCGGTACGGGCGGACCGGCCGGCTGCGGATGCCCAGCAGGAGCGGTCCGCCGAGTCTCGGCGGCCGCTGGTCACTGGTCCCCCAGCGCGGGACCGACCCCACGCGGCGGCTGCACTCCGCCGCCGAGGCGCTGTTGGAGCGCTACGGCGTGCTGACCCGCGGGGCGGTCGCCGCTGAGGACGTGCCCGGTGGGTTCGCGGCGGTGTACAAGGTGCTGGCCGCGTTCGAGGACTCCGGCCGGGCCCGCCGCGGGTACTTCGTGGAGTCCCTGGGCGCCGCGCAGTTCGCCACGCCCGGCGCGGTGGACCGGGTACGCGGCTACGCCCGGACCGCCGCGGACTCCGAGCAGGCGCCGCCGCGGGCCGTCGTACTCGCCGCCACCGACCCGGCGAACGTGTACGGCGCGGCGCTGCCCTGGCCGGAGCGGCCGGCCCGGTCCGACAGCGCCGTCGCGGCCGCGACCGGGCACCGTCCAGGACGCAAGGCCGGCGCACTGGTCGTCCTCGTCGACGGCCGACTCGTGCTGTACGTCGAGCGCGGCGGCAAGACGCTGCTGTCGTGGAGCCAGGCCGCGGCCGAGCTCGAGCCGGCCGCCCACGGTCTGGCCGACGCCGTCCGCCTCGGTGGGCTCGGGCGGATGTCGGTGGTCAAGGCCGACGGCGGCAGCGTCCTGCTGGCCGGCCCGCTGGCCGAGGCCCTCGAGGAGGCCGGCTTCCGACCGACCCCGCGCGGGCTGCGGATGCGGGCCTGAGCCCGCGGTCCGACCGGCCGATCCGGCGGGTATGCCCCGACGACTGAGCGGGAGGATGGTCCGGTGCCCGAAGGCGACACCGTCTGGCTGACCGCACACCGGCTGCACCAGGCGTTGGCCGGCCGGGTGCTGACCCGTGCGGAACTGCGGGTACCCCAGCTGGCGACGACGGACCTGAGCGGTACCGCAGTCCGGGAGGTGCTCGCCCGCGGCAAGCACATCCTGACCCGGCTGGACTCCGGGCTGACGCTGCGCACACACCTGCGGATGGACGGCAGCTGGCGGATCGTGCGCTCCGGCGGGCGCTGGTCCGGGGGTCCGGCGTACGCCGTGCGCGCGGTGCTCGGCAACACCGAGTGGGACTGCGTCGGGCACCGCGTGCACGACCTGCGGCTGGTCCGGACCGAGGCGGAGGACGAGCTGGTCGGGCACCTGGGACCGGACCTGCTCGGACCGGACTGGGATGCCGAGGAGGCGGTACGCCGGCTGCTGGCGGCCCCCGAGCAGGAGATCGGGCAGGCCCTGCTGGACCAGCACAACCTGGCCGGGATCGGCAACATGTACAAGGCCGAGCTGCTGTTCGTCCGCGGGATCAACCCCTGGGCCACGGTCGGCGCCGTGGCGGACCTGCCGGCGCTGGTCGGTCTGGCGCACCGCGTGCTGCTGGGCAACCGGGACTCCCCCGAACAGTCCACCACGGGCAGCCGCCGCCGGGGCGAGGAACACTGGGTCTACCTGCGGGCCGGACAGCCGTGCCGGCGCTGCGGGCAGCGCGTGAGCGAGGCCGAGCAGGGTCCGGCGCCCTACCAGCGCCCGGCGTACTGGTGCCCGCACTGTCAGCCCGGGCGCTGAGCGGGGCCTACCGGGGCGGGACCGGGATCTCGCGCAGGCCGCGAGCCAGCCCGGCAAGGGTGTCGGCAGCCTCCTCCAGGCGGCGCACGGCCGCGATCTCCGAACCGCGCCCGTCGCTGGCGGCGGCCACGGCCTCGGTCGCGGCCGAGACCAGCCGGTCGTAGGCGGACACGCCCTCGTGCATCCGCTGCAGCAGCGCGGAGATCGCCGAGTCCAGGCCGGGTCGGGCGTCGGCGGGGACTCCGACGCGGGCCTTCTCCAGCACGACCAGCTGGCCGCCGAGACGGCGTAGCGCCGCGGCCGCTGCGGACGCGTCGGTCCAGGTGTCACCCGAGACCGGACCGAGCACCCCCAGCAGGTCGCCGAGCGCCGCCTCCCGCGCGGTCAGCCGCGACAGCGGAGCCGAGGCCGCCGAACTCCGCGGCGGAGGCGGCGGCGCGGGGGGGACGTGCACCGGGCGGGGCGCCCGCTCCAGTCGCCACACCGTGCGGCCGGCACCGACGGTGCCGGCGCCGACGACGGCACTGGCGGCACCCCAGAACACCTCGCCGATCTCCAGCCCGGGGTGGATCCCGACTCTGGTGGCGACGTAGGCCAGCGCGATCGTCGCCAGCCCACGGATGCCGAGGGATCGCCGGGCCCGCCGACGCCTGCGGGCGGCCCGCACGCTGGGGTCGAACAGCCGCGGACCCCAGCTCACCCAGCGGGCGCGCTCAGCCGCGTTCGGCATCGGTGGGGGCGGTGGCCGGTTGCGCCACGCCGGTGGCGGTCGGGTTGACCCTCGGCGGCGCCTTGTCCAGCGCCGGGGCACCGGCGCTGCTGCCGAGGGCACCGGGCCCGGCGCTGCCGGCGTTCATGCTGGCGCGGATCTCGTCCATCCGGCTCCGGCCGGCCACGTCGAGGCTGGAGCGCTGGACCTCGGCCATCCGGCCCTCGACGGAGTTCTCCACCAGCTCAGCCTGCCCTAGCGCGTTGGCGTAGCGGCGCTCGATCTTGTCCCGGACCTCCGCCAGGGACGGCGTGTTGCCCGGGGCGGCCATGTTGCTGATCTGCCGGAGCGAGGAGGAGACCTGCTCCTGCATCTTGGCCTGCTCCAGTTGACTGAGCAGCTTGGTCCGCTCGGCCAGCCGCTGCTGCAGCATCATCGCGTTCTGCTCGACGGCCTTCTTGGCCTGGTCGGCGGCCTGCAGCGCCTGGTCGTGCATGTTCTTCATGTCGGCCATGCCCTGCTCGGCGGCGACGAGCTGGGTGGCGAAGGACTCCGCGGCCTTCTCGTACTCGCTGGCCTTGGTCTCGTCCCCGCCGGCCCGGGCCTGGTCGGCCAGTGAGAGCGCCTGCCGGGTGGAGGCCTGCAGTTTCTCCACGTCACCGAGCTGGCGGTTGAGCTTCATCTCCAGCTGGCGCTGGTTTCCGATCACCTGCGCGGCCTGCTGCGACAGGGCCTGGTGCTGGCGCTGGGCGTCCTCGATGGCCTGCTGGATCTGGACCTTGGGATCTGCCCGCTCGTCGATCTGATTGGAGAAGGAAGCCATCACGTACTTCCAGAACTTGACGAATGGGTTGGCCATCTGCCCGTGTCCTCCTCAACGCCGGCACGGTCCGCGCCGGTCTCCCACCCATCGTCTCAGGTCGGCCCCCGCCCTGGCGACCGGCTACGCGAGGTGGGTCAGGCGGCCGCGGACACCAGGGATGCGGAGTGCTGGCCGCCGGTGCCCGGCCCGTCCGGGCTCCCGTCGGCGACGGCGACGTCGGTCAGATCGGCCAGCCGCAGCATCAGGCTGACCTCGTCGAGGATCTCGGCCAGCTCGACCCCGAGCGCAGAGCAGATCGAGGACAGCAGCTCGGAGGATGCCTCCTTCTGACCGCGCTCGACCTCGGACAGGTAGCCCAGGCTGACCCGCGCCTGCCCGGAGACCTCCCGCAGCGTGCGCTCCTGGCCGAGCCGGCGCGAGCGCAGGGTCTCTCCGAGCACCTGCCGCAGCAGTGGCATCCCCTGCCCCCTTCCGCTGTCGACCCCGATCTCCACACGCTACCCCCGGCAACCGACGGGCAGCCGCCCTCGCTGCACTGTCCGCCGACGGCGTAACGAACAACCCTCGTCCGGCCACCAGGATTCCGCGGCCGCGAGCCGACGGGGCGGACCCGGCTCAGTCCGGCGAGACCCGGCCGCGGCGCTCCCGGGCCAACCGCTTGCGCCGAGCCCGGTCGCTGGTCTGGCGCAACGTGACGGCCCGGGCGATGTAGTCCAGGCCGGTCACGACGGTCAGCACGAACCCCGCGGCCATCACCCACCAGCGGGCCGAGGCGAGGAACCCGCTGAGCGGCAGCACGTAGAGCCCGATGGCCACCGCCTGCACCAGCGTCTTCAGCTTCCCGCCGCGGCTGGCCGGGATCACGCCGTGCCGGATCACCCAGAACCGGAGCAGGGTGACGCCGAGCTCACGCCCGAGCATGATCACCGTCACCCACCACGGCAGCTCGGCCAGGATGGACAGCCCGACCAGTGCGGTCCCGGTCAGCGCCTTGTCCGCGATCGGGTCGGCCAGCTTGCCGAAGTTCGTGACCAGTCCCCGGCGGCGGGCGATCTCCCCGTCGAAACGGTCGGTGACCGACGCGACCGTGAAGATCACACAGGCCAGCCAGCGGGTCCGCTCGTCGGTCCCGTCGGCGTAGAACAGGGTCGCCGCGAACAGCGGGACGAGCGCGAGCCGCAGCATGGTCAGGGCGTTGGCGGCGTTGAGCAGCCGGACGGTCTGCTGCGGAGTCGCAGCGGGGTCCGGTACGACGTTGCTCACCCCGGCACCGTCCCACGATCGGTGCCGCCGCGCGACGCCGCTGCGGCCACCGCTACCGGCGCGGCCAGCAGGTCGACGCCCTCGCTGCCGGTGACCCGGGCCCGGACGAACTCGCCCACCCGGGCGCCGTGACCGGCCGGCAGCGTGGTCGTCCCGTCCACCTCGGGCGCCTGGTGTGCCGCGCGTCCCTCGGCCTGCCCGTCCGGGGCGACGTCCTCGACCAGGACCTCGACCAGGGAGCCGATACGGTCCTCGGCACGCTGCGCGGTGAGGCTCTCGGCCAGGGCGCTGACCCGCTCCACCCGGTCCCGGATCTCCTCCGGTCGCAGCTTGCCCTGCAGCGTGGCGGCCTCGGTGCCGTCCTCGTCGGAGTAGCCGAACACCCCGACCGCGTCCAGCCCGGCCTCGATCAGGAACTGCTCCAGTTCGCCGAGGTCGGCCTCGGTCTCCCCGGGGAACCCGACGATGACGTTGGAGCGGGCGCCCGCCTCCGGCGCCACGGCCCGGATCCGGTCCAGGAGTCCGACGAACCGCGCCCGGGAGCCGAAGCGGCGCATCCGTCGCAGCACCGGCTCGGCGGCGTGCTGGAAGGACAGGTCGAAGTACGGCGCCACCCCGGGCGTCGAGCCGATGGCCGCGATGAGGCCGGGGCGGAGCTCGGCCGGCTGCAGGTAGGACACCCGCACCCGCTCGATCCCGGGGACCGCCGCCAGCTCCGGCAGCAGCGTCTCGAGCAACCGCAGGTCACCGAGATCCTTGCCGTAGGACGTGGAGTTCTCGCTGACGAGGACGACCTCGCGGACGCCCTCGCCGGCCAGCCAGCGCGCCTCGGCCAGGACGTCGGCCGGGCGGCGGGACACGAAGGCACCCCGGAATGAGGGGATCGCACAGAACGTGCACCGCCGGTCGCAGCCGCTGGCCAACTTCAACGGCGCCATCGGGCCGCCGGACAGCCGCCGTCGTAGCACCCGCGGTCCGCTGGCGGGCGCGATACCCGAGGGGAGGTCGGCCGGCGGTTCGTCGGCGGCGTGCCCCGGGACGCTCAGGCCCGCGCTGCTCCGAGCGGTCGGTGACAGGGGCAGCAGCCGCCGGCGGTCGGTCGGCACGTGCGAGCCGACCGCGTGCCCGGCCACGACCTCGTCCAGCCGGGCGCCGAGGTCGGGATAGTGGTCGAAGCCGAGCACTGCGGCTGCCTCGGGCAGCTCGGCGGCCAGCTCGGCGCCGTACCGCTCGGCCAGGCAGCCGACCGCGACGACCTTCGCTCCGGAGTCCGCCGCGGCCAGCACGGTGTCGATCGAGTCCTTCTTGGCGCTGTCGACGAACCCGCAGGTGTTCACGACGACGGCGTCGGCGGGCTCCCCGTCCGCGACCAGCGTCCAGCCCTGCCCGGTGAGCCGGCCGGCGAGTTCCTCGGAGTCCACGTCGTTGCGCGCGCACCCGAGGGTGAGCAGCGCGACACGGCGCGGGAGAGCAGGCGGCGGCACGCGTGGAGCCTACCGGCGGCGCGGGACCGCGAGCCGGACGTCAGCTGCCGCGCAGCGAGAGCAGGACGGCGTCCAGCTCGTCCGGCTTCAGCAGCACGTCGCGTGCCTTGGACCCCTCCGACGGGCCGACGATGCCGCGGCTTTCCATCAGGTCCATCAGCCGGCCGGCCTTGGCGAACCCGACGCGCAGCTTGCGCTGCAGCATCGACGTCGAACCGAACTGGGTGGTGATCACGAGTTCGGCGGCCTGGCACAGCTCGTCCAGGTCGCCCCCGATGTCCTCGTCGATCTCCCGCTTGGTCGACTTGCCTGCCTCGAGGACCGCCTCGCGGTACTCCGGGTCCTGCTGATCCTTGCAGAACGCCACGATCGCCTCGATCTCGGCGTCGCTGACGAAGGCACCCTGGACCCGGACCGGCTTGGCCGCCCCGATCGGCAGGAACAGCGCGTCGCCCATGCCGATCAGCTTCTCCGCGCCGGGCTGATCCAGGATGACCCGGCTGTCGGTCAGGCTGGACGTCGAGAACGCCAGCCGGCTCGGGACGTTGGCCTTGATCAACCCTGTGACGACGTCCACGCTCGGGCGCTGGGTGGCCAGCACCAGGTGGATGCCGGCCGCGCGCGCCTTCTGGGTGATCCGGACGATGCAGTCCTCGACGTCACGGGGCGCGACCATCATCAGGTCGGCCAGCTCGTCGACGACGGTGAGGATGTACGGGTACGGCGTGTACACCCGCTCGCTGCCCGGTGGAGCGCTCAGCTGGCCGCGTTCGACCTTGCGGTTGAAGTCGTCGATGTGCCGGACGCCGGAGGCGCGCATGTCGGCGTAGCGCTGCTCCATCTCCTCGACCAGCCAGACCAGGGCGGTGGCGGCCTTCTTCGGGTCGGTGATGATCGGGGTGATCAGGTGCGGGATGCCTTCGTAGGGCGTCAACTCCACCATCTTCGGGTCGATCAGGATCATCCGCAGCTGGTCGGGTACGGCGCGCAGCAGCAGCGAGGCGAGCAGCGAGTTGATACACACCGACTTGCCGGCCCCGGTGGCGCCGGCGACGAGCAGGTGCGGCATCTTCGCGAGGTTCGCGCAGATGTAGCCGCCCTCGATGTCCTTGCCGAGCCCGACGACCAGCGGGTGGTGGTCTGCGGTGGCGACCGGCGAGCGCAGCACGTCGCCCAGGCTGACCCGCTCCCGGTCAGTGTTGGGCACCTCGATGCCGACCGCGGACTTGCCGGGGATCGGCGCCAGGATCCGGATGTTGTCGTTGGCCACGGCGTAGGCCAGATTGCGGGTCAGGTTCGTGATCTTCTCGACCTTGACCGCCGGGCCCAACTCGACCTCGTAGCGGGTGACCGTCGGCCCCCGCGTGAACCCGGTGACGGCGGCGTCCACCTCGAACTGGTCGAGCACGCTGCCGATCGCCTCGATCGTGGTGTCGTTGGCCCGGCTGCGCGGCCGGTGCGGCGTTCCCGGCCGCAGCATCGTGGGCGGCGGCAGCCGGTAGCTGCCCTCGGGGACGCTCAGCGCGAGTTGCTGGGGCAGGGTGACCGGCGCCGGTGCCGGCTGTGCGGCGATGGATCCGGTAAGCCGCTGCGCCGCGGGCGGCGCCTCGCCGACCGGATCGACCGACGGCGCGGCGGCGGCGTCCGCATCGCCCTCGGCCCGGCTGGCCTGCCGCCGACGTGACGGTCGGCGCAACCGAAGCGCCGCCAGGGCGCGCTCCCCGCCGTCGTCCGGTGCGTCACCTGACGGGTGCGCCGCCGGCGCGGCGGCGGGCTCCGGTCGGCGCAGCAGCCGACGCCCGAGCCCGGCCAACCGCTGCGGCACCTGGTGTACCGGGGTGGCGGTCACGACCAGCAGACCGAACAGCCCGATCAGCACGAGCAACGCGGTCCCGACGTAGACCCCGACGCCGCTCTCGAACGGGCCCGCCGCCACCGCACCGATCACGCCGGCGGCCGCGGCGCGGCCCGCCACCGTGGTCGGCGACCCGGAGACGATGTGCGCCACGCCGAGGACGGCCAGCGTGGTGCACAGCCAGCCGATCACCAGCCGGCCGCGCGGCGCCTGGTCCCCCGGTGTCCGCAGCAACCACACCGCGCAGAGCACGAGTACCGGTGGCAGGAACGCGACCATGCCGCCGATCGCCCAGGTGAACAGCACCCGCACCGCCGTACCGACCGGTCCGGCGCCCCCGGCCCAGACCGCCACCGAGACCACGATCGCGAGCCCGAGCAGGGCCAGCCCGATCCCGTCCCGGCGGTGCTGGCGGTCCAGGTCCCGGGCCCCGTCCCGGGCATTCGCGGCGCCGCGCCCGACGGCGCGCACCGCCGACCCGACGGCCCGCGCGAGCAGCAACCAGAGCCCGGACACGGCCCGCCACAGCGCGCGGGCGACGACCACGAGCAGCGACGAGCGTCCCGATCGGCGCCGGGTGCCCGCGGAGCCGGGCTTGCCCGGCGCCCGACCGGCGGCCCGCGACGCGGGCTTGCCGGCCCTGCTGCTGCTGCCGCCGCCGCCGCCGGCTTTGCGGGTCGGCCCGGTCCTGGGGGCGGCCTTGCGTGCGGGGGCCCTGCGGGTCGGGGTGTTGCGGGCCGGCGGTCGGCCGGTGGACCGCGCCGACGTACTGCCCGCCCTGGTCATGCGTTGCAGGCTAACCGGTCACCAGCCACATCAGCCACAGCACTCTCATGCGTGTCCGAGCTGCAACCCCTGCACGCGGGGCGGCGGCCCTCAGACCTCGAGCACCGTCGACACGATCATCGGCCGTCGCCGGAACGTGTCCGCGACCCACTTGCCAGCGGCCCGCCGGACCGCCTGGGCCAACCGGTGGGTGTCGGTCACGCCGTCCTCGAGCTGGCGGGCCAGCTCCTTCTCGATCAGCGGCAGCACCTCGGCGAAGGCGGCCGGGTCGTCGGTGAAACCCCGGGCCTGCACGTGCGGTTCGCGGACGACGGTCCGGGTGGAGGGCTCCACGACCACGGTGATGGCGAGGAACCCTTCCTCACCGAGCACCCGCCGATCGCGGAGGGACTCCTCCCCCACGTCGCCGACCACCGCGCCGTCGACGTACACTAGGCCGCACTCGATCCGGCCGGTGATCCGGGCCAGCCCGTCCACGAGGTCCACCACGACGCCGTCCTCGGCCAGCAGGATCCGCTCGGCCGGTACGCCGGAGGCCTCCGCGAGGCGGCCGTGGGCCCGCAGGTGCCGCCACTCGCCGTGCACCGGCATGACATTGCTCGGCCGGGTCGCGTTGAGCAGGTAGAGCAACTCCCCGGCTGGTGCGTGTCCCGACACGTGCACCGGCGCGATCCCGCCGTGCACCACCGTCGCGCCGAGCCGGGACAGCGCGTTGATGACCCGGAAGACCGCGGACTCGTTGCCGGGCACCAGGCTCGACGCGAGGATCACCACGTCCGCGGGATCGACCCGGATCTGGTGGTGGGTGCCCTTGGCCATCCTGGACAGCGCCGACATCGGCTCGCCCTGGGAGCCGGTGCTGATCAGCACCACCCGGCCGGCCGGCATCGCGACGGCCTCGTCCATCCCGACCATCAGGCCGGGGGGGATCCGCAGCAGCCCGAGTTCACTGGCCACCCCCATGTTGCGCACCATCGACCGGCCCACGAAGACGGCCTTGCGCCCGTGCCGCGCGGCCACGTCCAGGGCCTGCTGGACCCGGTGCACGTGGGAGGCGAAGCAGGACACGATCACCCGCTGGGTGGCGGCCCGGAACACCTCGTCGAGGACCGGTCCGATCTCGCGTTCGGCGGTGACGAAGCCGGGGATCTCGGCGTTCGTGGAATCGGTGAGCAGCAGGTCGATGCCCTCGGCCCCGAGCCGGGCGAAGCCGCCGAGGTCGGTGAGCCGCCCGTCCAGCGGCAACTGGTCCATCTTGAAGTCGCCGGTGTGCAGCACCAGCCCGGCACCGGTGCGGATCGCCACGGCGAGCGCGTCGGGGATCGAGTGGTTGACGGCGAAGAACTCGCAGCCGAACGGGCCGAGCTGGACTACGTCGCCCTCGGCGACCACCTGGCTGACCGGCTCGATCCGGTGCTCGCGCAGCTTGGCCTCCAGCAGCGCCACGGTGAACCGGGACCCGACCACGGGCAGGTCGGCGCGCAGCCGGAGCAGGTACGGGACGGCGCCGATGTGGTCCTCGTGGCCGTGGGTGAGCACCAGCGCGACCACCTCGTCGAGGCGGTCCTCGATGTGGCTGAAGTCGGGCAGGATCAGGTCGATCCCGGGCTGGTCGTCCTCGGGGAACAGCACTCCGCAGTCGACGAGCAGCAGCGCGCCGGCGTACTCGAAGACGGTCATGTTGCGGCCGATCTCGCCGATCCCGCCAAGGGCCACCACTCGCAGGCCGCCCTTCGGCAGCTCTGGCGGCAGGCCGAACTCGGTCATCGGCCAGATCGCGGCGCGCCGGTCACGTCGAGACCCCGGCGGCGCGCAGGTCCTCGCGCAAGGTTGCGACCTGCTCCTCCGTTGCGTCGACCAGGGGTGCGCGGACCGGGCCGCCCGGCAACCCCAGCAGGGCCAGCGCGGCCTTGGCCAGGATGACGCCCTGGGTCCGGAACAGACCGGCGTAGACCGGGAGCAACGCCCGGTGCACCGACGCCGCGTGGGCGACGTCACCCTTCTCGTGGGCGTCGAGCAGCTCTCGCAACTGGGCACCCACGACGTGGCCGACGACGCTGACGAAGCCCACCGCCCCGACCGAGAGCATCGGCAGGTTGAGCATGTCCTCGCCGGAGTAGTACGCCAGGTCGGTGCGGGCCAGCGTCCAGGACAGCTGGCCGAGGTCGCCCTTGGCGTCCTTGACCGCGACGATCCGGGGGTGCTCGGCGAGCCGGACCAGGGTGTCCACCGCCAACGCCACCCCGGTACGCGCCGGGATGTCGTAGAGCATGCAGGCCAGGTCGGTGGCGTCCGCGACGGTGCGGAAGTGCCGCAGCAGCCCCTCCTGCGGCGGCCGGTTGTAGTACGGCGTGACGACCAGCAGACCGTGCGCGCCGGCTCGCTCGGCGGCCTGCGCAAGGTGCACGGTGTGGGCGGTGTCGTTCGTGCCTACCCCGGCGAGAACGGTGGCGCGGTCGCCGACGGCCTCGAGCACGGCGGCCAGCAGCCGCCGCTTCTCCTCATCGGTCGTGGTCGGTGACTCCCCCGTCGTTCCGGACAGCACCAGCCCGTCGCAGCCGCCGCGGTCGACGAGGTGGGTGGCCAGCCGTTGCGCACCCTCGACGTCGAGTTCCCCGGCCGCGGTGAACGGCGTGACCATCGCGGTGAGGACCCGCCCGAAGGGCCGGTCAGGATCGTTGCCGCCGGTGCTGCCTTCCATGGGGCCACGATACCGGCCGGGCGGGCAGTCACGGTCATGCACCGCGCCGCGAGCGGTTCGGAAACGCAGCGCCCACAAATGCAGCGCCTCCAGAATGCAGAGGCCCCACACCGCGCCAGTCGGGGGTCCGGAGCGGGGTGGGGCGCGCAGAGCATATAGCCAACCACTCGGGCCGCGTCCAGCCGGGCGGGCAGTGTGCCGGCGAGCGCCGGTGCCGGCCGCCCGCCCCGCGCTCAGCCCTCCGCGACGAGCGGGCTGGAGGCCACCTCGGTGCCGTCGGGCAGGGCGCTGATCTCGAAGTCGGCGAAGACGTTGGCCGCCACCCGCTGCAGCTCGCGCAGGCAGGCCACCGCACAGTCGCGGATCTCCACGTCGGCGTGTTCGGTGGCCCGCATCGCGACGAAGTGCCGCCAGGCCCGGTAGTTCCCGGTCACCACGATGCGGGTCTCGGTCGCATTCGGCAGCACCGACCGCGCCGCCTGCCGGGCCTGCTTACGGCGCAGGGTGGCGTTCTCCACGTCGGCGAAGCGCTTCTCCAGGCCCTCGAGCAACTCGGTGTAGGCGACCTGGGCCGAGCGGGCCGCGGCGACGAACTTCTCGTGCAGCTCCGGGTCGTCGGCGATCACGGCCGGCTCGACCATGGCCGCGTCCCGCTCGGGGACGTAGCGCTGGGACAGCTGGCTGAACGAGAAGTGCCGGTGCCGGATCAGCTCGTGGGTCAGCGAGCGGGACACCCCGGTGAGGTACATCGTCACGGTGCCGTGCTCGAGCACCGACAGGTGGCCGACGTCGAGGATGTGCCGGAGGTAGCCGGCGTTGCTCGCCGTCGCCGGGTTGGGCTTGGTCCAGGACTGATAGCAGGCCCGCCCGGCGAACTCGGCCAGCGCCTGCCCGCCGTCGGCATCGGTGTCCCACGGCACGTCCGCCGGTGGGCTGAACTGGGTCTGGGCGATGACCTGCACCCGGAAGGGCGGCCAGTGCGGTGCGGCGATGTCCACGGCGAACTCCGTCGAAGCGTTGCTGCCGCCACCGGGGCGCGGCGGTGCAGCGACTGTACCGACCGGCTCCGGCCCGGGGGGAGCGGACACGCGACGCCTCTGGCGCCAGGGGCGACGTCACGATGCCCCGAATCGACATCGGATAGGGCTTGTGTGGCGCCATGGTTGATGTCATAGTGACGTCATGGAGTTGACGGGCTATATCGAGGCACTGCGACATGACCTGCAGGCAGCCGCCGCGGCCGGCGACGACCGGACCCGGGAGACCGCCCGACTGCTCGCCGGGGCCCTCGACCCGTCGGCCCGGCTCTGCCTCGTGGACGCCATGACGGCGATGGCCGACGAGGTGACGACGATCTGGGGTGCCGGATCGGTGGAGATCCGGATGCACGGCCGGGACCCGCAGGTCGTCGTGACCGCCGCCCAATCCCCTCTCCCACCGCCGGAGCCGGGCCCGTCCGGACCCGGAGAAGAGGACACCGACGACGGCGGGACCGCCCGCATCTCGCTGCGCCTGCCGGAGGGGCTGAAGGTCCGCGCCGAGCGCGCCGCCGCCCAGGAGGGCGTGTCACTGAACGCCTGGCTGGTCCGCGCCGTGGCCGGTGCGGTCCAACCGGGCGGCCGCCAGCGCGACCAGGGACCGGGACCGATCGGCCGCCGGTTCACCGGCGTCGCCCGCAGTTGAACACCACCGGCCACCTCGCAAGGCCCACCCGCAGCGGGCGTACCCGACGCCCCACACCAGAGGAGTTTCCGTGCCTGCCCGGATCCACACGTTCCAGACCCCCGAACCGCTGAGCCTGCGGGTACGCAATCCCGCCGGTCAGGTCCTCATCACCGCCGAGGAGACCGCCGAGACGACCGTGGAGATCCTGCCGCGGGGCGGCTCCGGCCGGGACGGCGCCGATGGCACCCGCGTCGAGCTGTCCGGCGACGGCCGGCACCTGGACATCGAGGCGCCCGAACGTCGATTCGGCTCGGCCGGTCGGCTGGCGATCACCGTCCGGCTGCCGGTGGGCTCGCGGGTCAGCGCCCGGACGGCGTCGGCCGATCTGACCTGCCGTGGGCCCGTCGGCGACCTCGAGGTGAGCACCGCCAGCGGCGATGTCACGGCGGACCGGGTCGACGGGGACACGAACGCAGCCAGCGCGAGCGGGGACATCAGCTTCGGCACGGTGACCGGCAGCGTGGAGTGCAAGACCGCCTCCGGTGACGTCCGCGCGCACAGCGTCGGGGGCAGCTGCCGGGCCACGTCGGCCTCCGGCGACGTGTCGGTCGGGGACTGCGCCGGTGAGGTGCAGGTCCGCACCGCCTCCGGAGACGTCCAGATCAGACAAGCCGAGCGCGGCGCCGTGCACGTCACGACGATGTCCGGTGACGTCCGGGTCGGCGTACGCCGCGGCACGTTGGTGTGGCTGGACCTGTCCACGCTGTCCGGTCACACCCGGTCGGACCTGGAGACACGGCAGGACGCACCGTCCGACGATGCCGAGGTGCTGTCCATCAGCATCCGCACGATGAGCGGGGACATCAGCCTCGCGCCCAGCACGCATCCGGTGGCCTGAGGGCCGCCCCACACCAGGAGGACACTCTCATGATCGATTTCGACACGTACCTCGTGCAGGCCCATCAGCGCGACCTGCACCACGACGCCCAGGCCGCGGCCAGGGCCCGGCGCGTGCGGACCGCCCGCCGGCGCAACCGGCAGGCCACCCGCGCCCTGGACCGGGCCCGCACCGCCGAGTCGCTGCTCGGGTGATGCGCGGCCGGCCCGGGCGTCGGCGTCACGACCCGCCCAGCACCGCCCGCAACGCCGGAGGGAGATCGCCCCGCTCTCCCACCGAGACCTCCGCCATCCCGAGCCAGCCGGCCATGGACCGCAGCTCGGCGGCCAGGGCGACGGCGACCTCGGCGTGGTCCACGCCGGGCTCGGCGTAGGCGCCCGGTACCCGAAGGATCCCCGCCCGCCGGTCGGCCTTGAGATCGACCCGCCCCACCAGCCGGTCACCGAGCAGGAACGGCAGCACGTAGTACCCGTGCACCCGCTTGGCGGCCGGGGTGTAGATCTCCAACCGGAACCGGAAGTCGAACAGACGCTCGGTGCGCGCGCGCTCCCAGATCAGCGAGTCGAACGGGCTGAGCAGCGCGCGGGCCCGGACCCGGCGGGGGCGGCGGGCACCCGGGTGTAGGTAGGCCGGGTGTCGCCAGCCCTGCACGGCGACCGGGAGCAGCTCGCCGGCCTCGACGAGCTCGGCCACCCGGGCCTGCGATTCGGCCGGACGGAGCCGGAAGTAGTCCCGTAGGTCCTTCTCGGTCGCGACTCCCTGGGCGCGTGCGGCCACCCGCACCAGCTCGCGCTGGCCGTCGGCCAGGCTCGGGGTCGGCAGGGCCAGGACGGCCGCCGGGACGACCCGCTCGGTGAGGTCGTACCGGCGCTCGAAACCGGCGGTTCGGGTCGACGCGCTGAGCGCTCCGGTGAAGAAGAGCCACTCCATCGCGACCTTCCCGTCGTGCCACTCCCACATCGACCCGGCCCGCGGCGGCCGGTCCACGGCTACCGCAGCAGCACTGAGCGGCCCTGTCTCGCGCACCCGGGCGAGGACGTCGTCCACGAAGCCCGGCCTGTCCCGGGCCAACCGGCGCATCGAACCCCAGGCCTCCTCCGCCGACCGGGCCATCCGCCAGCGCAGGTGCGGGTGCAGCCGGATCGGGACGAAGGAGGCCTCGTGCGCCCAGTACTCGAACAGCTCGCGCCGCCGGTAGGCCAGGCCGTCGAGGTCCGCCCGTGGATAGGGGCCGAGCCGGGAGAAGACCGGCAGGTAGTGCGAGCGGGACAGCACGTTGACCGAGTCGATCTGCAACAACCCGATCCGGTCGAGGACCCGCCGCAAGTGCCGGACATCAACCGCGCCGCCCGGCGGTGGATCCAGAAACCCTTGCGCGGCCAACGCGATCCGGCGGGCCGACGCCGCGGAGATCCGCTCGGTCGGGACGGGAGGACTCACGCCGGCGATGTTGCCATCGGGCACCGACAACCCGTGGTCGGCGCCCTGGTCGGGGGCCGCACGGCACACTGGCCGTTGTGACGCAGTTCCTGCAGAGCCTCGGCGTGAACGGCGGATGGTGGCTCTACGCCGTACTCGGCGGCCTCGCGTTCGCCGAGGCGGCGTTCCTGCTCGGGATGGTGCTGCCCGGGGAAACCGCGCTGCTGGTCGGCGGCTTCCTGGCCCACGAAGGCTTTCTGGACATCCGCATCATGGTGGCGGTCGCGGTCGTCTGCGCCATTGCCGGCGACTCCGTGGGGTACGAGTTCGGGCGGCATTTCGGCCCGGCGTTGCGCCGATCCCGGCTCGGGCGCTGGGTCGGCGAGCCACGCTGGCAGGCCGCGGACGCCTTCCTGCTCCGGCACGGCGGCAAGGCCGTCCTGATCGGGCGGGCCACCGCGCTGCTGCGGGCGCTGGTCCCGAGCATGGCCGGGATGGCGCGGATGCCGTACCTGCGCACGTTCCTGCCGTGGAACGCCGTGGGCGGTCTGCTGTGGGGCGCCGGCTGCGTGGCGCTCGGGTACGCCTTCGCCGCATCCCTGCCCACCGTGGAGCAGTACCTGCGGATCGGTCCGCTGCCGGTGGTCCTCATCGTCGGGGTCGTCGTCGTGGTCCTGGAGGTCCGGCGTCGGCGGCGCGAGCGCCGCGAGGTCGTCGACGAGTCGACGTCGGGTTAGAGGTCCCCACCCTCCTCGACCAGCCGCTGCACCTCGCGCAGCACCATGCCGAGCCTGGCCTCCCGGACCAGCGGGACCTCTCGGCGGCGCCGGCGGACGCTGGCCAGGTCCAGGTCGACGACGAGCAGGTCGGGGCGGTCCACCGCCGCTTCGGCCACGACCGTCCCCCAGGGGTCGACGACGTGCGAGCCTCCCCAGAACGCCAGCTCCCCCTCCCGGCCGACCCGGTTGGCGAACACGACGTACACCTGGAACATCCGGCCGTAGAAGGTCGTGATGTCCCGCCAGTACGTCGGCGAGTCGTAGCGCTGCGGGAACCGGCTCTGCGCGCTGCTGGTGGGCATCAGCAGCAGGCGGGCCCCGTCCTGCACGGCGAGGAAGGCCAGCATCGGCTGCCAGGCGTCGTTGCAGGTCAGGATCGCGCACCGGTCCTGGCTGGTGTCGAAGGCACGCAACTGCTGGCCGGGACTGAAGTGCTTGCGCTCCTCGAAGATGTCGTAGGTCGGCAGGTAGAGCTTGCGGTGGACGTGTATCAGGACGCCGTCCTGGAAGTACGCCGCACTGTTGTAGGTGTGCACGCCGGCGCCGTCCTCGCAGAACCCGACCAGCAGGCCCATCGGGCCGGCCTCGGCGGCCAATCGGCGGAGCCGGGGATCGGAGGCCCGGATGCTGAGGTCCTCCTCGACCTCGCCCACGGAATAGCCCGACAGGCTCAGCTCAGGGAAAATCAGCAGGTCGACGTTCTCCGCCCGGGCGGCGGCGACCGACTTGATGGCCCGCTCCACGTTGGCGTCGATATCGCCGAGCGTGCAGTCCACCTGGGCTACGGCAACGCGCATCGCATCCTTCCCGGTCCTCGACGTCCTACCCACCAACGTGCTACCCCCCGGATGGTCCCACTACACCAACGAGGCGGGGCCGGCACTGGGCCGGCCCCGCTCCGCAGTCGTTGCTACGGCCGGTTTCAGCCGACGAAGCCCATGTCCTGCATCCACTGGTTGGCGACGTCCTCGGCGGTCTCACCGTCGACGTCGACCTTGGCGTTCAGCTCGGTGATCACCTTGTCGGTGAGCGCCTCGCTGATCGGCGCCATGATGTCAGCGATGGCCGGGTACATGTCCAGGGTCTCCTGCCGCATCGTCAGCGCGGCCTTGTACTCGACGAAGAAGTTCTTGTCGTCCTCGAGCGCCGTGAGCTTGTTGGCGATGATCCGGCCGTCGGTGGAGAACACCTCGCCGAAGTTGCAGCCGCTGCCGACCTGTGTGTACACCAGCGACAGGTCCAACTCGTTGACGTTGGAGAACTTGAAGCCGTATGCCTTCTCCAGGCCGGGCAGCCCGTCGTCGCGGTTGATGAACTCACTCGCTGCGCACAGCGTGCCCTGGTCGGGGTTGGCCTGGATGTAGGCCGCCGCGTCGCTCATCGTGGCCAGGTTGTTCTGCGACGCGAAGTCGCTGTTGACCGCGATCCGGTAGGTGTCGTTCAGCGGAGCCGGCTTCAGCCAGGCGACCCCGTTCGCCTTGTCGGCATCCGAGACCGCCTGGTAGAGGTCGGACGGGACGTCCGTCGTCGTGTTGCCCAGGATGTTGACCCACCCGGTGCCGGTGTAGTCCCAGTACATGTCCAGGTCCTTGCTCAGCAGCGCCTCGCGAACCGTGGCACTGCCGCTGAGGGACACCTCCTTGGCCTGCGCTCCGGCATTGGTCAGCGCCGCGATGGTGATGTACTTCAGGATGTCGGACTCGGTGAACTCCTTCGAGCCGACGGTGAGGTTGGCGCCGGACAGCGCGTCCGTGCTCTCCCCCGACCCGCCACCGCTGCTCCCAGTGCTGCCGCTGGAACCGCCGCAGGCGGTGAGCAGCATCGCCACCGCCGCGCCCAGCGCCGCGACCGTCTTACCCCGGCCAGTCGATCGTGTCATTGCGTGCCCTTCTTCCTGTCTCGTCGGCCTCGACCGGTTGTCGGGCGACCTGCGAAGTCGTTCGTGTGCTCACAAGCCCTTGGGGCGCAACACGTCTTCGGCGATACCCGCGATGTAGTCGACGAGCAACGCGAGTACCGCGGTGAGCACGGCGCCGACGATCTGCACCGTGAGTCGGTTCGTGGACAGCCCGGCGACGATGACCCGTCCGAGTCCACCGGCGTTGATGTACGCGGCCAGCGTCGCGGTCCCGACGTTGATGACCAGCGCCGTCCGGACACCGGCCAGGATGATCGGGACAGCCAAGGGCAGCTCGATCCGCCGAAGTACCTGGAACTTGGAGATCCCCATCCCGCGGCCGGCCTCGAGGATGTTCTCGTCGACCTGCTGCAGGCCCACCATCGTGTTGCGCAGGACGGGCAGCACGGTGTAGGCCACCAGCCCGACGATCGCCGCCCAGGTCCCGATGAACAGGAACGCCACCGCCAGCAGCGCCAGGACGCCGATCGTCGGGAGGGCCTGCCCGATGTTGACCACGGCGAGCAGGCCAGGTCGGAAGCTGCGGCTGAACGGCCGAGTGAACAGGACCCCGAGCGGGATCGCGATGGCGATGACGAAGATCGTCGAGATCACCGTCAGCTGGATGTGCTCCCAGGTGCGCGCGAGCAGGAAGCTACCGTTGAGTGAGCGGACCTCGATGGAGTCCAGCTCCTGTGAGCGGACGTAGAGGTAGAGCGCAACCAGCACCAGCGCAAGGAACACGGGCATGCCGAGGTAGCCGGCCAGGCTCCGCCGGTGTCGACTCACCGGTACGACGCCCGCGGCCGCCGCCAACCCGCCGCCGGCCGAGACGTCCACCCCGCTGCTCACGTCGCCGCGCCCTTTGTCAACGAGTCCGCGCCGTCCGCGTCGCCGAGTTCGGCGCGCGCCTTGGCCCGGGCCGTCGTCCGCATCCCGCGGATCGCCTCGTTGATCTGGTCGATGTCGACGATGCCCTGGTAGGCACCGGTCGAGTCGACGACGATCGCCACGCTGTAGTTGGCGGTGATCAGCTCGTTCAGGGCGTCGTTCAGGGTCGCCTCCGGCTGAACGACGGCCTCCGGCGGCAGCCCGACCTGGTCCAGGCCGCGGCCGTCGGCCCGCTCGGCGTCACCGGCACTGACCCACCGGCACGGCCGGTGCTGCTCGTCCAGCACGAGCACCGCGCCCTTGTCCGAGGCCCGCAGCGCGTCCACGACCGCGGCGCTGCCGGCGTTCCGGTCGACCGTCGGCCACTGGGTCAGCTCGATGTCGCGGACCCGGCTGAGGTTGAGTCGCTTCAGGGACGCCCCGGACCCGATGAAGTCGGCCACGAAGTCGCTGGCCGGCGCGGTCAGGATCTGCTCGGGGGTGTCGTACTGCGCGATCCGGGAACCCTCCTGCAGGATCGCGATCCGGTCGCCCATCTTGATCGCTTCGTCGATGTCATGGGTGACGAAGACGATCGTCTTGCGCACCTCAGCCTGCAGCCGCAGGAACTCGTTCTGCAGCCGGTCCCGGGTGATCGGGTCGATGGCCCCGAACGGCTCGTCCATCAGCATGACCGCAGGGTCGCCACTGAGGGCTCGCGCGACGCCCACCCGTTGCCGCTGACCACCGGAGAGCTGCTTGGGATAGCGGTTGCGGTATGTCGCCGGCGACATGCTGACGGTCTCGAGGAGCTCGTCGACGCGGGCCTCGATCCGCTTGGCGTCCCAGCCGAGCAGCTTGGGGACGGTGGCGATGTTCTCGGCGATGGTCTGGTGCGGGAACAGCCCGATCTGCTGGATGACGTACCCGATCCGGCGACGCAACTGGTCCGGGTCCTCGTGCGTCACGTCCTTGTCGTCGACGATGATCCGCCCGGATGTTGGCTCGATGATCCGGTTGATCATCTTCATCGTCGTCGTCTTGCCGCAGCCCGAGGGGCCGACCAGGATGACGATCTCGCCCTCCGGCACCTCCAGGCTGAGGTCCTCCACCGCGGGCTTGGACTCGCTGGGGTACTGCTTGGACAGGTTCTCGAGCCGGATCATGATCCGGCCCGGCTGCGCAGGGTTCGTCATCGGATTCCCCTCGATGTCGTGAGCTTGCCGAGCAGGTTGAAGACGCTGTCGAACAGGATCGCCACGACGATGACGCCGAGCATCCCGGACAGCACCAGGTTCACCGCGACCGGCGATCCGACCCTGTTCAGGCCGTTGAAGATGAATTCGCCGTAGCCCGGGCCGTTGACGATCGCACCGATCGTCGCGACGCCGACCAGGATCAGGGTGGCCACCCGGACGCCGGTGATGATGACCGGCCAGGCCAGCGGCAGCTCGATCTTGGTCAGCCGCTGGGTTTTGCTGAGCCCCATCCCCTGCGCGGACTCGACGATCGCCGGGTCCACCTCGCGCAGGCCGGTGATGGTGTTGCGCACGATCGGCAGCAGGCCGTACATCGTCAGGGCCACCAGCACCGGCGGAGCGCCGATCCCCAGCGGGCGGATCAGCAGGATGAACAGGGCGAACGAGGGGATCGTCAGGAACGTGCTCGTTACCGCTAGCGCGATCTCGCGGGGCCGGTCGGTCCGATAGGTCAGGACCCCGATCCCGACCCCGATGACGGTGCAGAGGATGACCGCGACCCCGACGAGCCAGATGTGTTCCACGCCGGCGACCAGCAGGTCGTCGTACCGGTTGAGGATGAACTCCCACAGGTTCATGAGCCGATCTCCGACTCGGTATCGGCTGTCATCCAAGAGCCTCCTCGGCGAGCGCCGGTCCGACCTGAACCGGCGAGGGGTGGGCCAGGACGGCGCTGATCTCCGCTGCCGCCGCGGCGACGGCGACCCCGGCCGCCCGCAGCCGGCGACCGAACCGGAACCGCGGCGCGGAGATGTTCAGCGCGGCGACGATCCGACCGGAGGCCCCGCGCACCGGTGCGGCAACGGCGACCAGCCCCGGCTCGGACTCCTCCTCGACGCGCACGTAGCCCAGCGCGCGGGCCGCCGCGATCCGCTCGGACAGTTCGGCCACGTCCTGCGGCGCCTTTCGGGTCGGCGGTTGCAGTCCCGACGAGCCGAACAGCGCGGTCAGCTCGGCGGGTCCGTGGTCGAGCAGCAGGGCCCGCCCGGAGGACGTGCAGGACGCCGGGTGCAGCCCGCCCACACCGGTGACTGCCTGCACCGAGCGGGAACCGGACTCAGTCAGCACCGTGAGCACCGACGTACCGCGAAGCACCGACAGGTGGCTGGTCTCGCCGATCTCGCGGACCAGCCGCACCAGAACGGGGCCGGCCGCGGCCATCAACCGCTGGTCCCCGGCCCGCGCCGCCAGGGCGAAGACCTGCCAGCCCAACCGGTAGCTGCGGGTCCGGGCGTCCCGGTCGACGTACCCGGCACGCGCCAGGGTGGTCAGGGTGCGGCTGACCTGGCTCTTGTCCCTGCCGACCAGTTCCGCGAGCTCGTTCACCCGGACACCCCCCGCCGCGACGATCTCGTCGGATCCGAGAACCTCCAGGAGGCTCAGGGCCCGGCGAAGGCTGCTCGAGCGCTCGACCGTCATCGCGGGCACTGTCGCAGAGCGTTGCATCCTGCGCAATGCTCCGTGCCCACATTGCAACGCAGTCGTTAGATGGCTCAGAGCTGCGCGCGGTACTCCTGGTTGTGCTGGCGCAGCGACGCCTCGGTGCCGAAGAACGCGTGCTTGCTCATGTCCGCGGAGTACCGGCTGGCCGGCGGCGTGCGACCCAGGGCCTCGGCCATCGCCCGGACGTGGTGCGGTCCTGCGCCGCAGCACAGGCCCAGATAGGTCACGCCGAGTTCGGCCGCCCGGGTGGTGAAGTCCACGACCTCGTAGCGGTTGCAGGTGAACGGATCCAGCGCGACGGGGAACGGCCGCCCGTCGGGAAGCAGCTCGCAATCCGGATCGCGCAACGACTGGAACGTCGGTTCGGCATCGTGCGTGCGGTACGGCACGGGCAACGCCGCCACCGGCACGTCGACCGCGGCGAGGATGTCGGGCAGCAGCGGCAGCATGGTCTGCGGCCCCCGGATGCAGTTCAGGCCCACGACATCGGCACCCGCCGCGGCCATCCGACGGCAGGCCTCGGCCAGGGACCACTCCTCGCGGGTCCGGGGATCGGTGCCCACGGCGAGGGTCATGACCGAGGGCACACCGGCGGCCCGGATCGCCTCGAGCGCGATCAGGGCCTCGGCGCCGAACCGGAACGTCTCGCCCACGACGAAGTCCACGCCGGCGTCCACCGCCCAGCCGACCTGCTCGTCGAACATCTCCCGGACCAGCCGGTGGGTCGCCGGATCGGCCGGGTCGTAGACGTTGGTGTTGCACACGTTCCCGGCCAGCAGGGTCCCGGTGTTGCGGGCCACCTGCCGGGCAAGCTCCAGCGCCTGCCGGTTGATGGTCTCCAGCTGGTCGGCCTTGCCGATCAGTCGCAACTTCTCCCGGTGCAGGTAGTACGTGAACGCCTCGACCACGTCCGAACCGGCGTGCACGAACTGCTCGTGCAGGGCGGTGACCTGCTCCGGGTGCTCCATGACGACCTCTGGCACGAACGAACCGGCCTGCAGGTAGCCGCGGCGCTCGAGCTCGAACAGGTAGCCCTCGGCGCAGATCACCGACCCGGCCGACAGCCGATCCAGGAGGCCGTTCGCGGTCGTGGTCATGACGAGTGGGGGTGCGGCATGTCAGCTCCAGGGTGCATACACTGTTGCCTCCTCGGCAACGCCGTTCGGATAGGGGCAACGTACATGGTCACTCCACCGGCGACAACCGGACCCGCCGGCGCGACGCGCGCGGGGCCCGACGCCGGGGCGGCACTGGATTCCGGCGAGCGGATCATCGCCACCGTCGAGCGCGCGGTGGCCGTACTCGCCGCGCTGGCCGAGTCTCCCCGCGACCTAGGCACGAACGAGCTGTCCCGGCTGACCGGGATCAATGCCAGCTCGGTGTCGCGGGTCCTGGCCACCCTGGTGCGGTCGGATTTCGTCCGCAAGGTCCCCGACAGCGGGCGGTACCGGCTGGGGTTGCGGCTGGTCCAGCTCGGCAACGCGGCACTGGCCAGGGTCGACCTGCGCGAGGCGGCGCGACCCCACCTGTCGGCGCTGGCCCGCGCGACCGGGGAGACCGCCACGCTGTCGATCCCAGGCGAGCACACCACGATGACGGTGGACTACGTGCAGAGCCAGTCCTCGGTGCGAAGCGTCGCCGAGATCGGCCGCCCCAGCGTCCCGCACGCCACGGCCACCGGGAAGGTCTACCTCGCCCACGGCGGCCGGCTGCCCGCCGGGGCGCTGACCGCCTACACCGCGCGGACGGTCACCGACCGCCGGGCACTCGAGCGCCAGCTGGACGCAGTCCGGGCCACCGGCTGGGCGAAGGCGGTGGGGGAACGCGAGGAGGATCTGCATGCCGTCGCGGCCCCAGTCCTGGACGCCAGGGGCGCCCTGGTGGCGGTTCTCGGCCTGCAGGGTCCGGCCGCCCGCTTCGACGAGGCGGCGATGTCGACGGCGGTGCAGGAACTGCTCACGCACGCCGGAGCGCTGTCCGGAGGGGTCACCGGCTGAGGCCCCGGCCGGCCGGGGCGGTGGGGGGCGGCTACCTCGTCGCCGTACCGTCCAGGGACGCGATGCAGCGCAGGTTGCGGTACTTCCCGGCGTGGTCGAGGCCGTACCCCACCGCGAAAGTGTCGCCGATGTCGAACCCGACGAACTTCGGCTCGATGGCCCGGCTCGGGACGTAGGGTTTGCGCAGGAGCACGCAGGCCTCGGTGCTCGCGGCGCCGCGACTGGTCAGCTTGGACGTGAGCAGCGACATGGTCAGGCCGGTGTCGAGGATGTCGTCGACGATGAGCAGATGACGGCCGCGGGTCTCGATCTCCAGGTCCTTGGTGATCCGCAGTACGCCGGAGGACTTCGTTCCCGACCCGTAGGACGATGCCGCGATCCAGTCGATCTCCACCGGCCGGCGCATCGCCCGGGTCAGGTCTGCGGTGAACGTGGCGGCACCGCCGAGGACGCCGACGATGAGCAGTTCCAGGCCCTCGTAGGCGACTTCGATCTCGCGGGCCAGCCCCTCGACCCGGTCGGCGATCTGCCCGGCAGAGAGCAGGACCCCGTCCTCGGGCAGGTCCACGTCGCTCAGTTCCATCTGCGTCCTTCCGTGCCCGACGTCCGGAGTGAGGGCCCGGCCGGGCGAGCCTAGCGTTGCCTGCAGCGCCCCGGGCCAGGGCCCGAGCAGCCCCTGACGCGCGCGATCGGGGCCGCGGTGGGGTGCGTAGGCTCGCGCCGTGGCCGATGCGAGTGTGCGTCCCGCGCGGCCGGCGGACGTGGGTGAAATCGTGCGGATCCAGCTCAGCACCTGGCGGACGGCGTACGCCGGGCTGCTGCCCCCGACGGCACTGGAGGCCGTCACCGATGACGTTGCCCGGAGCCAGTGGGAGGACGCGATCGGCACGCCGCCCACCGCGCGGCACCGGGTCCTCGTCGCGGTGGAGGGACCGATGCTCGTCGGCTTCGCCGCGGTGGAACCGGACGCCGAGTCGGCGGCGGCCGGGGTGATCGGCACCCTGCTCGTGGAACCGCGGTGGGGCCGCCGCGGACACGCCAGTCGGCTGCTGGCCGCGGTCGTCGACCTGGCCCGCGCCGACGGCTGGCGGGGCATGACCACATGGGTGGTCGACGGTGACGCGGTCTCGGCCGCGTTCTACGAGTCCGCCGGCTGGGCCCGCGACGGCTGGGTGCGCACATTGGACACCGGTGCGGGCACGATCCAGGAGGCCCGTCTGCACACGTCGCTGGCCGACGACGCGACGACGGAGGGCGCATGAAGTTCACCGGTTTCCCCGACAGCGCACTGGTCTTCTTCGAGGGCCTCGAAGCGGACAACTCCAAGACGTACTGGGTCGAGCACAAGCAGGTCTACGACGAGGACGTCCGAGGGTCCATGCAGGCGATGCTGGCCGGGCTGGAGCCGGAGTTCGGCGCCGCTACGATCTACCGGCCGTACCGCGACGTCCGGTTCAGCAAGGACAAGACGCCGTACAAGACCGCCTGCGCCGCCGGCACCCAGCACGGGTACGTGCAGTTCAGCAGCGCCGGCCTGATGGTCGCCGGTGGCTACTACCAGACCGAATCTGACCAGGTGGAGCGATTGCGCCGAGCCGTCGCGGACGACGTGCAGGGACCGCAGCTGGAGCGGATCATGGCCACCCTGGGCCAGGCGGGGTGGGAGATCGGCGGCGACCGGCTCAAGACCCGACCGCGCGGCTACGACGCCGACCATCCCCGGATCGAGCTGCTGCGGTACCGGACCCTGATCGCGCACCGGACCTGGGA
>JBBPYA010000320.1:0-10378 GCA_038200385.1 Mycobacteriales bacterium
CGACGGTGGTTGCCGCGACCAGGGTCCTGAGCAGAACCCGCCGGCTGGGCCTGACTGCGCGCATGTGAGCCACACTCCCCGTGAATCGAATCGTCGCTGTTGGCGTACCCCCGGGGGGTTATCTTGCCGTAGGTCTCGACCGTGCGCTACCGGTCGGCGACTTTCCGTTCCGGCTCTGCCCGGTCGCTCGCTGCGGTGACGACCGCGACCCCGTCGTCGTACACCAGGGTCTCGAAGGAACTCGGCTCGTCACGGGCCAGCGCGAGCAGCGGCGCGGCCCCGACCTTCACGTCGTACGCCGACAGCGCCCGGCGGTAGGCGCCGACGCCCTCCCAGGCGGTGGTCACCGTCCACAGCGTCGGGTCGTCCAGGCTGCGCCCGATCCGGCCGGAGCGGTAACCGGGCCGAGCGGCCATCGCGGCCACTGCGGCGCGGGCCCGGCCGAGGAACGACTCGGCCTGGTCGGCAGGTACGTCGAAGCGGGACACCACGAACATCTCAGCCTCCCGCCGGGCACGCCCGCGCCGAGGACAACGCTTCCGCGGGCACTCGGTTCACGCCCGCGACGTTACGCGGCCGGCCCTGGAGCGGCCGCCCGCCGCCACCGACGCACCGCCCGGCCCCGCTGGACCGACTCGGCGACCGGCGGGGAACTGATCCGCGAGCCGTTCCAGCAGGCCCGCCAGAACAACTCGACGGTCAGCCCGGCGGCCATCGCCTCGGCGGCGAGTAGCGCCACGAAGACCAGCAACTGCGCGACGCCTGCCTCCAGCGGGGTCGCGCCGCCGAGCAGCAGGCCCACGAACACCCCGGGCAACGTCACCAGCCCCGCAGTCCGGGTCTGGTCCAGCGCCGGCACGAGGGCGTCGGCGGCGCTGCGCGAGAGCACCAGCCGGGCGGCATCCCGCGGTTGCAGGCCCAGCGCGAGGGCAGCATCCACCTCGCCTTCGCGGGCGGACAGGTCGGCCAGCGCCCGCCGACCGGCCAGCGTGGTCGCCGTCATGGACCCGCCGATGACGATGCCCCCGACCGGCAGCAGCGCCGGCGGGTACAGGGGCACGGCCCCGGACAGCAACACGATCGCGAGCACGCACCCGGCCGGTACGCCGATCGTGCCCGCGGCCCGGGCCATCCCGCCCGGCGGCCCGCCGGTCCGGCGGGCGCTGGTGAACGACGCGACGGTGAGCATCAGCAGGAAGAAGGCCAGCGTCAGCCACAGCGAGCGCAGGACCGCGGCCAGCACGAGGGACAGCGCACCGAGCTGCAGCAGGGCGCGCAGGGCGGCGGTCAGCAGCCCCCGGGCGTGCCCGAGTTCGCCTCCGAACGAGGCGGCCACGCCGACAGCAAGGAGGACGGCGATGCCGACGACGACTCCGGCGTCCGCTGTCATGTCCGGTCCAGCGTAGGATCGCGTCGGCGCGGTGCGACCGGGGCGCTATCCCCGGCCGCTGCTGGAGCGGGCCTGGCGGGCCACCGAGTCGATCGACACCGCGAGCAGCAGCACCGCGCCGGTGACGATGAACCGGACCGAGGAGTCGACGAGCAGCAGGTTCAGCCCACTCTGGATCATCTGCAGCACGAGGATGCCCAGCAGCGCGGAGTACGCCGACCCGCGACCGCCGAACAGCGACGTCCCGCCGATGACAGCCGCGGCGATCGCGGTCAGGTTGACATCGCCGGCGCCGCTGGCCTGCGAGACCGAGGTCAGCTGGGCAGCGGCGAGCAAACCCCCGAGCGCGGCGAACATCCCGGTACCGGCGAACACCGAGATCCGCACGGCCGTCACGTTGATCCCTGCGCGGCGGGCCGCCTCGACGTTCCCGCCCACGGCGAACACGTGCCGCCCCCAGCGGCGCTTACGCAGGATCAGGTCCATCACGACGACCACGACCACGAAGAACAGGGGCAGGTAGCCGATCCCGCGGTCGATGTTGAGGTAGTAGGCCAGATAGCCGAGGGCGGCGGCCAGCAGCACCGAGCGGATCGCCACGGCGGTCAGGGACGGGGCCTCCAGCCCGGCGGCCCGGCGGCGCCGGATTCCGTACGCCGATCCCCCGGCGTACAGCGCGACCGTGACGGCCACGAGCAGGTAGGACGCCAGCGGGCTCAGGAACGAGAACCGGACGAACTGCACGAACCACGAGTCCGGCAGGTTGATCGTGCCGTTCGGACCGAGGACGACGAGCTGCAGGCCGATGAAGCCGAGCAGGCCGGCCAGGGTGATGACGAAACTGGGCACCCCGACCTTGGCGAACAACACGCCGTACATGGACCCGATCGCCGCCCCGGCCAGCAGCCCGGCGAGCAGGGCGGCCCACACGGGCCAACCGTGCTGGACGACCAGCACGGCCATGATGCTTGCGGCCAGGCCGCTCACCGAGCCCACGGACAGGTCGATCTCGCCCAGCAGCAGGACCAGCACGACCCCGAGCGCGATGACGCCCACCGGCGCGGCGAACAGGCTGATGTTCACCAGCGTGCGCGAGGACAGGAACGTCGGGTTCTGCAGGTAGAACACGATGGCGATCGCGACGATGCCGATGATGACCGGGACGCTGCCGAGGTCGCCACCGCGCACCCGGCGGCGGAAGACCGTGAGGGCCCCGGACAGGCCTGTGGTCTGCAGCAGCCGCTCGTCCAGGCCGAACGGCGACCCGGAGCCGGCGGCGTCCGGCTCGTCAGGGGACGGTGCGGTGTCCGGATCCTGCGTCGAGGTGCTCACGAGCCGGTCTCCTTCCGCGCCGGGTCGGCGGCCGCGCTCGCACCGCGGCCGAGGCCGCCGGTGCGGTCGTGACGCTGCGTCACGACGTTGTCCAACGCGCCGGTGATCGCAGCGACAAGGTCCTCGCTGGTGACGTCGGCGGCGTCGAACTCCGCGGCGTTGCGACCCAGCCGGAGCACCACGATCCGGTCGGCGACGGCCTGCACGTCAGCCATGTTGTGGCTGATCAGGATCACGCCGTGGCCGTTCTCCCGCAGCCGCTCGACCAGGTTGAGCACCTCGGCGGTCTGCGCGACCCCGAGGGCGGCCGTGGGCTCGTCGAGCATGACCACCTTCGGGTCACCGATCAGCGAGCGGGCGATGGCGACAGTCTGGCGCTGTCCACCGGACAGCCCGGCGATCGGGATCCGGACCGAGGGGATCTTGGCCGACAGCTGGCGGAGCAGCTGCCGGGCCTGCCGTTCCATCTCCACCTCGTCGAGGAACACCCCGCGGGTGTGCTCCTGGCCGAGGGACAGGTTGGCGACGACGTCGAGGTTGTCGCACAGGGCCAGGTCCTGGAAGACCGTGGCGATGCCTAGCCCCTGCGCGTGCTGCGGGCCGGTCAGGTGCACCTGCCGCCCGTCGAAGATGATGCTTCCGCTGTCCGCGGAGTGCACCCCGGCGATGACCTTGACCAGCGTCGACTTGCCCGCGCCGTTGTCGCCGACGAGGGCGACGACCTCGCCCTCGCTGACGGCGAAGTGCACATCGGTCAGGGCCTGAACCGCGCCGAAGCGCTTGCTGATGCCGGTCATCGACAGCACCGGGTCCGTCGCGGCCCGCGCGGACCCCGGCTTGCTCAGCGTCTCGGTCATCTGCTCTCCCTCGCAGACAGTGCTCCCCCGCCGGGCTGGTGCTCCGCGCGGGTGCATTGTGCCGCGGGGGCGACCCGACCGGCGTCGAGTCGCCCCCGCGAGGTCATCGTGGCGCTCAGCCGAGCCCGGCGGCGGTGCAGGCGCTGGCGTATGCCGAGGTGCAGATGTCGCTGGCGGAGTACAGGCCGTCCTTGACCACCGTGTCGGCCACGTTGTCCTTGGTCACGACGATCGGGTCGAAGATGTACGCCGGAACGCCCTGGAACTCGGTCAGGTCGGTCTCGCCGACCTTCCCCACGTCGGATCCGTTGGCGAGGTCGACCGCTACCTCGGCCGCGGTCTCGGCCTCGATCGGGTACGGCTTGTAGACCGTCATGTACTGCGTGCCCTCGATGATGTGCTGGATCGCGGCGAGTTCGGCGTCCTGCCCGGTCACCGGCGGGATCGGGTCGACCTGCCCGCTCAGGGCAGCGATGACGCCGCCGGCCTGCCCGTCGTTGGCGGCGTAGACCCCGGCGAGCTTACTGGGGTCGACGGTGGACAGCTGGTCGGTCACGAACTTCTGCGCGTTGCCCGGGCTCCAGTCCGGGTTGTCGTACTCGGCCAGGACCTTCAGGCCGCTGGAGTCGAGCACGCTGTGCGCACCCTTCTTGAACTGCGCGGCGTTCGGGTCGGTCGGGGCCCCGTTGAGCATCAGGATGTTGCCGGTGTTGTTCAGGGCGTCCACAAGGGCCTGGGCCTGCAGCTTGCCGACCGTCTCGTTGTCGAAGGACATGTAGTAGTCGGCGCCTTCGATGAACCGGTCGTAGGCGATCACCGGGATCTTGGCGTCCTGGGCGGTCTTGACCAGCGCGGACGCCGAGGCGCCGTTGACCGGGTCGAGCACCATGACACTCACGCCCTGGGTGATGGCCGACTCCACCTGCTGCTGCTGCTTGCTCTCGTCCTGGTCGGCGTTGAAGTACACGACCTCGCAGTCGGCGCAGAGATCCTTGACCTTGGCCTCGAACAGCGGCTTGTCGAAGGACTCGTAGCGGGTGGTCTGGGATTCCGGCAGCAGCAGGCCGATCTTCTTGCCGGCCGCGGCGGAGCCGCTGCCGTCGCTGCTGCTGCTGCTGGTGTTGGCCTGGTTGGCGCCGCAGGCAGCCAACGCGATCGCGCCGACGACCAGGACGGCCACCTTCGGCAACGTTCGGCGGGCCCGGCGAGCGGACAGGATCACGGTTCCTCCAGAGGGTTTGGTGCGCACGCCCGGTGCAGCGCTTTGGGCAGTGTCTGCCGAGCCGCTGGGAATCGTCAAGACGTGAACACTAGAAAGCTAATTGTGATCTAGGCCACATGTTAGTGTTCGACTCTTGACGATCAGGTGCTGGCGTTGACTAATACCGAGCCATGACCCTACGACCGGTAGCCGCGCCGTCGCCGGGGTCGACGTCCTCCCTGCGCGCGGCCAACCAGCGCCGGATCATCGACGCGCTGCGGGACGCCCGGTCCGACACCGCGGTGACCCAGGCCGATCTGGCCCGCACTACTCAACTGGCTCCGGCCACCGTGTCCAACATCGTGCGCGATCTGGCCGGGGTGGGACTGGTCGAGACCATCGGCGGCGCCGGCCGGCGCGGAACCGAGGTACGCATCTCGCGGCGGGCCGGACTCGTCGGGGCGGTCGACTTCGGACAGCGCCACCTCCGGGTCGCCATCGGCGACCTGGGTGGCTCGGTGCTGGCCGAGCACCGGCTGCCGATCGTGCCGGACCAGGCCTACGACGAGGCGCTGGCGCTGGCCGACCGGACGCTGACCACCCTCCTGGACGGACTGGACGCGCCACGCGCCGACGTCCTCACCGTCGGCATGGGCCTAGCGGCGCCGCTGGCCGGGGACGGGCGGACGGTGGACGCCTCGATCCTGCCTGGCTGGGAGGGCGTTGACGCCGCGCGGGCGGCCGAGCGGACCTTCGGCCGGCCGGTCCGGGTGGACAACGACGCCAACCTCAGCGCGCTGGCCGAACACCGGCTGGGCGCGGGCATCGGTCATGACTGCCTGGTCTACGTCAAGGCATCCAACGGCCTCGGTGCCGGGATGATCATCGACGGGCAGCTGTTCCGTGGCGGTGCGGGCACCGCCGGGGAGATCGGGCACGTCACCTACGACGAGAGCGGCCCGATCTGCCGATGTGGCGGCCGCGGCTGCCTGGAGGCCTACACCTCGGTGCGGGTGCTGCAGGAGTTCATGCGCCTGCAGCACCCGGATGCCAGCGTGGGCGAGCTGCTGACCCGCGCGCTGGCCGGGGATTTGGCGGTGCAACGCGCCCTGGAGGAGGTCGGGACCCGGCTCGGGTGGGGCGTCGCGATCCTCGCCAACCTGATCAACCCGACCTGTGTGGTGCTCGGTGGAGACATGTCGCAGGCCGGCGACCTGCTGCTGGACGCGGTCCGGGGCGGCATACGCCGCCACGCCATGCCCGCCGTCGCCGGCGGCCTCACCGTGACCATGTCCGCGCTGCGGGAGCGGGCGGCGGTCATCGGCGCCCTGCTGCTCGCGCTGGACGGCACCGAGTTGGGGCTGCCCGTCGCCGGCTGAACCGAACCGCCGGCTCATGCGGCTTTGACAATGATTCCCGATGTAGTTGACAATCATTGTCATGAAGTGGAGCGGGTGGCTGGCCGGGAGCGCGGCGCTCGCGCTTGCCCTCTCCGGGTGCGCGGCCACGCCGCCGGCCCAGGACGGCACGGTGTCCGTGGTCGCCGGCTTCTACCCGCTGCAGTACCTCGCCGAGCGGATCGGCGGCTCGGGCATCATGGTCACCAGCCTGGCCCAGCCTGGCGCCGAACCGCACGACCTCGAGCTGACCCCGCGCCAACTCGCGCGGGTGGCGACGGCTGACCTCGTGCTCTACCTGCGCACCCTGCAGCCCGCCGTCGACGACGCCGTGGGCCTGAACGCGCCGGCCCGATCCCTGGACCTGCTCTCGGCCACCTCCGTCCAGCCCGCCCAGGAGTCCGGGACCGGAACGGACACCGGCCCAGTCGACCCGCACGTCTGGCTGGATCCGGTGCGCTACGCCCAGCTGGCCGATGTCGTGGCCGCCCGGCTGAGCGAGGTGGACCCGGCTCATGCGGGGACCTACCGGCGCAACGGGGCAACCCTGGCCGCGGACCTGACGCGCCTGGACGGCGACTACGCCGCGGGCCTCGCGCACTGCCGGCGAAACCAGATCGTGACCACGCACACCGCGTTCGGCTACCTCGCCGGGCGCTACGGGCTCACCCAGGTGGGGATCGCCGGTCTGTCACCGGAGGAGGAACCCTCACCACGAACGCTGGACCAGGTCCGCCGGTTCGCCGCCGCCAACGGCATCACCACGATCTTCTACGAGGATCAGGTCAGCCCCCAGTACGCCGACACCGTGGCGCAGGAGGTCGGCGCGCGGACCGCCGTGCTGTCCCCGGTCGAGGTGGTCGCTCCCGGCAAGGACTACCTGTCGGCGATGCGGACGAACCTGGGCACCCTCCGGGCCGCCCTGGACTGCCCATGACCGGCGACGCCACGGCACTCGACGTGCGCCGCGCGTCGGTCTCCCTCGGCGGCAGGCTTGTGCTCGACGAGGTGGACCTGCAGGTCGGCCGCGGCGAGGTCGTGAGCCTGCTCGGCGCCAACGGCTCGGGCAAATCCACCCTGGTCCGCGCCGTCGTCGGCCTGGTGCCGCTGCAGGACGGCAGCGTCGAGCTGTTCGGCCGACCGCTGCGCCGGTTCCGGGACTGGCGGCGGGTCGGCTACGTACCCCAGCGGATCACCGCGGCCAGCGGCGTGCCGGCCACCGTGCGGGAGGTGGTCTCGGCCGGCCGGCTGCCCGGGCGGAGGCTGATCACCCGGTTCGGCGCCGCCGACCGGCGGGCCGTGGACGACGCGCTGGACGTCGTCGGCATGCGTGGGGCGGGTGGGTCCGGGGTGGCCCGGCTGTCCGGCGGCCAGCAGCAGCGGGTCCTGATCGCCCGCGCGCTCGCCGGGGGACCCGACCTGCTGATCCTGGACGAACCGACCGCCGGCGTCGACGCGGCCAGCCAGGCGGCGCTGGCCGACGCGCTGGGCCGGATGGTCGCCCGGGGCACCAGCATCCTGCTGGTCCTGCACGAGCTCGGCCCGCTCGGCCCGCTGATCGACCGGGCGGTCGTGCTGCGCGAGGGTCGGGTGAGCTACGTCGGCGCCACACCGCCGGTAGAGGACGCCCGGCTGGACACCGACCACGACGTCGTACCACCGCCGGCCGGCCGTTTCGGGCTGTCCTCCTCCCCGCTCGGCGGGAGCCGTTCGTGAGCTACCTCAGCCTGCCGTTCATTCAGAATGCGCTGCTCGCCGCGCTGCTGGTCGGGTTGGCCGCGCCCGCTGTCGGCACCTACCTCGTGCAACGGCGGCTGGCGCTGATGGGCGACGGCATCGGCCACGTCGCGCTCACCGGGGTCGCGCTGGGGTTCCTGCTCGGCACGTCACCGGTGCTCACCGCAGTGATCGTGGCCGCCCTCGGCGCCGTCGCGATCGAACTCGTGCGCGCCCGCGGGGGCGCCACCGGCGATGTCGCGCTGGCGATGCTGTTCTACGGCGGCATCGCCGGCGGCGTACTCCTGATCAGCCTCCAACCCGGCGGCACCACGAACCTGCTGACCTACCTGTTCGGCTCCATCCTGACCGTCGACGGCCGGGACCTCGTGACGATCGGCGTGCTGGCCGCGGGTGTCCTCGGGGTCGCGGTCGGGCTGCGGCGCCCGCTGTTCTCGGTCTGCCAGGACGAGGAGTACGCGCGGGTGTGTGGGCTGCCGGTGCAGCTGCTCAACATCGTCCTGGCGGTGACCGCGGCGCTGACCGTCACCGTCGCGATGCGCGTGGTCGGCCTGTTGCTGGTCAGTGCGCTACTCGTGGTGCCGGTGGCCGCGGCCCAGCAGCTGACCCGCGGGTTCGCGGCCACGATGGCCGCCGCGATGGCCATCGGCGTCCTGGTGTCGATCGGCGGGGTGGTCGTGTCGTACCCCCTCGACGTCGGGCCGGGGGCGCTGATCGTCGTCCTGGCGATCGCGGTGTTCGGGTTCACGTCGCTGGTGGCGGCGTGGGGGACGCGGCGGCGCAGGGTGCCGGCCGGGAGCGCTGCGTAGAGTGCGGCCCGTGAGTGCGGCGCCCACCGCGGTCGGCCAGGACCCCTTCGCCGACGCCGGTGAGCTGCTCAAGGCGCTGGCGGCCTCGGTCCGGATCGCGATCGTGACCCACCTGCACACCGACGGCCCGAAGTGCGTGCACGAACTCGTCGACAGCCTGCAGGTCGCGCAACCGCTGGTCAGCCAGCACCTGCGGATCCTGCGCTCGGCCGGCATCGTCGAGGGGCGCCGCCGCGGTCGCGAGGTGGTCTACGCGATCGTCGACGAGCACGTCGCGCACATCGTCGCCGACGCCGTCGCGCACGTGCAGGAAGAGCGATGAGCGGGCCGCTGCGCAGCACCCGCCAGCGCAGCGCGGTCGCCGCGCTGCTGGAGGACCTCGAGGAGTTCCGCAGCGCCCAGCAGATCCACCAGCTGCTCACCGCGCAGGGCTCGCCGGTGGGTCTGAGCACCGTGTACCGGACGCTTCAGGCGATGGCCGACGCCGGCGAGCTGGACCAGATCAAGACCGACGACGAGGTGCTGTACCGCCGGTGCAGCAGCCGGCACCACCATCACCTGGTCTGCCGGGCGTGCGGCCTGACCGAGGAGGTCGAGGGCCCCGCGGTCGAGCGCTGGGCCGACCGGGTGGCCGCCGAGCACGGGTTCTCCGACGTGAGCCATACCCTCGAGATCTTCGGACGCTGCCACGGCTGCGCCGCTGGCTAGTCCGTCCCTAGCTGGCGGCGCGCGGTTCGGCCCGGACCCCTCGGACGCCGGGACGTGGGCCGTGCTGATGTGGATCGTCGCGGCGATCGGCGGTGCGCTCGGCGTGCTGTCCGGTGCCCTGCCACTGGACTCCCCGGCCAGGGGTCGGCTGAGCAACGGAACGATTCTGGGTGTTTCGTGATCTTGTAACGGTTCCGAGCCGGCCGAACGACATGTGGGCCGCACGGCCGCACATCGCTGACACTCGGCCATGCACATTGCGTTGAGCCCCGGGAAGTGAGCCCGAGACCCGGCCGGACGACCATGGCGCTCAGGTGCTGGTTGTCCCAGCTGACAAGCGAGTCGTCTTGTTCGAGGACGAGCATGGCGTCGCCGCGCTGGGCGGCGTCCTCGACGATGGCGCGCTTGCGCAGGTCGCTCTCATCCTTCATGTGCAGGCGCCGCCTTCCTGGCAGCACCAAACCGCGCAGCACCCGGCGGACGGGTCAAGATCCTCCGGTAGGACGACGCGCCCCACCAATAGGTAACCGCGCCGCTTGGTCTCGTCGACGAAGCCATGGCCGCTCACGCCTAGCGGGCCCGAACGGTCTTCGGCTGCCCGGCGCGTTGTACGGCGCGGTAGACGGTGGAGCGGGCGACGGAGAACAGCTCGGCGAGCTCGGCGCTGGTGTGCTTGCCGGCGCGCCAACGTTCGACGAGATGCGCCTCCTGGGCGGGTTTGAGTTTGGTTTGCTTGCTGCGCGGTCGGCCCTTGGCCTTGGCGGTCTTCATGCCCTCCCTCGTTCGCATCCTGACGAGGTCGGACTCAAATTCTGCGATCATCCCGAGGACGTTGAACAGCAGCCGGCCGACCGGGTCGGTCGGATCGTGCACCGATCCGCCGATGTTGAGCTTCACGCCAGCCTCGGTGAGTTCGGCGACGATGTTGCCCGCATCGGCCAGAGAGC
>JBBPYA010000321.1:0-4958 GCA_038200385.1 Mycobacteriales bacterium
CTCCGCGTTGGTCGGCTCGTACGGACGGGTCGGCGCTGCGGCCGTGCCGCGATGAGCGTCCACGACGTCGCCGGGTGGGACGTCGCGGCCCTGCGCCGCGGCGGCACGGCGCTCACCGAGGCCGCGGACTCGGCCCGGTCCTGGGTGCTCCGGGCCAGTTCGGTGGAGGCGAGCCTGTCCGCACCGCAGGCCTGGGACGGACCGGCCAGCAAGTCGGCCCTGGCCGATCTGCGGTCCTGGTCCGCGGTGGCCGCCCGGGTGGGACCGCAGCTGGAGTCGCTCGCGTCCGGTGTCGCGGAGGCGGTCGGGTGGTACGTGCTGGCCCAGGACAGCGCCGAGACCGCGCTGCGGACGGCGGCCGGGGAGGGGCTGACCGTCACCGCGGCAGGCGAGGTGGTCCCGGGCGCGCAGGTGGATGTCACCGGGATGGAACCCACGCAGGCCGCCGCCGCCCTGGACCGGGCCGCGGCGGCAGGCGCCGTCCAGACCCGGATCGAGGAGGCGCTGGAGCTGGCCGCCCGGGGCGACGCCCTGGTGGCCTCGGACGCCGGGGTGTTCGCCGGGCTCGGGATCCCCGGATTCGGCTCCGGCTCGTCCTTCCCGGATCTGATGAGCGCGGTGCATGTCACGCCGTCGACCTCGCAGCGCCTGCCGGAGGTGCCCGTCGGCGCCGGGCCGGCCGCTGTCGCGCGGTGGTGGGCCGGCTTGTCGCTGGACGAGCAGCTCCGGCTCGCGCACGAACGTCCCGAGCTGGTCGGGGGGCTGGACGGCGTCGGCGCCTGGGCGCGGGACCTGGCCAACCGGACCCTGCTCGACCGGATCCGGTGGGATCCGCTGTCCCCGGACCGCGAGTTCGCGCTGGCGCTGTCCGACGCGTTGGCCGTCGCAGCGACCGACGGGCGGCCGGCCCAGCTGTACCTGTTCGACCCCGCCGCCGGCCGCGCCGCGGTCGCGGTCGGCGACCTGGACACCGCCGGCGATGTCACCGTGATCGTCCCCGGGGTCGGCACCGACGTCGTCGGGAACATGAGCGAGCAGGCCGCCCGGGCCGGGGCGTTGTACTCGGCCGGCCTCGGCACCGGCGTCGACGACGACCTCGCCGTGCTGGCCTGGATCGGGTACGACGCCCCTGGGCTGGCCGGCGCGATCGAGCCCGATGCCGCACTGCTCGGGGCACCCCTGCTGGTGTCGGCGCTGGGCGGCCTGACCCAACGGCCCGGCGCGCCGCCCCCGCGGACCACCGTCGTGGCACACAGCTACGGGACGCTGACCACGTCCCGGGCCGCGGCGTTGCCGGGTCGGCTACCGGTGGACGCCGTCGTGTTGCTGGGCAGCCCGGGGACCTTGGGCGACGCCGCCGACTTCGACGTCCCGACCGACCGGGTCTTCGTCGGTGAGGGCGGTCGCGACCACCTGGTCGCGGATTCGGGGTGGTGGGGAATCGATCCGGGCTGGACCTGGGCGTACGGCGGAACATGCGTCGCCGCCGATCTCCCCCTCACCGGGGGTGGCCACGGCGACTACTTCAATGCAGACTCCGAGGCGCTGCTCAACATGGCGTTGATCATGCGCGGGCGGTACTCGGCCGTCGTAGGCTGCCATGGCTGACCGGTCCGGCTGCGCCCCGCGCGCAGCCTGCGCACAGCAGTGGTAACACTTGGCGCCCCCCGGGCGTTCAACACAGTGCCCGGACCGGCGCGCATACTGCGATGCCATCGTCACCCTCAGGAGATCCGTGCCACCGAAGGCCAGCGCCCCACCCGCCGGGACCGAGACTGCCGCGGCCCCCGTCGACACGGCTGCGGCCGCCGCGACCCCGGCGGCCGTCGCGCCGTCCGCGACCCCGGCCGACGAGGTCGCCGGCGCGGCGACCGAGGCCAAGCCCCGTACCCGGACCGCCGGGGCCCGCCGGGCCGACGAGGGCCGGGCCACCCGGGCCGGTGGGCGCCGGCTGGTGATCGTGGAGTCCCCGAGCAAGGCCAAGACGATCGCCGGGTACCTCGGGCCGGGGTACGTGGTGGAGTCCAGCGTCGGGCACATCCGTGACCTCCCGCGCAATGCCGCGGACGTGCCGGCGGCGTACAAGGGCACCGCCTGGGCCCGGTTGGGAGTCGACGTCGACAACGGCTTCGAGCCGCTGTACGTCGTGAGCCCCGAGCGCAAGCAGCAGGTGACCAAGCTCCGGGCGTTGCTCAAGGACGCCGACGAGTTGCTGCTGGCCACCGATGAGGACCGCGAGGGCGAGGCGATCGCCTGGCATCTCATTGAGACGCTGAAGCCGAAGGTCCCGGTCCGGCGGATGGTGTTCCACGAGATCACCCGATCGGCCATCGCCGCTGCCGTGGCCAGCCCGCGGGAGCTGGACGAGGACCTCGTCGACGCCCAGGAGACTCGCCGCATCCTGGATCGGCTGTACGGCTACGAGGTCTCGCCGGTGCTGTGGAAGAAGGTCATGCCGAAGCTGTCGGCCGGCCGGGTCCAGTCGGTGGCGACCCGGATCGTGGTCGAGCGGGAGCGGGCCCGGATGCGGTTCCGGGCGGCGGACTACTGGGGCATCGACGGGGTCTTCGCCGTCCGGCCCGGAACGTCCAGCGGGTCCGCGGCAGAGCCCGGGGAGCCCGACCGCCTCAGTGCCGCGCTGGTGGTGCTGGACGACAGCCGGGTGGCGACCGGGCGGGACTTCGACCCGGACACCGGGCACGCGCAGAGCACCGTCGTACACCTGGACGAGGCCGGCGCCCGCGGCCTGGCTGCACGACTGCAGGACTCGGAGTTCGTGGTGTCCCGGACCGAGGAGAAGCCCTACCGGCGCCGGCCGTACCCGCCGTTCATGACCTCCACGTTGCAGCAGGAGGGTGGCCGCAAGCTGCGGCTGTCCAGCCAGCAGGTGATGCGGGTGGCGCAGCGGCTGTACGAGAACGGCTACATCACCTACATGCGGACGGACTCGACGAACCTGTCCGAGACCGCCCTGACCGCGGCCCGCACCCAGGCCCGGGAGCTGTACGGCGACGCCTACGTGCCGGCCGAGCCCCGCGTCTATGCCAAAAAGGCCAAGAACGCGCAGGAGGCGCACGAGGCGATCCGGCCGGCCGGGGAAACCTTCCGCACCCCGGGCGAGCTGGCCGGTGACCTCAGTGCAGAGGAATTCCGCCTGTACGAGCTGATCTGGAAGCGGACCATCGCCAGCCAGATGGCCGACGCGGTCGGCCAGAGCGTCTCGATCCGGTTGCGCGGTGAGTCGGCGACCGGCGAGGTGGCCGAGTTCGCCGCCTCCGGCAAGACCATCACGTTCCCCGGCTTCCTGCGCGCCTACGTCGAGAGCCGCGACGAGGAGAGTTCGGGCGAGGGGGCCGAGGCCGACGACGCCGAGCGTCGGCTGCCCCGCCTCCAGCGGGGGCAGGAACTCGCCGTCGACTCCCTGGAGCCGGGTGGGCACACCACGTCCCCGCCGGCCCGCTACACCGAGCCGAGCCTGGTCAAGGCGCTGCAGGAGCTGGAGATCGGCCGCCCGTCGACGTACGCGTCGATCATGCAGACGATCCAGGACCGCGGCTATGTGTGGAAGAAGGGCACCGCGTTGGTCCCCTCCTTCGTCGCTTTCGCGGTGGTGGCGCTGCTGGAACGGCACTTCGCGCGACTCGTGGACTACAGCTTCACCGCCTCGGTCGAGGGCGACCTGGACGCCATCGCCCGGGGGGAAGGCAGCCGCGTCGACTGGCTGAACCGGTTCTACTTCGGCGGGATGGACGGGCACGAGGGCGGGATGGCCTCCGCCGGTGGCCTGAAGAACGTGGTCGCGCAGCAGCTCGGCGACATCGACGCCCGGGGAATCAACTCGATCCCGCTGCACGACGGCGTCGTGGTGCGGGTCGGCCGGTACGGCCCGTACCTGCAGCGCGGCGGTGACGACGGCGAGCGGGCCTCGGTCCCCGAGGACGTCGCGCCCGACGAGCTGACGCCGGAACGGGTCGAGGAACTGCTCTCCGCACCCAGTGGTGACCGCCAGCTCGGGACGGACCCGGCCACCGGGGTCGACGTGATCGCGAAGGTCGGCCGGTACGGGCCGTACGTGACGACGGTGGTTCCGGAGGGTGCGACGGGGGAGCCGCGGACGGCTAGCCTGTTCCGTTCCATGTCGCTGGACACGGTCACGCTCGAGCAGGCCGCGCGGCTGCTGACGCTGCCGCGGGTGCTCGGGGCCGACGGCGACGGTCAGGAGATCCAGGCCCTGAACGGCCGGTACGGGCCGTACGTCAAGCGGGGCACCGACTCGCGGTCGCTGGAGAGCGAGGAGCAGCTGTTCACCGTGGATCTCGAGCAGGCGCTCGTCCTGCTGGCCCAGCCCAAGACCCGCGGCCGCAAGGCTGCTGCGGCTCCGCTGCGCGAGCTTGGAGCCGACCCGGTGTCCGGGCAGCCGGTGACCGTTCGCGACGGCCGGTTCGGCCCGTACGTCACCGACGGGGAGATCAACGCCAGCCTGCGCAAGGGCGACGACGTGGACTCGATCACGACCGAGCGGGCGGCGGAGTTGCTGGCCGACCGCCGGGCGCGTGGGCCGGCCCAGAAGCGGACCACCCGGCGGGCTCCGGCCAAGGCGACCCGAGCCAAGGCGACCACGACCACCACCCAGGCCGCGAAGACCGCGAAGACCGCGAAGGCCTCGAAGGCCTCGAAGGCCTCGAAGACCTCGAAGCCGACGAAGACCGCGAAGCCGACGAAGGCCTCGAAGCCGACCACGGCGACGACGAGCAAGACCGCCTCGGCGAAGACCGGCCGGGCAACCAAGGCCACCAAGCCGACCTCGGCCACCTGACAGCACCTGTCCCCGCTGCCGAGCGGCGGTGGCCTAGAAGCCGGCCGGCTGCAGGAGTTCCAGCCGGTTGCCGACCGGGTCGTCGACGTAGCAGCGCCGGTATCCGGGCAGCCGACCGTCCCACAAGACCCCGACACCCGCC
>JBBPYA010000322.1:0-18847 GCA_038200385.1 Mycobacteriales bacterium
CCTTCGAGCTCGGTGACCCGCTGCACCTGGACGACCTGCTGCAGATGGTGCGCAAGGTCGAGGGCGTCTACGACGTCTACCGGATCGCCGGCGCCTGAGCCCGGCCGCACCGGGTCCCTCGACGTGCCGCCCGGCACGCCTGGCTCAGCCGACCGGGGTCATGGACTTGATGGTGATCGGCAGCTTGGGTGCTCCGCCGCCCGGTGACGGGTCGAACGAACCGTCGTTGCCGGCCGCCGCGACCTTCTCTACGACGTCCAGACCGCTGCTCACGCTGCCGACGACGCTGTACTGCGGCGGCAGGTCGGTGTTGACGAACATGATGAAGAACTGGCTGCTCGTGGTGTCCGGCTGCCCGCTGTTGGCCATCGCGATGACCCCCTTGGCGTAGGGCATCTCCCCGGTCGGGGGTTCCTGCGCGTAGGCGTACCCGGGTCCGCCGGAGCCGGTGCCGCTCGGGTCCCCGCACTGCAGGACGCCGAACGTGGGCTGGTTGACCATCCGGTGGCAGGGGCTGTTGTCGTAGAAGCCCTGGGTGGCCAGGAACGCCATGCTCTGCACTGCGCACGGCGCCAGCGCCCGGTCCAGGGTGAACGTCATGTCGCCCTGGTCGGTCGTCACCGCCAGCTGCACGGTGCCGGTGGTCGGCGCCGGGCTGCTCGGCACCCCCACGTTCGTGACGTTCGGGGCGTCCGGGGCGCCCGGGACGAACGTGCAGTCCCCGGGTACGGCGGTCGGGGAGGGGCTACCGCTGGCGCTGGCCGTGGGCGGCGTGGTGGAGGTCGCCGCGGCGTTGTCGGCGCTGTTGTTGCCGAACGACGTGATCAGGAAGATCCCGCCGAGCACGACGAGCACGGACAGCCCGGCGGCCAGCACGATGTTGCGTTGACGCCGCTTCTTGGCCAGGACGGCCCGCCGCTCCAGCTGCCGCTGCAGGTGGCGTTGCGCGGCTTGCCGCTTCTGTCTGCTGGTCGGCACTGCTCTCCTCTTGTGGTCACCCGTCGTACTTCACCCGTCACCGACGCGGCCGATCGGCACACGCAACGGATCGGCTGGCAGCGTACGTGATGAGCCTGTGTGGACCGGATGAAGCGGCGGCGGCGCCCGCCTCGGATCGGGCCCGGGCGGCTCGGCAGCCGGGCGCGCCTCGGTAGCCTGGACCCCGCCCGTCCCATCCCCCTGACGTCGAGGTGTTGCCTGCGTGCTCGTCACCGGATTCCCCGCCGGCGCGTTCGGGACCAACTGCTACGTGCTGGCACCGGGCGCGGGACAGGAATGCGTCGTCATCGACCCTGGCCAGGACGCCGACCAGCCGCTGCGGTCGGTGCTGTCCGAGCACCGGCTCAAGCCGGTGGCGGTCGTCCTGACCCACGGCCACCTGGACCACGTCTGGTCGGTCGTCCCGGTCTGTGACGGCTACGACATCCCGGCGTACCTGCACCCGCAGGACCGTGCCATGCTTGCCGACCCGCTGTCCTGGCACGGGGAGGCGATCGGGGCGATGATCCGCGGCCTGACGTTCGGTGAGCCGTCGGAGGTGGTCGACCTCGACGACGGCCTCGTGCTGGAACTGGCCGGGGTCACGTTGACCGTGCGGCACGCACCCGGGCACACCGCCGGCTCGGTGGCCTTCGAACTGGCCCATCCCGAGACGCCGGTGCTGCTGTCCGGTGACCTGCTGTTCGCCGGCTCGATCGGGCGCACCGACCTGCCGGGCGGGTCCTACGAGCAGATCCTGGACTCCCTCGCCCGGGTCTGCCTGCCGCTGCCCGAGGAGACGGTCGTGCTGTCCGGACACGGGCCGCAGACCACGATCGGCCGGGAGCGGGACACCAACCCGTTCCTCGCCGAGGCGGTCGCGGCGGCGGCGCCGCGCCGCGGGCTGTAGGGGTGGCGCCGGTGGGCTTCACCGCCCCGAAGGGCAGCTACGACATCCTGCCGCCGGCGTCCGCGGCCTTCCTGGCCGTACGGGACGCCCTGGCCCGGCCCGCCATCCTGGCCGGTTACGAGTACATCGAGACGCCGATCTTCGAGGACACCGCGCTGTTCGCCCGCGGCGTGGGGGAGTCCACCGATGTCGTGAGCAAGGAGATGTACACCTTCGACGACAAGGGCGGGCGCAGCCTGACGTTGCGCCCGGAGGGCACCGCGGGAGTGATGCGGGCGGTCATCGAGCACTCGCTGTACACCGGGCAGCTGCCGGTCAAGCTCTGGTACGCCGGTCCCAACTTCCGCTACGAGCGCCCGCAGGCCGGCCGGTACCGGCACTTCACCCAGGTCGGCGCGGAGGCGATCGGCGTCGACGACCCGATGTTGGACGCGGAGATGGTGGCGCTGGCCGCCCGCGCGTTCAGCGGGGTCGGCCTGACCGGGTCCCGGTTGCTGCTCACCTCATTGGGCGATCCGGTCTGCCGTCCAGCGTACCGGGAGCGGCTCCGCTCGTTCCTGACCGGCCTGGACCTAGACGCCGACACCCGCCGCCGGGTCGAGCTGAACCCGCTGCGGGTGCTCGACGACAAGCGGCCCGCGGTGCAGGAGCAGCTGACCGGTGCACCGCTCATGGCCGACCACCTGTGCCGGCCCTGCGCCGAGCACTACGACGCCGTCCGGGCCGCGCTGGTCGATCTCGGGGTCGACTGGGACGAGGCCCCGCGGCTGGTTCGCGGGCTGGACTACTACATGCGCACCACGTTCGAGTTCGTGCACGCCGGCCTCGGCGCCCAGTCCGCGATCGGCGGCGGCGGCCGCTACGACGGGCTGTCCGCCGCGATCGGCGGCCCTGAGCTGACCGGGATCGGGTGGGCGCTCGGCGTGGACCGCACCGTGCTCGCGCTGCGGGCCGAGGGCGTCGAGCTGCCGCTGGCTGCCCGGGTCCAGGTGTACGGCGTTCCGCTCGGTGCGGCCGCCGCGGCCACCCTGTTCCGGCTCGTCGGTGCCCTGCGGGCCGCCGGGCTGGCCACGGACATGGCCTACGGCGGGCGCGGCCTGAAGGGCGCGATGCGGGCGGCCGACCGGTCCGGGGCGGCGTACGCCGTCGTACTCGGGGAGCGTGACCTGCGGGCCGGTAGCGCGCAGCTGAAAGACCTGCGCAGCGGGGAACAGCTCGCCGTACCGTTCGACGAACTCGTGACGACCATCCAGGAGAAGCTCTCGTGATCCGCACGCACACCGCCGGCACCCTGACCGCCGAACTTGCCGGCCAGGCCGTCACCGTGGCCGGGTGGGTGGCCCGGCGACGCGACCACGGCGGGGTCATCTTCATCGACCTGCGCGATGCCTCGGGCCTGGTCCAGGTGGTGTTCCGCGAGGGGGAGATGGCCCGGGCCGCGCACCGGCTGCGCTCGGAGTTCTGCCTGCGGGTGACCGGGACGGTGGGTCGCCGCCCGGCCGGCAACGAGAACCCCGACCTCCCCTCCGGCCAGATCGAGATCACGGCGACCGACCTGCGGGTGCTCTCGGAGTCCGCGCCGCTACCGTTCCCTATCGAGGGCAGCGGCTCCGGTGAGGTCGGCGAGGACGCGCGGTTGCACCACCGCTACCTCGACCTGCGCCGCGCCGAGCCGGCCCGGATCCTGCGGATGCGCAGCCGGGTCAACGCCGTAGCCCGGCAGGTGATGGTCGAGCGGGACTTCGTCGAGGTCGAGACCCCGACCCTGACCCGCTCGACGCCGGAGGGCGCTCGCGACTTCCTGGTGCCGGTCCGGCTGCAGCCAGGCCACTGGTACGCCCTGCCCCAGTCCCCGCAGCTGTTCAAGCAGCTGCTCATGGTCGCCGGCTTCGAGCGGTACTACCAGATCGCCCGCTGCTACCGCGACGAGGACTTCCGCGCGGACCGGCAGCCGGAGTTCACCCAGCTGGACATCGAGATGTCCTTCGTCGACCAGGACGATGTCATCGAGGTCGGCGAGGCGGTCGTCACCGCGCTCTGGCGCGACCTGCTCGACGTCCAGATCCCGCTGCCGATCCCGCGCATGACGTACGCCGAGTCGATGCGCCGCTACGGCTCGGACCGCCCGGACCTGCGGCTGGACCTGGAACTGGTCGACCTCACCGACTACTTCGCCGGCACCGGGTTCCGGGTCTTCCAGGCCGAGCACGTCGGAGCGGTCGTGATGCCCGGCGGCGCCGCGCAGCCCCGCAAGACCCTGGACGCCTGGCAGGAGTGGGCCCGCAGCCGGGGCGCGAAGGGGCTGGCCTACGCCCTGGTCGGCGAGGACGGTGAACTGCGCGGCCCGGTGGCCAAGAACCTCTCCCAGGAGCACCTGGCCGGGCTCGCGGCGGTAGCCGGCGCGGACCCCGGCGACTGCATATTCTTCGGCGCCGGCTCCCGGTCCGAGGCGCTGGCGTTGCTCGGGGCGACCCGGCTCGAGATCGGCCGGCGGTGCGGGCTGATCGACGAGACGGCATGGAACTTCGTGTGGGTGGTCGACATGCCGATGTTCGAGCGCACCGAGGGCGTCGACGGGCAGCCGGCGGGCTGGACCGCGGTCCACCACCCCTTCACCGGGCCGACCGTCGAGTCCGCCGACACCTTCGACACCGACCCGGAACACGCGCTGGCCTACGCCTACGACATCGTCTGCAACGGCAACGAGATCGGCGGTGGCTCGATCAGGATCCACCGGGCCGACGTGCAGCAGCGGCTCTTCGACGTGATCGGTCTGAGCGAGCAGCAGGCCAGGGAGCAGTTCGGATTCCTGCTGGAGGCCTTCGGCTACGGCCCGCCGCCGCACGGCGGCATCGCCTTCGGCTGGGACCGGGTCTGCGCGCTGCTGGCGGGGACCGACTCGATCCGCGACGTGATCGCCTTCCCGAAGACCGGCGCCGGCTTCGACCCGCTGACGGGAGCACCGACCACGATCACCCCGGCTCAGCGCAAGGAGGCCGGGGTCGACGCAACGCCCCGCGCCGCCGGCGCCGCCGGGTCACCGGGTTAGGGTCCCCGTCGTGCCCATCCCGGTGAGAACGCTGCTCGGTCCCGGCCCGTCCAACCCCTACCCGGAGGCCACCGAAGCGCTGGGCCGGCCGCTGCTCGGCCACCTGGACCCGGAGTTCCTGCACATCCTGGACCAGACCTGCGCCCGGCTGCGTGAGGTCTTCGCCACCACCAACGCCCGGACCCTGCCGCTGTCCGGGACCGGCTCGGCCGGCATGGAGGCGGCGTTCGTCAACACAGTCGACCCCGGCGACGTCGTCGTGGTGGCCGTCAACGGCCTGTTCGGTGAGCGGATGGTGGACATCGCCGGGCGCTGCGGTGCCGAGGTGGTCCGGGTCGACACCGCGTGGGGGCAGCCGCTGGATCCCGAGCAGGTGCTGGGCGCGCACCCCGCGCCGAAGCTGATCGCCATGGTGCACGCGGAGACCTCCACCGGCGTGCGCAACGACGTCGCGCCGGTGGCGGCGGGCAAGGGCGAGGCGCTGCTGCTCGTGGACTGCGTCACCTCACTCGGCGGGATCGAACTGCCGATCGACGAGTGGGGGGTCGACCTGGCCTACTCGGGCACCCAGAAGTGCCTGGGGGTGGCGCCGGGGCTGGCGCCGTTCACGCTCGGCGACCGGGCGTGGAACCGGCGGGCCCGCCGGCCGCGCTCCTGGTACCTCGACCTGGGCATGCTCGGTGACTACCTCGGCGAGGGTCGCAAGTACCACCACACCGCGCCGGTGGCGATGATCGCCTCGCTGCACGCCGGGTTGGGCCGGGTCCTCGACGAGGGCCTGGGCGAGGTCCGGACCCGCCACGAGGCCGCGGGCCGGGCCCTGCAGGACGGCCTGCAGGAGATCGGGCTCGGGCTGTTCGCCGCCGAGGGTGCCCGGCTGCCGCAGCTGACCACCGTCCGGGTCCCGGACGGCGTGGACGCCCACGTCGTGCGCAAGGAGCTGCTGACGCGGTACGGCATCGAGATCGGTGCCGGCGTCGGGGTGTACGCCGACACGGTGTGGCGGATCGGGCTGATGGGCCACAACGCCCGGCCCGACGTCGTCACCCTCGTCCTCGCCGCGCTCGGCGAGGTCCTGGACCGCTGAGACCGGCCGCCGACCTCGCTGCTGTCAGGCGGCGTCGAGCCGGCTGAGCTCCTCCTCGGTGAGCCGCAACTCGCCGGCCCGCGCCGAGTCGGTCACCGTCTCCGGCCGGCTGGAGCCGGGGATCGGGACGACATGCCGGCCCTGGGCCAGCAACCACGCGAGGCAGACCTGCTGCGGGCTGACCCCGCGGTCCTCGGCCAGCTCGGCGAAGGCGGCGTACGACGAGCCGAGCTCGGCCGCGTTGCCGATCCCGCCGAGCGGGCTCCACGGCAGGAACGCCAGGCCGTGCTCGTCGCAGTAGCGCAGCTCGTCGGCGCTGGAGCGGAACCGCGGGGAGAACTGGTTCTGCACCGACACCAGCGCCTCGCCGACCACCTGCCGGGCCTGCTCGATCTGGTCCAGCGTCGCGTTGCTGATCCCGACCATCCGCACCTTGCCGGCGTCGTACAGCTCCCGCATGGCACCGAGGCTGTCGGCGTAGTCCACATCCGGGTCGGGGCGGTGCAACTGGTACAGCCCGATCGCGTCCACGCCGAGCGCGCGCAGGCTCGCCTCGCAGGCCGAGCGCAGGTGGTCCGGTCCGGCGTCCTGCTGCCAGGACCCGTCACCGGGGCGGACATGGCCGCCCTTGGTGGCAACCAGGACCGAATCGGTGTCCGCACCGTAGGAGGACAGCGCCTTGGCGACCAGCCGCTCGTTGTGGCCGGTCTCGCTGCCCTCCACGTGGTAGGCGTCCGCCGTGTCGATCAGGGTGATCCCGGCCTCCAGCGCGGCATGGATCGTGGCGATCGAGCGGGCCTCATCGGGGCGTCCCTCGATGGACATGGGCATCGCGCCCAGGCCGATCTCGCTGACGGTGGTGCTGCCGATCGTGCGCGTCTGCATGTGTCTCCTTGTCGTGGGATCTCCCCGGTGTGACGTCGCGGACGGTGCCGGACATTCCCCCGGACTGCCGCCGCGGCGGCCCGCCCCTAGGGCGTATGGCGATCGTCACGCTGAGGAGGCATTCGATGACCCGACTCCGGCCGCTGGCCGCACTACCGCAGCGTGAACGACCAACCGGGGCCCGGTGTCCCGCCGAGGGCGGCGGTCGGCACGATTACCCCCCGCCGGGGGATGGACCAGTCCGTCGAGCTCGACGCGTTGCTCGGCCCGGTCGTGCTGCAGGGCGTCCGCATCGGCTGGCCGGGTCACACGTCGGCGTGCTGCGCCTCGCGGACCTGTCCGGCGGGGGCGGACTCGTGCAGTCCGAACCGGGCGTGCAGGCGGCGCAGCGGGCCGGGCGCCCACCAGTTCGCGTCGCCGAGCAGCGTCATGGTGGCCGGGACGAGCAGGCAGCGCACGACCGTGGCGTCGACGGTCACCGCGATCGCCAGCGCCACGCCCATCTCCTTCAGCCCGAGCATCTTCGCCGTGGCGAACCCCAGGAAGACGATCACGACGATCAGGGCGGCCGAGGTGATGATCCGGCCGCTGCGTTGCAGGCCCAGCCGGACCGCGGCGTTGTTGTCCTTGGCGCCCATCGGCGCGGCGTCGTAGGCCTCCTTGATCCGGGCCAGCAGGAAGACCTCGTAGTCCATCGACAGGCCGAAGGCGAAGGCGAACACGAGGACCGGCACCCAGGTCTCGATCGCGCCGGTGCCCTGGAATCCGAGCAGCCCCTCCAGGTGCCCGTCGGCGAAGATCCAGACCAGGGCCCCGAACGTCGCACCGAGGGACACCGTGTTCATCACGATCGCCTTGATCGGGACGACCAGGGATCCGGTCATCAGGAAGAGCAGCACCAGGGTCGCGAGCGCGACCAGCGCGAACGCCCACGGGGCACGTTGCCCGATCGAGTGCTGGAAATCGACGAGGAACGCCGCCTGCCCGGTGACGAGCCCGTTGCCCGGCGCCGGGTCGGCCCGCAGGTCGGCGACCAACGCCTTGGCGGCCTCGCCCTGCGCGCTCCCCGTCGGGACGACCGACAGCACGCTCACGCCGCCGGGCAACTGCACCGGTGGCCCCACCGCGGCGACCCGGCCCGCCGGGAGGTCGGCCAGCGTGCGCTGCGCCCAGGCCGCCAGCTCCGCGGCCGGCGCTCGGGCGACGACGGTCACCGGGTCGGTGCCGGCCCCGCCGGGGAAGCGTTCGGCCAGCGCGTCGGCCACCTGCCGGCTCTCGAACTGTGCGGGCAGCAGTTCCGCACCACCGTTGGCGAACGTCACGCCGAACACCGGCGTGCCGAGCAGCAGCAGGCCGCCGGCGACGAGGAGGGCGACCGTCCACGGTCGGCGCTGCACCGAGCGCCCCAACCGGGCGAAGCGGCCGTCGTCGGGCAGCGGCGCGGTCGGTGCGCTGATCCGGTGGCCGAGGATGGCCAGCAGCGCGGTGACGAGGGTCAGGGCGGCCAGCACGGCGAGCAGGACGACGGCGACTCCGGCCGCCGCGATGCCGTGGAAGATCGGTTCGGCGAACAGGAACAGCCCGGACAGCGCGGTGGCCACGGTGAGCCCGGAGAACAGGATCGTGCGCCCCGCGGTGGCCGCGGTCCGGGCCACCGCGGCATGCACGTCCAGTCCCGCACCGCGTTCCTCCCGGAACCGGCTCACCATGAGCAGCGAGTAGTCGATGGCCAGGCCCAGACCCATGAACGTGGTCACCGGGACCACGTTCGGGTCCAGGTCCAGGACCGTCGAGATCGCGAGCAGGCACAGGAAGGCCACGCCGATGGAGGCCAGCGCGCCGAGGATCGGCAGGCCGGCGGCGATCAGGCCGCCGAAGATCAGCACCATGACCACGAGGGTCACGGGCAGCGCGATCAGCTCCGCAAAGGCGATGTCGGCCTGGATCTGGGTGTTGATCTCGTCGAAGACAATCAGATCGCCCCCGACGAGCACCCGCCCGACCCCGTCGCGCTGCAGAAGGCCCAGGACCGACTTCACGTCGGCGACGGTCCGGTCCTGGTCGGCGACGTCGCGTTTCAGGTCGATGACGAAGGCCACCGCTGGCCCGTCCGAGGCGACCAGGCCCGTCCCGTCCGGTGATCCCGGCCAGCGCACCCGGCCCACCCCCTCGAGCCGTCCGAGGTCCGCGGCGACCGGGGCCAGCGCCGGGTCGTCCCCGGCGGCGCCGTCGACGACGGAGACAATCTGACCGCCGTACGGCGAGACCTGGTCGAGTAGGTCCAGACCTCGGATGGACTCGGTGTTCGCCCCGCCCCGGGTCTGGACCAGCCGGTCGAAGACCTGCCCCGAGAAGGCGAAACCGACGGCGATCAGCACCGCCCAGACGGCGACCACTACCCAACGCCGCCGTACGCAGAACGCACCGAGTCCGACGAGCACCCGGCCATTGTGCTCGCCACGACGGGCCGGCCGCGGTGGGCGCCCGAGGCCCTACGGTGGTGCGATGTGCCGAAACATCACCGAGTTGCGGGGGTTGCAGCCCCCGGCGACCGGGGACGAGGTCGAGGCCGCGGCCCGGCAGTACGTACGCAAGGTCTCCGGCCTGCGGACCCTGAACGACGGGAACCGGCCGGCCTTCGAGGCCGCCGTGGCGGAGGTGACCGCGGCGACGGCACGGCTGCTGGACCGGCTACCGGAACGCCGTCAGCCACCGGCCACGCTGCCGCCGCTGCGCCGCCCCGAGGTGGTTGCCCGGATTGCCGCCCGGCAGGGCGCGGCGCCGAGTTGACCCCGGTGCACCGGCGCGGAGCGTGACACTCTTCGATGCGGCCGGGGAAGAACAGGCCGCGGCAGGGGCACCGCTGGCCGTCCGGATGCGCCCGCGCACCCTGGACGAGGTCGTGGGCCAGGAGCACCTCCTCGCCGCCGGTGCACCGCTGCGTCAACTGGTCGACGGGGACGCCCCGATGTCCCTGATCCTCTACGGGCCGCCCGGAACCGGGAAGACCACGATCGCCCACGTGGTGTCCTTGGCCACCAGCCGCCGCTTCGTCCAGCTGTCCGCGCTCAACGCCGGCGTGAAGGACGTCCGGGCCGTCATCGACCAGGCCCGCCGGGACCTCGGCATGGTCGGTGCGCGGACCGTGCTGTTCATCGACGAGGTGCACCGCTTCTCCAAGACCCAGCAGGACTCCCTCCTGGGCGCGGTCGAGGACCGGGTGATCAGTCTGATCGCGGCCACCACGGAGAACCCGTTCTTCTCGATCGTCGGGCCCCTGCTGTCCCGCTCGCTGCTGCTGCACCTGCAGCCGCTGTCCGACGACGCCGTCGCCGAGCTCGTCGCCCGCACCCTCGGTGCGGATCGAGGACTGGCCCGCGAGTTCACGCTGACCGACCCTGCGCGGGCGCACCTGCTGCGGATCGCCGGCGGGGACGCCCGGCGGGCGCTGACCGCGCTGGAGGCCGGTGCCGGCGCCGCCCGTGTGCGGGGCAGGGACGAGATCGATCTGGACACCCTCGAGCAGGCCGTGGACCGGGCCGCGGTGCGCTACGACCGCGACGGGGACCAGCACTACGACGTGGCCAGCGCGCTGATCAAGTCCATCCGGGGCAGCGACGTGGACGCGGCCCTGCACTACCTGGCCCGGATGGTCGAGGCCGGCGAGGACCCGCGGTTCATCGCCCGCCGGCTCGTCATCTCCGCCAGTGAGGACATCGGCATGGCGGACCCGACCGCGCTGCAGACGGCCGTCGCCGCAGCCGACGCGGTCGCGTTCATCGGGATGCCGGAGGGGCGGATCCCGCTCGCGCAAGCCGTCGTACACCTGGCGCTGGCACCGAAGTCCAATGCGTCGTACGCCGCGCTCAATGCGGCCACCGAGGACATCCGGCGCGGCCTGGGCGGTCCGGTGCCGGCGCACCTGCGCGACGCCAGCTACGCCGGCGCCAAGCGGCTCGCGCACGGCGCGGGCTACACCTACCCGCACGACCTGGCCGAGGGAGTGGCCGGCCAGCAGTACGCACCCGACGCGGTGGACGGCCGGGAGTACTACCGTCCGACCGAGCGCGGTGCGGAGAAGGCGCTGGGGCCACGGCTGAGCCGAATCCGCGAGTTGCTGCGGGCGCGCAAGGGATAGGGTCTCCGGGGCGCAGGCGCTGCGTCCGTCGCCCGCAGTGAGGAGTGAGGTCCGGTGTCGGCTGGAGAGTGGGCTGCCGTGATTGCCGCGGGCGCCTTCGTCCTGCTGGTGGTCTTCCTGGCCGTGCCGCTGCTCAAGCTCGGGCGGACCCTGGACGAGACGACACTGGCCATCCGCAAGGCGCACGAAGGGGCCGTCCCGCTGCTGGACGGCGCCGCGGTGACTGTCAGCCAGGTCAACAGCAACCTGGAGCGGGTCGAGGGCATCACCACGAACGCGCAGGCCGTCACGAGCAACGCCGCGGCGCTCGCGTCGTTGTTCGCCGCCTCGCTGGGCGGTCCGGTGGTCAAGGTGGCCGCGTTCTCCTACGGCGTCCGCAAGGCCGCGAAGGCGCGGCGCAGGTCCGATGCCGACACCACGTCGAGTCGACTCGGGAGACGTCGATGAGACGGCTGTTCTGGCTGGCGATGGGGGCGACGATGGGCGCCCTGGCGGTCCGCAAGGCCTCCCGCGCGGCCGCCCGGCTGACCCCGGAGAGCGTGCTCGGCAGCCTCGCCAACGGCGTGCGCGACCTCGGGTCGGCGGTCCGTGAGTTCACCGTGGAGGTCCGCGACGGCATGCACGAGCGGGAGGAGGAGCTGCGCGAAGGCGTGGGACTGGACGGTCAACTCGGCGCCAAGCCCGAGGACTTCCGGTGAGCGGCCCTACGTCCGGCGCCCCGGGCGGTTCGTCGGTGCGCCCGGCGCGGGAGGGCGGACGCTCGTGTTGACGGCCGAGATCCGCCGGCGCTTCCTGACCCACTTCACCGAGCGCGGTCACACCCTCGTCCCCAGTGCCAGCCTGATCGCCGACGACCCGACGCTGATGTTCACAGTCGCCGGGATGGTGCCGTTCATCCCGTACCTGACCGGCCGGGAGCCGGCGCCGTACCCCCGCGCTGTCAGCGTCCAGAAGTGCGTCCGCACGCTGGACATCGAGGAGGTCGGCAAGACCACCCGGCACGGCACGTTCTTCCAGATGAACGGCAACTTCTCCTTCGGCGACTACTTCAAGGAAGGCGCGATCCGCTACGCCTGGGAGCTGGTCACCAACGCCGAGGCCGACGGCGGGTTCGGCTTCGACCCGGACCGGATCTGGGTCACCGTCTACAAGGACGACGACGAGGCCGCCCGGCTCTGGCCCGCGGTCACCGGCCTGCCCGAGGACCGGGTGCAGCGGCTCGGGATGGAGGAGAACTACTGGTCGACCGGGCAGCCCGGGCCGGCCGGCCCGTGCTCGGAGATCCATTACGACCGCGGCCGCGAGTACGGACCGGACGGCGGGCCGGCCGTCGATCTCGCCGGGGACCGGTTCCTGGAGTTCTGGAACCTGGTGTTCATGCAGTTCCAGCGTGGAGCGGGGCAGGGCAAGGACTTCCCGATCCTGCACGAGCTGCCCAGCAAGAACATCGACACCGGGATGGGACTGGAGCGGGTCGCCTGCCTGCTGCAGGGCGTGGACAACCTGTACGAGATCGACGAGGTCCGCCCGGTGCTCACCGCGGCCGCGGAGCTGACCGGGCGTACCTACGGCGCGGACCGCGACGCCGACGTCCGGCTCCGGGTGATCGCCGACCACGTGCGGACCGGGCTGATGCTGATCGGTGACGGGGTGACCCCGTCCAACGAGGGCCGTGGCTACGTCCTGCGCCGGATCCTGCGCCGCGCGGTCCGCGCGATCCGGCTGCTCGGCTACGAGGACCCGGCGTTCCCGGTGCTGTTCCCGATCTCGCGGGACGCGATGTCCCCGTCGTACCCGGAGGTGGCCACCGACTACGAGCGGATCGCCAGCTACGCCTACGCCGAGGAGGAGGCCTTCGGGCACACCCTGCGGCAGGGCACCACGATCCTGGATGTCGCAGTCCGCGATGCCACGGCCGCCGGCGCCGCCGAGCTGTCCGGCGAACGGGCCTTCACCCTGCACGACACCTTCGGTTTCCCCATCGACCTCACGCTGGAGATGGCCGCCGAACAGGGCCTGAGCGTGGACGAGGAGGGGTTCCGGCGGCTGATGGCAGCTCAGCGGGCCCGGGCCAAGGCCGATTCCCAGGCCCGGCGCGGTGCCCGTGCGGACGTGACGGCGTACACCGCGATCCTGTCCGCGGCGGGGCCGTCGGCCTTCACCGGCTACGCCGAGGTGATCCGGGAATCGCGGGTGACCGGGCTGGTCCTGGACGACGGTGCGGTCGAGGTGGCCGGCGAGGGTGCCGAGGTCGAGGTGGTCCTGGACCGCACGCCGTTCTACGCCGAGGGCGGCGGCCAGCAGCCGGACTGGGGCGTGATCCGGGTCGGTGGCGGGCAGTTGCAGGTCACCGACGTGCAGTCCCCGTTGCCGGGCGTGATCGCGCACCGCGCCCGGGTGGTGTCCGGGGAGATCCGCCGCGGCGACGAGGTGCAGGCCGAGGTCGACGTGTCGCGGCGGCGCGCGATCTCCCGCGCGCACACCGCCACCCACCTGATCCACCGTGCGATCCGGGGCGCGCTCGGTGAGGCCGCGGCGCAGGCCGGCTCGCTGAACGCCCCGGGCCGGCTGCGTTTCGACTTCACCACTCCGACGGCGGTGCCGCCGAGCGTGCTCGCCGACGTGCAGGACGAGGTCAACGCGGTGCTGCTGGACGACCTGGAGGTGCGCGCGTTCGTCACCTCCCAGGCCGAGGCCCGCCGGATCGGGGCGCTGGCGCTGTTCGGGGAGAAGTACGGCGACGAGGTGCGCGTCGTGGAGGTCGGTGACTACGCGCGGGAGCTGTGCGGCGGCACCCATGCCGCCCGGTCCGGCCAGCTGGGGATGGTGCAGCTGCTGTCCGAGGCCTCGATCGGTGCGGGGGTACGCCGGGTCGAGGCGCTGGTCGGGATGGACGCGTTCCGGTTCCTGGCCCGCGAGCACGTCCTGGTCAATCAGCTGGCCGACCTGTTCAAGGTTCCCGCCGAGGAGGTACCCGAGCGGGTGCACGGCGTGCTGGACCGGCTGCGGGCGGCGGACAAGGAGCTGGAGCAGCTCAAGGCGCGTGCCGTGCTGGCCGGAGCGGGCCAACTCGCCGACACCGCCAAGGACGTCTACGGCGTGGCGTACGTCGGCGCGGAGGTGGCGACCGGGCTGTCCGGCGGCGACCTGCGCACCCTGGCCCTGGACGTCCGGGGCCGGCTGGCCCCGCAGGCGCCCGCGGCGGTGGTCCTGATGTCGCGAGCGGGGGAGAAGGTGTCCTTCGTGGTGACCCTGAACGAGACCGCGCGGTCCTGGCGGCTGGCCGCCGGCGAGGTGGTCCGCGCCTTCGCGCCGGCGGTGGACGGCCGCGGCGGCGGTCGGGACGAACTGGCACAGGGTGCGGGCAGCCGGACAGACGGTGTCACCGAGGCGTTGCGGCTGGCTGAACACGCCGTCGCCCAACGTGTGACGGGGTCGGCGTGATCGGGCGCAGTTGTCCCGTCTGTCCCGTCGACACCGCCGGGACGGGTCGGAGGACAGGATGAGCGTGACCGGGCGCCGGCTGGGCATCGACGTGGGCACGGTCCGCGTCGGGGTCGCGGTCAGCGACCCGGCCGGAATCCTGGCGACCCCGCTGGTCACCCTGGGCCGGGGCCGGGGCGACCTGACCCGGCTCGCGGCCCTCGTCACCGAGCACGAGGTGGTCGAGGTGGTGGTAGGCCTGCCGGTCCACCTGTCCGGGCGGGAGGGGGCGTCCGCGGCGGACGCGCAGGCCTACGCCGAGCGGCTGCGCGGGCTGCTGGGCGCGGTGCCGGTGCGCCTGGTCGACGAACGGCTGTCCACCGTGGGAGCGTCTCGATCGTTGCGGTCCGGCGGGGTCTCGGCCCGCAACCAGCGCCGGGTGGTCGATCAGGCGGCCGCGGCATTCATACTTCAGGGGTGGCTGGACGGGGGTGCTCGGAACCGTGACTGATGAGGAGCAGGGCGACCTGTCGCTGCTCGTCGATCCTGACCAGCCCCGCCGCGGACGCGCGCGGCACCGGCGCCGGCGCCGGCTGCGGACGTTCATCGCCAGCGTCCTTGCGATCGCCGTCATCGGCGGTCTGCTCGTCGGCATCTTCTACGGCGGGCGGGCCATCCTGGGCTCGTTCGGCAGCATCCCGGACTACGCCGGGGCCGGCTCCGGCTCGGTCAAGGTCCGGATCAACCAGGGGGACACCTCCTCGGACATCGCGACCACCCTGGTCAAGGCCGGCGTCGTGCAGAGCGAACGGGCGTTCCGCGACGCCGCCAACGCCAATCCGGACTCGCTGACGATCCAGCCCGGCCTGTACCAGTTGCGCGCCAAGATGCAGGCCAGCCTCGCGCTGGGTCGGCTTCTGGACCCGGCGTCGCGGCTGTTCGACGTGGTGACGATCCCCGAGGGCTTCACCGTCGAGCAGGTGCTGCTCGCGCTGTCCCAGGCGACCGGTGCGCCGCTGGAGTCCTTCCGGTCCGCCGCCGCCCAGGTCGACCAGCTCGGGCTGCCGGCGTACTCCGGCGGCGAACTCGAGGGCTTCCTGTTCCCGGCGACGTACGAGCTGGACCCGGAGGCGGATCCGATCTCCATCCTGCAGACGATGGTGGCCCGGTTCACCGCGATGGCCGCCAGCGTGGACCTGGAGGCGCGGGCGGCGGCGATCGGGAAGTCGCCATACGACGTGCTGACGGTCGCCTCGATGATCCAGTCCGAGAGCCGGGTCAACGGGGAGCGGGGGATGATCGCGCGGGTCATCTACAATCGGCTTTCCCAGGGCATCCCGCTCGGTATCGACGCGACGACCGCCTACGATCTCGGCAAGCCCGGCACCGAGCTGACGACGGCGGACTTCCGGATCGACTCGCCGTACAACACCCGGCTCAACAAGGGGCTGCCGCCGACCCCGATCTCCAACCCGGGCGAGGCCTCCGTGGAGGCGGCGCTGGCACCGGCCCCCGGGCCGTGGACCTACTACGTGCTCGAGGACAGCGCCGGGCACCACTTCTTCACCGACAGCGCCGCGGAGTTCCAGGCCGCCAAGGCGCGGTGCCAGGCAGCGGGGCTGGGCTGCGGGTAGCCCGGCGGGCGGCGGTCCTGGGCCGGCCGGTCGCGCACTCCCTGTCACCCGCGCTGCACCGGGCGGCGTACGCGGCGCTGGACCTGCCGGACTGGCGCTACGACGCCATCGAGTGCGACGAGGCCAGGCTGCCTGCGCTGCTGGCCGGGCTGGACAGCACCTGGGCCGGGTTGTCGGTGACGATGCCGCTGAAGCGGTCGGCGCTCGCCCTGGCCGGTGCGGCGAGCGACCTGGCCCGCGCCGTCGGGGCCGCCAACACGCTGCTGCCGCGGGCGAGCGGTTGGTACGCCGACAACACCGATGTGACCGGGATCGAGCAGGCGTTGCGGGCGGCCGGTGTGTCCTCGGTGTCCCGGGCGGTCGTGCTCGGTGCGGGCGGGACCGCGCAGGCCGCGGTGGCCGCGCTGGCCGCGCTCGGTGAGCTCCGGCCGCGGGTCCTGGTCCGCGACACCGGCCGGGCCGGCGACCTGATGGCGGCCGCGCGGCGGCTCGGGAGCGCGCCGGTCCTGCAGCCCTGGGCGCAGGGTCTGGACGGCGACCGGGACGTGCTGGTGTCCACGGTTCCGGCCGGGGCCGCGGACGGGTTCGCCGCTGGGCCCTGGCCGGCCGGGAGCGTCCTGCTGGACGTCGTCTACGCGCCGTGGCCCACCGGTCTGGCCCGTGGCGCGCAACAGGCGGGTGGCCTCACCGTCGTCGGGGGTCAGGAGGTGCTCCTGCACCAGGCGGCCGCCCAGGTCGAGCTGATGACCGGCCGCCGCGCCCCGCTGCCGGCGATGCGCGCGGCGCTGCACCCCGTTGACTGACCCGTCAGGCGCCCTACGATCGGCCGTCATGGGGGGTCCGGTCGTGGCCGTGGCCGTGGTCGTGGCGGTGGCGGCCGGGGGCGTGCTGGTCGGTCCCGCGCTGGCCGCGCTGACCGTGCTCGTCCCGGCCGGTGCCGCGGTCGGGACCGGCGGCTGGGCGGCCCTCGTTCTCGGTCACCCGGCCGGCCGGAGACGCGTCGCCCTCGTCACCGTCGGCAGCGGCGGCGTCTCTGTCGGGATTGCCGCGACCGTCGGGCCGGTCGCGGTGCTGCCGGCGGTCCTCGTGCTCGGTGCGGCCGCCGTCGTGCTCGCGGTCGTCGACGCCGAGCATCACCGGCTGCCCGACCGGGTCCTGCTGCCGGCCACCGTCCTGTCGATCCTGCTGCTCGCGGCGGCCGCGATCACCGTGGGGCGGCCGCTGCGGCTGCTCGCCGCCGGAGCGGGTGCGGCCGGGGTGTTCGCGGCGTTCCTGCTCCTGGCGCTGGCCGGCCCGGCGGGACTCGGCTTCGGCGACGTCAAGCTCGGCGCCCTCCTGGGCCTGCACCTGGGCTGGTTGGGCTGGGAGGCGGTGGTGATCGGGATCGCAGCCGGGTTCACGCTCGGGGCGCTGACCGCGATCGTGCTTGTCGTAGCCGGACGGGCCACCATGCGCACTCCGGTGGCCTTCGGGCCGGCCCTGCTGGCCGGGACCCTGCTCACCGTCACCCTCGGAGCCGGCTGAGCGCGCCGGTGCGCTCCGGGCAACGTGCGAGGATCGGCGGATGCTGCGCTGGCTCACCGCCGGGGAGTCCCACGGCCCCCTGCTTACCGCTGTCCTGGAGGGACTGCCGGCCGGCGTCGCCACCTCGACCGCGCAGCTGCAGGCCGCGCTGGCCCGGCGCCGGCTCGGCTACGGGCGTGGGGCGCGGATGAGTTTCGAGCAGGACGAGGTCCGCGTCGTCGGCGGAGTGCGGCACGGCCGGACCATGGGCGGGCCGGTCGCGATCGAGATCGGCAACACCGAATGGCCGAAGTGGGACCGGATCATGGCTGCCGACCCCGTCGATCCCGACGAGCTCGCGGGACTGGCCCGCAACGCCCCGCTGACCCGCCCGCGGCCCGGTCACGCCGACCTGGTCGGGATGCAGAAGTACGGCTTCGACGACGCCCGGCCGGTCCTGGAGCGGGCCAGCGCTCGGGAGACCGCGGCGCGGGTGGCGCTCGGATCGGTGGCCCGGTCGTTCCTGGCCGACGCCCTCGGCGTCACCGTGCTCAGCCATGTCGTCGCCCTCGGAACGGTGGACGCCCCCGACGGCGTGGTGCCCCGCCCGGCGGACGGTGATGTTGTGGACGCCAGTCCGGTGCGTTGCCTGGACCCTGCCGCGTCCAGGTCGATGATCGCGGAGGTGGACACCGCCAAGCGCGAGGGCGACACCCTCGGTGGCGTCGTGGAAGTCGTCGTACACGGTCTGCCACCCGGGCTGGGCAGCCACGTGCACTGGGATCGGCGGCTGGACTCCCGGTTGGCCGGGGCCCTGATGGGGATCCAGGCCATCAAGGGCGTCGAGGTGGGCGACGGGTTCCGGTCGGCACGTCGGCGTGGCTCGCAGGCCCACGACGAGATCGAGGCCACCGCCGACGGGATCCGGCGACGGACCGGGCGCTCCGGCGGCACCGAGGGTGGGATGAGCACCGGTGAGGTGCTGCGGGTCCGGGCCGCCATGAAGCCGATCTCAACGGTTCCGCGGGCACTGTCCACAGTGGATGTGGCCACCGGCGAGGACGCGGTCGCCATCAACCAGCGCAGTGACGTGTGCGCCGTGCCTGCGGCCGGGGTCGTGGCCGAGGCGATGGTGGCGCTCGTGCTGGCCGATGCCGTCCTGGAGAAGTTCGGCGGGGACTCCGTCGCCGAGACCGCCAGGAACGCAGCGTCCTACCTCGCCGCGCTGACGATTCGATGA
>JBBPYA010000323.1:0-3930 GCA_038200385.1 Mycobacteriales bacterium
CAGCCGGGACAGCCGCCCGTCGGTGACCCGGGTGGGGGCGATGTCCACGACCTTGCGCGGGGCCGGGACCCGCCGGGGGACCGCGACGACGTCACCCGCGGCCAGCTCACCCAGCGGGCGCCAGCCCTGCGGTCCGCGGAAAGGATGGTTGGCCGAGGCCTCCACCCGCCGACCCGAGGCCAGCGTGAGCCGGAAGACCTCCTTGACGCCGCTGGCGAAGGCGTGGCTCATGGTCTGCGGAACGATCCGAAGGGTGTCGTCCAGCGCCCAGACCGGGACGTTGCGCGCGCCCGAGGTCACCAGCTCGCCCAGCGTGACCTCGGCGCCGGTGTCCGCGCGCAGCACCCGGGTCCCGGCGGTCAGGCAGCCGGACTCGCGCAGATCGGACAGCATCGGCTTCTTGTCCGAGCGCTGCTCGGGGGAGCGGTTCAGCTGGCAGATCGCGACGACGGGCACCTCCAGCTCCTTGGCCAGCAGCTTCAGCGAGCGGCTGAACTCGCTGACCTCCTGCTGCCGGGACTCCACCCGCTTGCCGCTGGTCATCAGCTGCAGGTAGTCCACGATCACCAGTCGCAGGTCGTGCCGTTGGCGCAGCCGACGGGCTTTCGCCCGGATCTCCATCATGGTGAGGTTGGGGCTGTCATCGATGAACAGCGGCGCGCTGGCCACCTCGCCCATCCGACGCGCGAGCCGCGTCCAGTCCTCCTCGTTCATGTGCCCGGAGCGCATGTGGTGCAGGGGCACCTTCGCCTCGGCCGAGAGCAGCCGCATCGTGATCTCGGTGCGGCTCATCTCCAGGGAGAAGATCGCGGCGGTCTGGCCGTGCTTGATCGAGCACGACCGGGCGAAGTCCAGCCCGATCGTGGAGTTGTGTACGACGAGGTCGGCGGCGAGGAAGTTGTGCTCGTCGTCCACGGTCAGGTCGTACACCTCGCTTTCCCCGTCCGGGACGACGGCCAGCACCTCGTCCCACGCCAGGTCGCTGGTGGCCAGCCGGCGCAACCGCTCGGAGTCCAGCGCCTTGGCCAGCTCGGCCAGGCATTCCCGGTCGATGCCGCGCCGGTCCACGTGCCAGTCGTGGTGGCGCGCCCGGCCGCACCGGTCGTTGACGTCCTCCCAGGACAGCTCGCCCATCTCCTGCTCGACGACGTCCCAGCACTCCACCGGCAGCAGTCCCACCGAGGTCCGGCGCGGGACCGCCAGGCACATCCCGGGCGAGATCGCGGACAGCGGCACCCAGCCGGCCACGGTCAGCAGCGGATGGGTCGCGGTGGCCCGCAGCACCCGCCCACCGCGGGTGGTCACCCGCAGCACCGGCTGCCGTCCGTTGCCCAGGAACTCCCTCGGTGCCACGTCGTGCAGCGTGAGGTCGGCGGTGACCGAGCGGATCGTCACCGGCTGCCCGGTCCGGCCGCGCCGGACGAACTCGGCGATCGTGAGCACCTCGCCGGAGGTCGCCTCCACGACCGGGGTCTCCGCGGCCAGGCACTTGCCCATCGCGGGGCGTCCCGCGACGATCACCATCTGGCCCGGGTGCAGGCCGTTGGTGACCTGGTCCAGCTCGGAGAACCCGGTCGGCACCCCCACCGCGATCCCACCGCGGGAGGAGATCGCGTCGATCTCGTCCATCGTCTCCTGGAGCAGGTGCTCCAGCAGGACGTAGTCCTCGGAAAGCCGGCGCTCGGTGACCTCGTAGACCGCGGCCTGTGCCCGGTCGACGGCGTCGTCGACGTCGCCGCCCTGGCCCTGGGCCGCGCCGTACCCCAGCTGAACGATCCGCGTCCCGGCCTCGACCAGCCGGCGCAGCACCGCCTGCTCGGCGACGATCTGGGCGTAGTACGACGCGTTGGCCGCGGTCGGCACCGACGAGATCAGGGTGTGCAGGTACGGCGCGCCGCCGGTGCGGATCAGCTGGCCCTGCTTGGTCAGCTCAGCGGACACCGTGACGGCGTCGGCGGGCTCACCGCGCCCGTACAGGTCCAGGATCGTGTCGAAGATCGTCTGGTGCACCGGCCGGTAGAAGTCGGTCCCGCGGATCACCTCGACGACGTCGGCGATCGCGTCCTTGGACAGCATCATGCCGCCCAGAACCGACTGCTCGGCCCGCAGGTCCTGCGGGGGCTGCCGCTCGAACTCCGGCGCCGGGCGGATACCCCGATCGTCCGCGACCGCCACCGACATCGCCCTTTCCCGCAGCACCTGCTGGTCCCGGGCCCTGTGTACCGGCTCGGTCCGACACTTCCGCACTGACGCTAGGTACGCGCCGCTGCGGCCACCAAGTCCAGCTGTGCACCGCCCCGGGGACAACCTGGGGACAGGACGGGGTCACTCCTGTGTGGACAGCGGGGAAATGCTGGGGATCGGCGCCGGTCCGCCGGCACGCCGACGGCCGTGACCGGCGGGTTCGCCGTACCGGTGGTGTGCAGGAAAGAAAGTCACACCAGCGGAGCGACCGGACTCAGTCGGAGGCGACCTCGACCTCGACTTTCGCGCTCACCTCGTCGTGGATCCGCACGGTCACCGCGTGGGTGCCGACGGACTTGATGGCACCGGCGAGCTCGATCTTGCGCCGGTCCACCTTCGGGCCACCGGCAGCGGTGATCGCCGCCGCGATGTCGCTGGCGGTGACCGAGCCGAACAGCCGGCCGCCGCCGCCGGTCCGCGCGGACAGCCGCACGGACAGGGCCTCGAGCTGACGCTTGATGTCGGTGGCCTGCCCGAGGTCGCGCACCTCGCGTACCTCACGGGCCCGCCGGATGGTGGCCACCTGCTTCTCCGCGCCACGGGTGGCCGGGATCGCCAGCCCGCGTGGGAGCAGGTAGTTACGGCCGTACCCGTCCTTGACCTCCACCAGGTCGCCCGGCGTACCGAGTCCGGTGACGTCCTGAGTCAGGATGAGCCTCATCGGGCGGTGCTCGTGTAGGGCAGCAGCGCCATCTCCCGGCTGTTCTTCACCGCGACGGCGACGTCGCGCTGATGCTGGCTGCAGTTGCCGCTGACCCGGCGGGCCCGGATCTTGCCGCGGTCGGAGATGTACTTGCGCAGCAGCGTGGTGTCCTTGTAGTCGATGTAGGTCGTCTTGTCCTTGCAGAACGCGCAGACCTTCTTCTTCGGCTTGCGCAGGGGGGGCTTGGGCATCGGTCGGTCTCGCATTCAGGTCAGAAGGGGGGTTCGTCGGAGGGTCCGCCCGCGGGGGGCGCCTGGCTCCAGGGGTCGTCGCTGCCGGAGGAGTAGCTGTCGCCGCCCCCGCCGGAGCCGCCGGAGCCGCCGCCGAAGCCGCCGCCACCGCTGCCGCGGGAGGCCTTGGTCACCTTCGCGGTGGCGTAGCGGAGGGACGGGCCCACCTCGTCGGCGTCGAGTTCGACGACGGTGCGCTTCTCCCCCTCCTTGGTCTCGTACGAGCGCTGCTTGAGCCGCCCGGTCACCACCACGCGCGCGCCGCGGGTCAGCGACTCCGCGACGTTCTCCGCGGCTTGCCGCCAGATCGAGCAGCGCAGGAACAGCGCGTCGCCGTCCTTCCACTCGTTGGTGTTCTTGTCGAACGTGCGCGGCGTGGATGCGACGGTGAAGTTCGCGACCGCGGCCCCACTCGGGGTGAAGCGCAGTTCGGGGTCGGCGGTGAGGTTGCCGACGACGGTGATGATCGTCTCGCCTGCCATCAGATGCTCCCTATCGGATGTCCGGTCGGATGACCTTGGTCCGCAGTACGGACTCGTTGAGGTTCAGTTGACGGTCGAGCTCGGCGACGGTGGTCGGCCCGGCGTGCAGGTCGACGACGGCGTAGATGCCCTCGACCCGCTTGTTGATCTCGAAGGAGAGCCGGCGGCGGCCCCAGATGTCGACCTTCTCCACCGATCCGCCGTCCTTGGTGACCACGGTCAGGAACTGATCCAGCGAGGGCGCGATGGTGCGCTCTTCCAGATCGGGATC
>JBBPYA010000324.1:0-4865 GCA_038200385.1 Mycobacteriales bacterium
CGCGACCCCGACGAGGTGGCCGAGGAGGTGCTGACCTGTGTCCGCTGATGTGGTGACGGTGCAGGGCACGGCGCCGTACGACGTGGTCATCGGTCGGGCACTGGCTGGACTGCTACCGGCACTGCTGGATGGCGCCGACCGGATCCTTGTCGTCCACAGTGGACGTACGTCGGACCGGGCGGCGAAACTGGTTGCCCAGTTAGGGGAGCGGGCGAACCTGTTCCAGGTGCCCGACGGAGAGGACGCCAAGACCCTGGCGGTCGCCGGCAGGTGCTGGGATGCGTTGGCCGCCAGCGGTTTCACCCGGTCTGACGCGATCGTCGCGGTCGGGGGCGGGTCGGTGACCGACCTCGCCGGTTGGGTGGCCGCCGCCTGGTTGCGCGGGGTGGCGGTCGTGCACGTCCCAACCACCCTGCTCGGCATGGTCGACGCCGCGGTCGGCGGCAAGACGGGCGTGAACATCGAAGCCGGGAAGAACCTGGTGGGTGCCTTCCACCCGCCGGCCGGCGTGTTGTGCGACCTGGACGCGTTGGACAGCCTGCCGCTGCCGGACTACGCCGCGGGTCTCGCCGAGGTCGTGAAGTGCGGCTTCATCGCGGATCCGGGGATCCTCGACCTCATCGAGTCCGACCCGACGGCCGCGGGTCGCCCGGGGGAGCTGACCGCGGAGCTGGTCCGCCGCTCGGTCCAGGTCAAGGCCGACGTGGTCGGTGCGGACCTGCGGGAGAGCGGGCTTCGGGAGATCCTCAACTACGGACACACCCTGGCCCACGCCGTCGAGCGCAGCGAGCACTACCGCTGGCGGCACGGCGACGCCGTCTCGGTCGGCCTCGTGTACGCCGCCGAGTTGGCCGTGCTGGCGGGCCGGCTGGACGTCGAGACCGCGCGCCGGCACCGCCTCGTGCTCACTGCGCTCGGGCTCCCGACGACGTACGCCGGGACCTGGGAGCCGCTGTTGCAAGCGATGCGGATCGACAAGAAGGCGCGAGGCAGCAGACTGCGGTTCGTTCTGCTGGACGGACTCGCTCGTCCGTCCACTGTGGATGATCTCTCGCCGGAGCTGCTGCGGTCGGCGTACGCGCGGATCGGAGGGCACTGACCGATGCGGATCCTGGTGTTGAACGGGGCGAACCTCGGCCGGCTGGGCAGCCGGGAAAACGTCATCTACGGCGACACGACCTACCCCGACCTGGTCCGGATGTGCCAGGCCACCGCAGCCGAACTCGGCGTCGATGTCGACGTCCGGCAGACCGACGATGAGGCCGAACTGCTGGGCTGGCTGCACGAGGCCGCCGACGCCGGACATCCGGTGCTGCTCAACCCGGCCGGCTGGTCGCACACGTCGGTGACGCTGCGGGACGGGTGCGCGATGCTGACCGCTCCGCTGGTGGAGGTGCACATCAGCAACATCCACGCCCGCGAGGAGTTCCGGCAGCACTCCTACATCTCGGCCGTCGCCACCGGCGTGATCTGCGGACTCGGTGTCGCGGGGTACCCGCTCGCGCTGCGCTGGCTGGCCGCCGCCCGCTAGGTCGACCACCATTCGGAGGGGCGGTCTCAGCCGGGGAAGGCGCAGCCGCGGTCCCGCAACACCAGGGCGCGGCGGGTGGCGCCGGTGAACAGGCGGTGGGTGCGGCCGAGGTCCAGGACGGCGCCGTCGGTGCCGAGGACGGCGGGGATCAGGTCGCAGTCGCAGGCCAGTTTGCGGGCCAGCGCGGGGCTGATCGGGGTGCCGTCGGCCAGATATCCCAGGCCGGCCCCCGCGCAGCCGGTGCCGGTGGTCCCGGGCGCGGTCCCGCCACCCGCGCTGCCGCCGGTGGCGGCTGCGGTGAGGGATGCGAGGGGGATGTGCACGATGACGGTGACCGGTTGTCCGCCGCGCAGCGCCGGCGCGGAGCGGGGGTCGGGGGTGCCGTCCGCGGTCGGGTTGGGTGCGGACAGCGGGTCCAGCGCGGCCCGGATGGTGGCGGCGGCCTCGGTCCCACCACGTCCTGGACTGGCACGACGGCGGACCCGGCTGCCTGGGCAACGGCGTCCTGCTGTGCGGGCACCACCACACCGTCGTCCACCGCGACGGCTGGAGGATCAGCTACGCCGACGACGGCATCCCCGAATTCAGCGCACCGGTCTGGCTCGACCCCACCGGCACCCCCCAACGCAACCACCGACACCCACCTGCGGCAGTAAGCCGCCGACCACCGCAACCACCCGCTGCCACCGCCGGCTCGACCCGGGCAGGGGGCCGCGGCGCCGCAACACCGGCTCGTGGCAGCAACGGACGCGACTGTTTCGGGACTCATGGATGCCGAACCGGGCACCCACTGACCGGATCCGCATCCATCACTGGGAAAACGCGCCGTGCACAGCCCCGCCACGACCCGGGTCAATCCGACCGACCCGAGCACCGTCCGCGGCGGCCGGCGATACGGTGGCCCGATGGGAACGCACACCGGGCCGGCGGCCCGAAGGGAACGGCTGCGCGGCGGGCTAGCCGAACTCGATGTCGAGGCAGCCCTCATCACGAGTCTGGTCAACGTGCGCTACCTGACCGGCTTCACCGGTTCCAACGCCGCCGTACTGGTGCGGGCGGACGGCCCGGACGTGTTCTGCACCGACGGGCGCTACCGCACCCAGTCCGCCACCCAGGTCCCGGACCTGGAGCACGTCATCGAGCGCAGCTGTGCCAAGGCCCTTACCGAGCGAGCGGCCACCGACGGGATCGGCGCGCTGGGCTTCGAGTCGCACGTCGTGACTGTCGACGGCCTCGACGAGCTGCGGGCCGCGGCAGCCTCGGTCCGCCCGGTCAGCCTGCACGCCGCCGTCGAGGCACTCCGAGCGGTCAAGGACGAGGACGAGATCACCTTCCTGCGCCGGGCCTGCGCGATCGCCGACCAGGCGCTGGCCACGCTGATCGAGCACGGTGGGATCCGGGCCGGTCGCACCGAGCTCGAGGTCGGCCGCGAGCTGGACGGGCTGATGCTCGACGGGGGAGCCGAGGAACGCTCCTTCGAGACGATCGTGGCCAGCGGTCCGAACTCGGCGATCCCGCACCATCGCCCGACCGATCGGTCGCTGCAGCAGGGGGATTTCGTCAAGATCGACTTCGGCGCGCTGTACGCCGGCTACCACTCCGACATGACCCGGACCATGGTCCTCGGAGCCCCTGCCGACTGGCAGCGCGAGGTCTACGACCTGGTGGCCGAGGCTCAGCGACGGGGCTGTGCAGCCCTGGCGGTCGGCGCCGACGTCCGCGCGGTCGACGCCGCGGCCCGGGAGCACATCGCGGCGGCCGGGTACGGGGACCAGTTCGGGCACGGGCTCGGCCACGGCGTCGGGCTGGAGATCCACGAGGCGCCCACCGTGAGCCATCTCGGCTCGGGGACCCTGGCGGCGGCGACGCCGGTCACCGTCGAGCCGGGGGTCTACCTCGAGGGCCGCGGCGGGGTGCGCATCGAGGACATCCTGGTGGTCCGCGACGACGCCGCCGAGCTGCTCACGATGACGACCAAGGACCTGCTGGTCCTCTGAACCCTGCGCGGGCCGGGGCCGCTCACGGCGTCCGGTCGGGCCGGGAGGCCGGCCACCGCCGGTAGAGTCGTGCTTTCGACTTTCGCGACGTGCCCGTCCGTCGCCCCCGACCCGGCAAGGAGCGGCACCGCACCATGGCCACGACCAACGATCTGAAGAACGGCATCACACTGGACCTGGACGGCCAGCTCTGGACGGTGGTGGAGTTCCAGCACGTCAAGCCGGGCAAGGGCGGCGCTTTCGTGCGCACAACGCTGAAGAACGTGCTGTCCGGCAAGGTGGTCGATCGCACATTCAACGCCGGACTCAAGATCGACACCGCGACCGTCGACAAGCGGGCGATGTCCTACCTGTACAAGGACGGGACCGACTTCGTCTTCATGGACGGCGACACCTACGAGCAGATCCCGGTCCCCGCCGAGACCGTCGCCGGCAACGCCGACTACCTGCTGGAGAACGCCGAGGTCGTCGTCGCGATCCACGACGCCACCCCGCTGTACGTCGAGCTGCCGACCAGCGTGGAGCTGTTCATCAGCCACACCGATCCCGGTATGCAGGGTGACCGCTCCACCGGTGGCACCAAACCGGCCACCCTGGAGACCGGCGCGAGCATCCAGGTCCCGCTGTTCCTCAGCACCGGTGAGCGGGTCAAGGTCGACACCCGTGACGGGCGCTACCTCGGCCGGGTGAACTCCTGAGCGACCGGCGTCGGGGCATGCCCGCCCGCCGAAAGGCCCGCAAGCGCGCCCTGGACATCCTCTTCGAGGCCGACCTGCGCGGGACCGACGCCCTGGACACCGCCGCGCAGCGGGTCGCCGCGGCCGACCCCCCGGTCCCCGACTACGCCATCGAACTCGTGGAGGGCGTCGCGGCCCACCAGGTCCGCATCGACGAGTTGATCGAGACGTACGCCGAGGGCTGGTCCCTCGACCGCCTCCCGGGGGTCGACCGGGCCCTGCTCCGGGTAGCGATCTTCGAGTTGCTGTGGACCGAGGTCCCCGACGCCGTCGTCCTCGACGAGGCGATCGAGCTGGCCAAGGCACTGTCCACCGACGACTCGCCCCGATTCGTCAACGGACTGCTCGGCCGGCTGGTGCTGCTCGGACCGTCCCTCCGCGCCTGACCGCGCCCCGGGACCTGCCACCGATTGGTCACTGCGAGTGACCAAACACTTCTAGGTCTTCTCCTGGTCGGGTCACGGAAGAGTCAGAAAGAAATCACTCGTCCAGGTGATCCATCGGAGGCCTGGCGTCGGGTGCGAGGACCCCCCAGCGGATCAGTTCATCGGTCAATTCGCCCGGCGTGATGTCGTAGATGATGGCCAGCGACTTGAGGTC
>JBBPYA010000325.1:0-9804 GCA_038200385.1 Mycobacteriales bacterium
CGCCCAGGCGGGCCACCGCCTCGCACAGGCGGGCCACGGCGTTGTCCTCATGCACCATCGACCCGTGACCCGGGCGGCCGCGGGCGGTCAGCTTCATCCAGCCGATGCCCTTCTCCGCGGTCTCGATCAGGTACAGCCGGAGGTCGTCGCGCACGGTCAGGCTGAAGCCGCCGACCTCGCTGATCGCCTCCGTACAACCTTCGAAGAGCTCCGGGCGGTTGTCCACGAGCCAGCGCGCGCCCTTGCGGCCACCGGCCTCCTCATCGGCGACGAAGGCCAGCACGATGTCGCGCGGCGGCGTCGTCCCGTCGCGCATCCACTGGCGTACGACGGCCAGCGTCATCGCGTCCATGTCCTTCATGTCCACCGCGCCGCGGCCCCACAGGTAGTCCTCGGTCACCTCGCCGGCGAAGGGATCCACGCTCCACTCCGCCGGTTCGGCGGGTACGACGTCGAGGTGGCAGTGCACCAGCAGCGCGCCGCGGCTGCGGTCGGCGCCCGGGATCCGGGCGACCAGGCTGGCCCGCCGGGGTTCGGACTCGACCAGCTCCGAGTCGATGCCCACCTCGTCCAGCTTGCCGGCGATGTACTCGGCGGCGGCCCGCTCCCCCGCACTGGTCTCGGTCTCCCCGGTGTTCGTCGTGTCGATCCGGATCAGGTCTCGGCAGAGCTCGACGACCTCGTCCTGGGCTGTGTCCATGAACCCTTCCTATCAGCCAGCTCCCGCGGCCGGGCGGCGGCTCGGTATCGTGGGTGGGCACTCGTCCGGGTGGCGGAATGGCAGACGCGCTAGCTTGAGGTGCTAGTGCCCTTTAACGGGCGTGGGGGTTCAAGTCCCCCCTCGGACACCGTCGTCGCGTTTCTCGATCGCGCCCGATCGGGCGGGTCTCACTCCTGCCGGCTGAACGCCCACACCGCGACCGTCATCAGCACGGTGCCGAGGCCGCCGATGAGCAGGACCTCCTCGCCGGCCGACATCACGCGGCCGAACAGCTGCACGCCGAGGTCGGGCGAGCCGCCGGTCCCCAGGAACAGCTGCCGGACTGCTGGGAGCGCAGGAAACTGGCGATGATCAGTCCGAGCCCGGCCAGGGCGATGGCCAGGATGATGATCACCGGGATCACGGCGAGCACGATCCCGACGTCGAGGGCGACGCCGATCAGCGGCGCGATCAGCAGCATCAGCAGGGCCTGGATCAGCGCGACGCCGGCCGCACCCACGGCCTTGCCCAGCACGATCCCGCTGCAGCCCAGCGGGGCCACCATGATCTCGCGCAGGAAACCGAACTCGCGGTCCCACACGACACTCACCCCCGCGAACAGCGCCGTGGTAAGCACGCTCATCGCGATCAGGCCGGGGTAGATGAACTGGATGAAGTCCACGCCGGGGGCCAGCGGGCCGATGATGCCGGAGAAGCCCAGCCCGAAGACGACGAGGAACAGCAACGGTTGCAGCACCGTCCCGAACAGCCGGGACCGCTCCCGGACGAAACGCAGCAGCTCCCGGTAGGCCACGACCCAGGTGCCGCGCCAGACCTCGGCCGCGGTGGTCACCGCCGACCGGCCTGGAGCAACAGGTCGCGCTCGTCCAGTTCCGCGTCCCGGATCTCGTGGCCGGTCAGGTCGATGAAGACGTCCTCGAGAGTGGGACGGCGCACGCTGATCGAGGTCAGCGTCGGCCCGAAGGACCGGATGAACGCCGGCAGGAACTCCTCGCCGGAGGGAACGTGGAAGCTCACCCGGTCCTCGTGGACCGTCGCGGGCAGGCCGTAGCCGTCGCGGACCTCCCGGGCGGCGGCCTCGGGGTCGGCCACCCCCAGCAGGACCAAATCGCCCCCAGCCTGCGTTTGAGGCCGTCCGGCGTGTCCAGCCCGACGATCGTGCCGTGGTCGATTACCGCGATCCGATCGCAGTGTTCGGCCTCGTCCATGTAGTGCGTGGTCAGGAAGATCGTCAGCCCCTCCCGGTCACGCAACGCGTGCAGGTAGTCCCAGATCCGGCGGCGGGTCTGCGGGTCCAGCCCCAACGTCGGCTCGTCGAGGAAAAGCACCCTCGGGTGGTGCAGCAGCCCGCGGGCGATCTCGAGCCGGCGCTTCATCCCCCCGGAGAAGGTCCGGACGTTGCCCGACCGACGGTCGTCGAGCTCGACCATCTCCAGCAGCTCGGTCATCCGGGTCTCACGCAGCCGACGGTCGATGCCGCAGGCGTAGGCGTGGAAGCGCAGGTTCTGCTCGGCCGACAGGTACTCGTCCAGGGTCGGCTGCTGGAACACCAGCCCGATGGACCGACGTACGTCGCTGCGCTGGCGGCGTACGTCGTAGCCGTTGACGGTGGCCGAGCCCGCCGTCGGCGTCAGCAACGTGGTCAGCATGTTGATCGTGGTCGTCTTGCCCGCGCCGTTGGGCCCGAGGAAGCCGAACAGCTCGCCCGGCTGCACCGCGAAGCTGACGTCGTGCACCGCGTCGAGCGGCTTGAAGCGGCGGGACAGGCCCGCCACCTCGACGATTGGCTCGGTGGTTATACTGGGCACCGGGCCTCGCACGGCCGCCGGCCCGACCCGGTCATCAGGCCAGGGCCCGCTCGATGGGCTCGGTCAGCTCCGCCGGCTTGGTGGTCGAACCGAAGCGGTCGATCACGGCACCGTCCCGGCCGACCAGGAACTTGGTGAAGTTCCACTTGATCCGGGAGCTGCCGAGGGCACCACGGGCCTCGGAGCGCAGCCAGCGGAACAGCGGGTGCGCCTGGTCGCCGTTGACGTCGATCTTGTCGAACAGCGGGAACGTTACGCCGTGGTTCCGTTGGCAGAAGGCGCCGATCTGCTCGGCCTCGCCCGGCTCCTGGCCGCCGAACTGGTTGCACGGAAAGCCCAACACGACCAGGCCGCGATCGCGATAGGCCTGCCACAGCGCCTCCAGGGCCCTCGTACTGAGGGGTGAACCCGCACTCGGATGCGGTGTTCACGACGAGCACGACCTTCCCGGCGTAGGCGTCGAGTTCCTGGCTGCGGCCGTCCAGGGTCGTGGCGGAGAAGTCCTGCAGGCTGGTCACGTCGTTCTCCTGGTCACGTCGTACTCCTGGTGGCGATCGAGCTGGCGGCGGCTGTCGGCTCGGTCACCCCACCGTACGGTCTGTCGCGCCCGAGCGACCGGGCACGAGCAGGGCCGGGGCCGGTCCCTACCTGTGCCGGTGGTTGCGGCGGGGTGTCCGGCTGGGGTCGAGCCAGGCGGGTGGGATGAATTCGGGTACGCCGTCGCGGGCCAGGACGATCTCCCATCCGTCGTGGTGCACGACGTGGTGGTGGACCCGCAAAGCAGGGCGCCGTTGCCCAATGCGGTGCTGCCGCCCTGGGCGAAACCGAGGATGTGGTGGCCGTCGCACCACTGCGGCGGCCGGTCGCAGCCCGGGAAGGCGCATCCGCGGTCCCGCAGGATCAGCGCGCGGCGGCGGCCGCCGGTGAACAGGCGATGCGCACGACCGACGTCGAGGACCGCACTCTCGGCGCCCAGAACGGCCGGGATGATGTCCGCCGCGCAGGCCATCCGGCGTGCCGCGGCGGCCGACAGCGGGGCGCCGTCCGGCAGGGTGGCGACTCCCAGGCCGTCGGTCAGGGTTCGGAGCGGGATGGTCACGAACACCTGGGCGCTGGTACGGGATGTGCCCTCGGCCGCCGGCCCGACGGTCTCGAGCGCGCGGCGGGACAGCTCCTCCAGGGCGTCGGCGCGACGTTGGGCGGCGCAGCGGGGATCGGGTCCGTCGGCGGTGCGCGGCAGCGGTGCGGCCAGCGGGTCCAATGCGGCGCGGAACATGGCCGCCGCCTCCTCGGTGAGCCGACCCCGCAGGTGCACGGTGCCGTGGCCGTCGGAGGTGAGGAACAATTCCCGTCGCGCCCGGGCGCGGCGCTCCTGCCGCTCCAGGGCCCCACGGTCACGGGCCTCGCCGATCTCCGGGGCGACGACGGTGAGGATGTGGGCGCCGAGCCGGGTCAACTGTCCGGCATCGAAGGTGTGGGCGTGCCCGATCAGCTCGGCCTCGGCCTGAACGCGGACGGCCGTGGGCAGGTCCTCGGGCAGCTCGCCGATCGTGGTCGTGATCGCGTCGGCCTGCGCGAGATTCAGCTCCCCGGCGGCCAGCGCCGCGCCGGTCGCCGGCATCTTGCGGCCGGTCGTCGCGACCGAGGCCAGGGTGCGCGCCTCCCGCGGAGTCAGGTTCAGCTCGTGCCGCGTCCAGGCCGCGGTGGAGGACGCCCCTGAACGGGCCGGCAGGTCCCGGGCGTCCAGCTCACCCAGGACGCGGACCAGCACCGCCTGGGAGCGGGCGACCAGCCGTGCGCAGGTCACCGCCGCCTGCGCCAGCTCGCGGTCCCCGCTGCGCCACAGCGGCGCGGACACCGCAGCGTCCACGGCGCTTCCCAGCGCCGACAGCAGCCCGGCCAGCTCGGCGGAACCCGTGTCCGGGGGCCGGTCCATCGTCGTACTCACACCCTGAACCTAACCGGCGGGTCCGACAGTTCTCGGCGTGAGAACCGTTGTGGCACAACCAATCCACAGGCAATCGCAACGGCGGCTACGCGGACGGCAGCAGCACCACGAACCGGCCTCCGGCCACCGGCTCGGCACCGTCCGCGCCGGGCGTGAGCGGCACCGCCCGGATGTCCCCGCCGGCCGCCACGGCCAGTCGATGCGCGAGCGCCAGCCCGAGCCCGGCCCCGTCGTGGCCGTCCCGGGGATCACCGCGGTACCCGGGCTGGAACACCTGTCGGGCCACCTGCTCGGTCACCTGGTGTTCGGCGCGATTGCGATCGTCACGTTCTGGATCGCCTACATCCTGACCCGGCCGCTCGGAGGCTTCCCTCGGCGACGGCTTCTCGCAGGCCCCCGCCGACGGCGGCCTGGGGCTGGGCACCACGGTGACGAACGCGATCTTCCTCCTCACGATCCTCGCCGTCGTGTCCTACCTGTCGGTCACCAGGTGGGACCAGATCCCCCCGGTGGCCACCGACGCCGCGGCGGCCGGCGCGGTCTAGGTCTGGTCCAGGGCCGCCCGGAGGCCGCCGCGCGACGGCGCTAGCCCGCTCCCAGCACCCCGGACTTCGGTGCGGTCGCATAATGCGGCACAGCCACTCGCCGACGGAGGTCCCCATGGTGCGGTCCAGCACGGTCGACGACGTCGTACGCCGTAGCGCCCGCCGGCATCCCGATCGCACGGCGCTGCGCTTTGCCGGGCGCACCTGGACCTACCGCGAACTCGACGACGCCGTGACCCGAACAGCCGGCATCCTGCTCGGTCTCGGACTCGGCAAGGGCGACCGGGTAGCGGCGTACGGCCGGAATTCCGACGCCTACCTGCTCGGGTTCCTCGGTTGCGCGCGGGCCGGGCTGGTGCACGTGCCGGTCAACTACGCGCTGACCGGCGCGGAGCTGTCCTACCTCGTGGACCAGTCCGGCAGCCGGGTGGCGCTGTGCGACCCGACCCTGGCGGCCCACCTCGACGAGATCGAGCACCGGCTCGACGCGGTGGTCCCGCTGCGCGATGCCGACGACTCGCTCGTGGACCGGGCGATCAGCGGCGCCGTACCCGAGCTGGACGTGACCGTGTCGGACACCGACCTGGTCCAGCTGCTGTACACGTCCGGGACGACGTCCCGGCCGAAGGGCGCCATGATGACGCACCGGGCGCTGGTCCACGAGTACGTCTCGTCCCTGGTGGCGTTGGACTGCCGGGCCGACGACGAACCGCTGCATCCGATGCCGCTGTACCACTCCGCGCAGATGCACGTGTTCCTGCTGCCCTACCTCGCGGTGGGCGCGGTCAACCATCTGATGGAAACGCCGGACATTCCAGAGATCCTGCGCCGTGTCGAGGAGGACGAGATCGGGGCGCTGTTCCTCGCGCCGACGGTTTGGGTACCGCTGTCGCAGCACCCGGACTTCGCCCGACGGGACCTGTCCTCGCTGCGCAAGGCGTTCTACGGCGCCTCGATCATGCCGCAGCCGGTCCTGCGGCGACTGCAGCAGCGACTGCCGGAGCTGCGCTTCTACAACTGCTTCGGCCAGTCCGAGATCGGTCCGCTGGCCACGGTGCTCGGCCCGGAAGACCACGCGACGCGGCCCGAATCGTGCGGTACGGCGGTGCTCTTCGTGGAACTCCGGGTGGTCGACGGGGACGCGAACGACGTCCCACCGGGTGAACTCGGCGAGGTGGTCTACCGCTCGCCGCAGCTCTGCGAGGGGTACTGGGACAAGCCGGAGGAGACCGCGGAGGCCTTTCACGGCGGCTGGTTCCACTCCGGGGATCTGGTCCGTGGCGACGACGAGGGCTTCATCACCGTGGTCGACCGGATCAAGGACGTCATCAACACCGGAGGCGTCCTGGTCGCCTCCCGCGAGGTGGAGGACGCCCTGTACACCCACCCAGCGGTCGCCGAGGTCGCGGTCATCGGGATGCCGGACGAGCGCTGGATCGAGGCGATCACGGCGTTCGTCGTCGCCACGTCCGACGTGTCCACCGACGACCTCATCGCGCATGCCCGGACGTCGTTGGCCGGCTTCAAGGTCCCCAAGCGCGTGGTCTTCGTCGAGGAGTTGCCCCGCAACGCCTCCGGAAAGCTGCTCAAACGCGTCCTGCGCGACCGCTGACGTGATCCGGCGAATCGCCCTGCTGGCCGGGCCCGCGCTGTTCACCACCGCGTGGCTGGGTCTGGGCTGGTTGCATCCCGACTACTCCCAGATCGCGGACTCGATCAGCGTGCTGGCCGCCTACGGTGCGCCGGGGGCGGCGTTCATGACCGCCGCCTTCCTCGCGCAGGCCGCCTCGATGGCGCTGGCCGCCGGCCGACTGCGGTCGGTCACGCGACCGGCCGCAGCCCTGCTGCTCGTCAACGCCGTAGCCACCGTGGTGGTGGCAGCGGCCCGCATTCCCTGCCGGGCCGGTGATGCCGCCTGGTCCCGCCCGAGCGATCATCCGACGTCGTACGCCGTCCACGTCGTCGCCGCCACCGTGGCGCTGAGCGCGCTGTCGCTGGCGCCGCTGCTCGCGTTCGGTACCCGCCGGTCCGCGCCGACCCTGGCCGCGACCGGGCTGGCCGCGGGCGCGGTGATGCTGCCGCTGCTGGCCTGGTTCGCTGTGGCCGGGGGCGCCGGCTGGGCCGAGAAGGCGGTGGTCACGGTGGGCATCTGGTGGGCCGCAGCGGTCGCTGCGACAGCGTCGACGGCGGACCGGGCGACCTAGGACCAACGTCGGAGTCCGGATCGGTCCCGCGACCGGGGAATCCGTCGTACCCACCTGTCAGGCTCAGGAGGTCTACGCCGGGAGGGCAGCCGTGAGCATGGAAGTGACCGCGTGGATGTCACTGCACCGCGCGATGAACGCCGAGCAGGACCGCCGGGCGTTCTCCCGGCAGACCCTGCGCCGCATCCTCGGGTTCGCCCGCCCGCACCGCCGGGACCTCGGGTGGTTCCTGGCCCTCAGCGTCCTGGCTGCGGTGCTGGTCGTGGCCACCCCGGTGCTCGCCGGCCGGGTCGTCAACGCGATCGACGCCGGCGAGCTGAACGTCGTCGTGACGCTGTCCGTCGTGATCGCGGCCATCGCCCTGATCGAGGCGGTAGTCGGCCTGATCAGCCGGTGGCTGTCGGCCCGGGTCGGGGAAGGTTTGATCCTCGATCTGCGGCGTGCGGTGTTCGTCCACGTGCAGCGGATGCCCGTCGCGTTCTTCACCCGGACGCGCACCGGCGCGCTCGTCAGCCGGCTGAACAACGACGTGATCGGTGCGCAACGGGCGTTCAGCGACACCCTGTCCGGAGTGGTGACCAATGTCGTCGCCCTGGCCCTGACCCTCGTGGTGATGCTGCGGCTGTCCTGGCAGGTGACCGTGCTCGCGCTCGTGCTGCTGCCGGTGTTCGTGCTGCCGGCGCGTCGGATGGGCCGTCAGCTGGCTGCGATGCAGCGCGAGGCGGCCAACCACAACTCGGCCATGACCACCCAGATGACCGAACGCTTCAGTGCCCCGGGGGCCACGCTGGTCAAGCTGTTCGGCCGTCCCGTCGAGGAGGAGGTCGAGTTCACCGGTCGCGCGGCGCGGGTCCGCGACATCGGCGTCCGGGCCGCGGTCTACCAGTGGGTCTTCGTCACCGCGCTGCTGCTCGTCTCGGCACTCGCGCTGGCCGTGGTGTACGGCGTGGGGGGCTCCCTGGCCGTGCGGGGACGCCTGAACACCGGGGACGTGGTGGCGTTGGCGCTGCTGCTGGCCCGGCTGTACGCCCCCCTCACCGCGCTGGCCGGCGCCCGGCTGGAGGTGATGACCGCGCTCGTGAGCTTCGAGCGGGTCTTCGAGGTGCTGGATCTGACCCCGCTAATCACCGAGCCGGCCGAGCCTCGTCCGATCCCCGACGGCGGTGTCGAGTTGCGCTTCGACGAGGTGAGCTTCGGCTACCCCGCTGCCACGGCGGTGTCACTGGCCTCGTTGGAGGAGGTGGCCGTGCTGGACAGCCGGGGCGGCGACGAGGTCCTGCACGAGGTGTCCTTCGCCGCCCGGCCGGGACAGCTGATCGCGCTGGTGGGTCCGTCCGGGGCCGGCAAGTCCACCCTGGCGGCGCTGGCCAGCCGGTTGTACGACGTGGACGGCGGCTCGGTGCGGCTATCGGGGATCGATGTCCGCCAGCTGTCGTTCCAGGCGATCCGCGAGACCGTCGGGGTGGTCACCCAGGACGGGCATCTCTGGCACGACACGGTCGGGGCCAACCTGCGTTTCGCCCGCCCGGAGGCCTCCGACGACCAGCTGTGGGACGCCCTTCGGCGCAGCCGGTTGGAGCGGCTGATCAGGTCGCTGCTCGACCAACTGGACACCGTCATCGGCGAGCGCGGCTACCGGTTGTCCGGCGGGGAGCGGCAGCGGCTGACGATCGCTCGTCTGCTGCTGGCGCGCCCGCGCGTGGTCATCCTCGACGAGGCGACCGCACATCTGGATTCGCAGTCCGAGGCGGCGGTCCAGGAGGCCCTGGTCGAGGCGCTCAGCGGGCGGACCGCGCTGGTCATCGCGCACCGGCTGTCTACGATCAGGGCCGCCGACGAGATCCTCGTCATCGACGAGGGCGTCATCCTCGAGCGCGGCACGCACGCGGACCTGCTGGCGCGCGCCGGCCGCTACGCAGAGCTGTACCGCACCCAGTTCGCCGATCCTGGGGTACTGCAGCCGGCCGACGCCTGATCGGCGGGTCCGCCGACCGGCGCCCGGTCCGTGTGCGCGGCGGCCCGGGCTACCGGTTCGAGTCGTCCGGTGGCCGGTGCCGCGGCCGGTCGTCGCCGCGATCGGACCAGTCCGCCTGCGACTCCGCCTGACCGGGTTGCTGCTGTTGCCCGTCATCGGACCAGTCCTGCTGGGGCGGCCCCTGCTGTTCCGCTCCCTGCTGCTCCGGGGCCTGCTGCGCTAGCGCCTGCTGGCGCTGGGCGTGTTGCAGGACCGGCGGTGCGGGGGGCGCGTCCTGCTTGGCGGCGCTCAGGCTCGGAACGGACACCGTCGTCGGCGTCGTGTCGGTCATCGGCGTCTGCGCCTCGGGCTGCTCCGCGGCGGGAGCCAGGTTGGAGTCGAACCAGTTCGCGGTGTCGATCGCCTCCCCCGCCGGCCGGGGGCCGGACCGCTCGGGCCGCAGCCAGGATCCGCCACCGTCGGCCTCCCCGCCTGCCTCGCCGCCACCGACGGCGCGACCCAGACCCTCCAGCGCTTTGCTGAACTCGCTGGGGACGATCCACATCTTGTTGGCGTCGCCCTGGGCGATCTGCGGCAGCGTCTGAAGGTACTGGTAGGCCAGCA
>JBBPYA010000326.1:0-44333 GCA_038200385.1 Mycobacteriales bacterium
CGCGCGCAGCGTGCTGGCCGCCGACCTGACGCTGCCGGCCGGAGTGAGCCTGGTGACCGATCCGGAGGCGCTCGTGGTCGGCTTCCTGGCCGCCCCGACCGCCGAGCAGCTGGACGCCGAACTGGCCGAGGCCGAGGCCGACGTGGGCATCGAGCACGACCCGACCGACGCCGAGCAGGCCGAGGCGGAGGCATCGGACGGGGACACCGACGGCGGGAGCGGATCCGGTACCGATGGGGACGCCGACGCCGACCGGTCCTGAGCCCGGATCCCCGACCACTGCCCCGCCTCCGGTCACCGAACCTGCGGTCGTCGTCGGGCTGGGCAACCCCGGCCCGCAGTACGCCGGCAACCGGCACAACGTCGGGTACCACGTGCTCGACACGCTGGCGGCGCGGATGGGTGGGCGGTTCAAGGCCCACCGCAGCCGCGCCGACGTCGCCGAGGGTCGGCTGGACGGCCGCCGCGCTGTGCTGGTCAAACCGCGGACGTTCATGAACCTGTCCGGCTCGGCGGTCGTCGCCCTGCACCGCTACTACAAGGTGCCGATGACCAGCGTGATCGTCGTGCACGACGAGCTGGACCTGCCCTTTGGCGCGGTCCGGCTCAAGTTCGGCGGCGGAGACAACGGCCACAACGGGTTGCGCTCGATCACGACGTCCCTGGGGAGCCGGGACTACCTACGGGTGCGGTTCGGGATCGGGCGCCCACCGGGCCGGCAGGACCCGGCCGAGTTCGTCCTTCGGGATTTCGCCGGCTCCGAGCGCCGCGAACTACCCGACCTGCTCGACCGGGCTGCCGATGCGGTCCAGGCGCTGCTCTGCGACGGGCTGGCCGCGGCGCAGAACGAGTTCCACGCCGGCTGAGCGGTCCGATCAGCGGCGGGCGTGGGTGTCGAACCAGCCGGCGCTGCCTCCGGCCAGCCGGAACGGTGCGCGCAGCACGGCTCCGGCCCCGTGGCGGGGCAGCAGCCCGTCGTCGCCGTAGAGCCGGTACCGCGCGAAGATGAGCCGGTACTTGGCCAGCGCCTCACGCCGGCTCAGCCAACGACCCGGGGCCTCCTCGCCGAACAACCCGCTGCACCCGAGGGTCGGTGTCCAACCGGCGGCGTAGCGACCCTCCCGCGGCGGCTGCGGCTGCCTCTGGCGCGGGACCTTGTGCTGGGCGACGACCTTGAACTGGCGGTACCCCAGTCCCGACAGCAGATCGAACTCGCGCAACAGCCCGGCCCAGGAGACCTTCTCCGACTCCACCGACACGTACGTCGGCGGCTCGGCGGGGTCCAGCGCCTGCAGGCACAGCAGGTCCGCGCCCTCGATGTCGATCTTGAGGTAGTGCGGCACGCCGTGCCGCTCCAGCAGGTCACCGAAGGGGAGCGCGGTGACCGGCACGCTCGTGGTCGACGGGGATCCGAGCCGGCTGTTCCGCTCGGCCCAGGCCGGGCGGATGGTGCCCCACTCGGAGCTGGAGTTGACGTAGAACGGGACCGACCCCGCCACGTCGGCCACGGCGACGTTCTCGATCACCAGCTGCCCGCTGGTGACGTGCTCGGCAAGCTCCTGCGCGGCCCGCTGCGCGAGCGTCGGCATCGCCTCGATTGCGACGACGTCGAACCCCTTGGCGAGGTAGAGCCGGGTGTCCTCGGCGCGGTGCAGCCCGACATCGAAGATCATGTTGTTGCGCCGCACGCCTCAGCCTCCGGGTCGAGAGTTCGAGGTGGCGGGCCGGCCGGTCCGGCGCAGCCCTACCGCGAAATACAGTTGCACAGCCAGCACCGCGATGACGCCCTCGTGCACGCGGCCGATGTATTCCAGCACCGCGTGGATCCCGCCTCCGACGCGGTCGGGGGTGCCGAGCAGGACGACGGTGACGGGTACGACGACGAGCAGGGCGTACCACGCGTAGCGCAGCGCCGGCACGGTCCGGGCCGCCCGGTCGAGGATCCCCCGGTCGACGACGTCCAGCCCGATGGGCAGCAGGATGAACACCGCCATCGTCTCGGCCAGCAGGACGACCGGCGAGTTGGCCGGACTCTGCTGGACACCCAGGACGACCGCGACCAGGATCGCCAGCGATGCCAGGGGTGGCCAGCCGCGCAGGGGTCGGGTCAGCGTCACGTAGGGCAGCACCAGGACCAGCGCGAAGAACGACTCGTTGAGCGTGGAGTACTGACTGGGCAGTATCTCGGCGTACAGCAACAGCGCGATCGCCAGGCTGAGCGCCGCGGCTCCGAGTGTCACCGGCCACTTCGCCGCCCGCGACAACCGTGGCAGAGCGAACTGGATCCAGCCGCCGAGCAGGATCGCCAGTGTGTAGCCCTCGCTGTTGTAGCCGACCCGGCGGACGACCCCGGCGGGCAGGAAGTCCCTGAGCTGGTTGGTCAGGATCAGGATCAGGAGCAGCGTGAAGCCGCCGTAGTACACCGCGCCGACGATGCGGGCCCGGCGGGAGCCGACCTGATGGTCGCGCTGGGAAGAGTCGAACGTTCTCGTCGCCATGTCGGTCAGATCCCGTGTCCGCGCCGGTGCAGGGTCGCCATGACCCGCTCTGCCGGGACGAGCCGGGTCGCGACCGCTGCGGCGATGAGCCCGCGAGGTTCGCGCCAACGCCGGCGCACGGATCGCGCCGACCAGCGCAGCGACGTGCGGCGCTGACCGAGTACGGCGTAGCCGAAGGCCAGCTGCCCGTAGACGCGGGCCGCCCCGATCCGGTGCCCGGCGATCTCGGGATGGCGCCGGAGCATCCACAGCAGGGAGCTGACCCGGGTCTGCCACTGCCGGGAAAAGTAGGAGCTCTGCCCCCACAGCACGCGCACGAGTGGCTCGTCGACCATTACGACCGGATGCCGCCGGGCGGCTCGCAGCAACAGGTCCCAGTCCTCGTTCTGGCTGCCGGGGATGGTCTCGTCGAGCAGCCCGATGCCGTCCATGAGGCGGTCCCGGCGCAGCAGGAACGTCGAGGAGTGCGCCATCGACATCCGCGACCCGAGTAGATCGGCGTACTCGAGCCGCTCCCGGCCGGCCCGGCGCACGCTGCGGACCCCGGCGTAGTCGACCTCGATCGCGCAGGCGGCCATCTCTGCCTCCGGCTCGCTGAGCAGGGCCGCTACCTGCGCGGTGAGCTTGTCCGGTGCCCACACGTCGTCGTCGTCGCAGAACGCCACGAGGTCGGTGGACAACCCGGCTATCCCGGTGTTGCGGGCCCCGGCCAGTCCGGGCGTACGGCTGTTCGTGACGACGCTGGTGCTCCGGCGCGGGGTGCCGGGCCGGTCCCCCTGCGCCACGTCCGGGTACTGGGCGCCGGCATCGTCGACGACGACGACCAGGACTTCGCCCGGATAGTCCTGGGCCAGGATCGCGGCCAGCGCCTGCCCCAGCAGGGCAGGGCGGTCCTTGGTGGGGACGACGACGCCGACCGAGGGCCAGCAGGCCGTCGACTCACGCTCACTCATGCGCTCACTCCGAGGGGGTAGCCGTAGCGGTGCAGCAACGGCGCGGTCAGGGCACTGATCATCCGGCGCTGGCGGCGCGGTAACCGCTCCCGCCAGGCGTCGTCGCTGCGCAGGTCGATCCGCCCGGTGCGAAAACGCATCGGGTTGCCGGCAACGGTGTGGGCGCTGGTCAGCTCCACGTGGTCGGCCCCGACGTGGTCCAGGGCGTCCGGCGCGAGCGGGAGGTCGGCGAACTCGGCGATCCGGCGTACCACCGCGCCGGGATCGGTCACGAAATCCTCGTAGCGCACGACCAGGCGCGGCGTGCCGAGCCGCTCCAGCATGGCCAGCGAGGCGTTGTTGGCGTTCCAGAGCAGGGCCGAGCGCAGCGGGGAGTAGCGGGTCATGACCTCCCGACCCTGCGCCGCCTCCGGGCGGGCCATCTGCTTGGTCCAGGAGTAGGCCACCCCGCGGCTGTCGCGGACGACGTGCACGACCCGCACGTCCAGGCCGCGATGATGGCGCAGGCAGTAGGCCAGCGAGGAGTGCTTGCTGGAGTCCACCACCACCGCGGCGCCGGCGGTCTGCGCGGCGGCGGTGTAGACCGCGCCGTACCCGCGCAGGTAGCTGTCCAGATCCCGGGCGCGGGGATGCATCCGGGTGGGGACCATCAGCTGGGGCAGGTATCGAGCCCGGTCGACCCGGGCCCGCAGCCCGAGCATCCGGCGGGCCAGGACCGGATCAAATCCGGCCGCCCCGAACCCGCGGCGACCCACCTCGGTCCAGAACGGGCAACGGCTGAACGGCTCGCCGCAGCCACACCGCTCGTCGTCCAGGATGCCCCACCGCCACAGGTGCACCACCTCACCGGCCGAGCACACGCCGGGCAGTTCGCCCAGCACCCGCTCGATCAGGGTGGTCCCGCTGCGGCCGAGACCGCCGAGGAACAGGACCCGGGTCTTCGTCACGCTTTGTGTACCGCCTTTGCTGCCAAGGTGAGCCGTGCGGAAGCAGTCTGTCACGCAGCGGAGTCGCTACGGAGGTGTTTCACCCAAACGGGTGACCATTTCCTCCCTACGGGTGCCGCCCGTTGTTTACTCTGTGTACATGACGGAGGCATTAGAACGTGTTCAGGTCGGAACTGTCGCTTTTGACCCGATGACGGAGTCCGACGTGGTAACACGCGTCTGTCAGGACCTGAGCGAGGGGCGGGGCGGCTGGATCAGCACCCCGAACGTCGACATCCTGCGGCGCAGCGCCCGCGACTCCGCGGTCCGCCAACTGATCAACGTCGCCGACCTGGTGGTCGCCGACGGCGCCCCGGTGGTGTGGGCTGCCCGGCTCGGCGGGAGACCGCTCCCGGAGCGAGTAGCCGGCTCCTCGCTGATGTGGACCCTCAGCGCAGCAGCCGCGCAGGGCCAGCACGGCATCTTCCTGCTCGGTGGCGAGCCGGGGGTGGCCGAGCGGGCCGCGCAGCGGCTGATCGAGCACGCTCCCGGCCTGCGGGTCACCGGGACCGCCTCGCCGCCGTGGGGTTTCGAGCAGGACGAGCACGAGATGGCCCGACTGCGGGCGGAGCTGCGGGCCGCGCAACCCGACATCGTGTTCGTCGGCCTGGGCTGTCCCAAGCAGGAGCGGCTGATCCAGGAGCTGGCTCCGGACCTGCCCAACACCTGGTGGATCGGCTGCGGGGCGGCATTGGCCTTCGCCGCCGGAGAGGTCCGCCGGGCGCCGGGCTGGATGCAGAACTCCGGGCTGGAGTGGCTGCACCGGCTCGTGTCGGAGCCGCGCCGGCTGGCCCGCCGCTACCTGGTCGACGACCTGCCCTACGCCCTGCGGTTGCTCGTGGGATCCGCGCGGTCCGGGCGCACCGCCGACGCTTCCACGCCCCCCAGGGTGGTCTCCCCCGTCGGGTAGAACCGTGCCGCCACCGGGGCGGTCAGCTGCCGGACCCGGTCGATCTCCGCAGTGCTGAGCCGATCCCGGAAGCTGCCCAGGGCGGCGTCGGCGGCCATCGGCCGGTAGGCCGTGCGTGACAGGCCGCCGCGCAGCGACCAGGGATGCGCCCCGGCGGAGCCCCCGCCGCTGCTGGCCCGCGCCACCGCCTGCTCGGCCCGCTCCGACCAGGTCAGCCCGAGCTCGGCGTACAACCCGGCAAAGCCGGCCAGCGGATCCCGGACGAGGGACTCGTAGCTGACTATGCGTACGCCGGGCAGCCCGCGCAGGGCGTCGTCCACGAAGGCGTAGGCCAGTTCCCAGAGCAGGCACGAGCGCGCCAGCCAGTCCGGTGACCCGATCAGGGCCCGCATCCGGTCGACGTACCCGGCGAGGTGGTCGCGGACGAGGGCGGGCTGCTCGAGCAGTTCGTGGAAGTGCACGGCCCAGCCCAGCGCCCGCCAGCTGCCGACGACGGCCACCGGATCGCGGACGAGCACCACGGCCTGGCATCCCATCCGGCGGACGAGCCAGCCGGTGGACAACAGCGCGAACGGGTCGTCGAGCATGGCCCGCCGGCCGCGCAGCCGGCCGACCGTGAACGCACCGACGTACTTCGCCGCCCGCGCCATGTCGTAGCCACCCCGGTTGCGGCGCAGTTCGGCCCCCAGCCGGTAGCGCAGCGCCAGGGTGTCGTCGAACGCGCGCGCCCAACGGTCGTCGTCGGCTTCGTCGATGTACTGGAACTGGTGGGTCACGGTGGCGTCGAGTACGCCGGGGCAGTGACCGGGCGGATGGCCCGGGTTCATGGGCTCGTTGATGTAGACGACCTCGCCGGAGGCGGCGAGCATCTTTCCGGCCCAGCTGGTGCCCGTCCTGGGCAGCCCGGTCACGAGCAGCGGGCCGCTCACCGGGCCGCCGACGCGCCGCGGCGTGCCCCCGATCGACGCCGCAGCTCGTCGATGGCCAGCGGAGCGCGCAGCCGGTAACAGGCCGCGACGTAGGCCGCGATGCCGATCGCCGTCGCGACGAGCAACGTGGCGGCCGCACCGCCCCACAACAGCACCGCCACGTCGGGGATGACCGCGAAGCAGGCCACCGCGAGCCCCATGGCTATCAGCGTTCCGCGGCCGAAGGGATGCAGCCCCTTGGTGAAGTAGATCTGGGCCAGGGCCACCACGTTGCTCACCACGATCGCCAGCGCCCAGGCGATCGCCGCCCCCGCGATCCCCAGGACCGGGATCAGGATCAGGTTCGCGGCGATGTTGATGCCCAGCGCCAGCACCGCATTGCCCAGGTTCCAGGTCGTCCGCCCGGCAGTGACGAGTACCAGGTTGACCATGCCGCAGGCGCTGGCGAGCAGCATCGCCCCGGACAGGATGATCACGACGGAGGTCCCGCCGTCGTACTCAGGACCGAACACGCGCAGAACCATGGGGGCGAACAGCGCGAGCAGCAGGTACAGCGGCCAGTTGAGCAGGACCAGCCAGGCCGTCGAGGCGCGGTAGGCGGTGTTCGCGGCTGCGACGTCGTCACGGGCGAGCAACTCGCCCAAGCGGGCCTGGACGGCGTTGGAGATCGCTTGGTTGGACAGCTGACCGGCCACCAGCACCCGGCTGGCCGCGGTGTAGACCGCCGCAGAGACCGGGCCGAGCATCGCCGCGACCAGCACGATGTCCAGCCGCTGTAGGGCGATCTGAGCGACGCCGGCCAACGCGCGCGGCCAGGTGAACCGCCAGAACGGCGGGGTGGTCACGCCGGTGTCCACCGGCTGACCTGAACCGGCCTCCGTCGCAGCGCGGTGCCGGCGCCGCAGGTCTCGCAGGCCCAGCACAGCCGGCAGCAGGTAGGGCAGCGCCCACGCGGCCGCCAACAGGCCGGCGGTCCGCCAGCCCAGCAGGACGGCGACGACGACCGTGACCACCTGCAGCCCCGAACGCCCGATCCGGTCCAGCACCACCGTGGGTCGGACGGTGTCGAAGCCGCGGGTGGCCGAGACGGCGGTGTCGGCCACCGCCGCCACCGGGACGAGCAGGGCGAGCACCCGGACCGCGGCGGTGGCCTCCGACGACGGCTCGCCGACCACCAGCTCGGCCAGCCACGGGGCGACCGCGAACGTGGCGACGCCGATCAGCGTGCTGGCCACGGCAACCGGCCCGAACGCCGAGCGCAAGGTCACCCCGATCCGCTCTGGGACGCCCAGGGACCGGAAGCGGGAGATGAAGTACACCAGGCTGACGTTCGTGCCGAGCTTGGCCACCGCCTGCCCGAGCAGGAACACCGACGTCACGGCGAAGAACGTGCCCGCGGCGGCGGGGGGTAGGGCCCGGGTCAGCACGAGCACCACGAGCACGCCGGCGAGCGCGGACAGGCCCGATCCGATCAGGCTGAGCGCACCACCACGCGCCAGGCCACCCAGGTTGGCGCGGCTGCGGGCGCCCCCGTCGGTCGGCATCAAGTCCGGGGCGGCCGTGGCGGTTGCCGCGCCCGCGTCAAGGCGGGTGCGTTCGGTGCCGCTCATGTGCGCCAGCTCGGAGGATGCCCGAGCCATCCGGCCAGCTGCTCGTCGTACGGCGCGAAGTGCGCCTCCAGGCGTGCCCGCAACTGTGGGGACATCGGGGTGCGGGGGCGGGCGTTGTGCCGCTCGAAGACCGGCGTCCCCAGCGGCGGGACGCCCAGGAAATCCAGCACCCCCGCGTACACCTGCTCGGGCTCGGTGAAGAACAGGTGGCTGTCCACGACGTGCATCCGGTCCCGCCCGATCAGCGCCGAGACGCGCTCGAGGTGCTCGACGTAGCGGCCGCGCTGCAGGTAGGCATTGTGCTGGTGGTGGTGGCTGACATAGCCGGGCTCGGCGACCAGCCGCTCGGCCTCGCCGGCCAGGCGCTGCGGCTCCAGGTCCAGCGCCGCCTCGAAGGACTGGTCCTCGAAGCCGCGGGCGAACTCGTGCGCGTGTGCGGAGTACGCGCGCTCCACCGGGTCACGCAGGAGCACCACCAGCTTGATCCCCGGCAGATCGGTGCTGATCCGGGCGGCGGCCAGCGGATGGAACAGGTAGTACGGGCTGGACTCGAACGTGACGGCGGGTACGCCGCTGCGCCGGCCGGCCCGTTGCGCGGTGGCGAGCAGCGGGAAGTGCCCGCGGTACCAGGCCGGCCCGTTGCCGTAGGCGGTGTCGAAGTAGTGCACGCCCTTGTGCAGCACCGGTTTGAGGATCGCCGGGTGCTGGATCAGGGTGCGGAACATCGACGTCGTACCGCAACGCTGCCCGCCGGCGATCAGGAAGCCGGGCAGCATCCGCAACGGGCTGCTCAGCCGTCCCACGGTCCGGGTCACGCCCTGGACCACCCGCTTGCGGGTCGGGGTGGCCGACGCCGGAGGTGCACTCATCTGGCCATCCTGCCCAGGTTCGTCGTCAGGGTGGGCAGCAGCCAGTCCTCGACCCTGCCCAGCCGGCTGCCGGCGGCGGCCTGGCCGTCCTCGGTATAGCGGGTGGCGATCTCGGTCAGGTAGCCGAGCGCGGTCAGGGCGGCCGCGTCCGTGGTCACCCCCAGCGCTCGCAGGGTCGCCGCTGCCCGGGCCACGCAGCCAGCTGCCGCGGTGGTCGGGTCGGTGCGGCGCACGATCAGGTCCTCGTGCAGGTCGTGGTGCAGCGCATCGAACCCGCGCGGGACGCCGCCGGTGAAGCGTTCCCAGTCCCACGCCGCGACCCCCTCAGGCAGGGCCGACATGTTCCAGGGAGTCCAGTCGCCGTGCCAGCTTCCGGTGTCCAGCGCGCTGTCGCGGGCCACCTCGTGCAGGCCGGTCAGCGTCGCGGACAGCTGGGCGGCGACCGGCCCGTCCGGGAGCCGGGCGATCCGCTCGCCCAGCCGGGACCAGTACGGCGTGTTCCGGAGGGGGACGCCGTCGACTCGGTCGAGGTCGGCGACCTCGGCAGTGGCCGCAGCAAGCCGGGCGGCCGGGACCGGACCGGCCTGGACCGGCAACGCGCTCTGCACCAGGATCGGCAGGTCCTGCCACGTACCGGCGTACAGCGGCTCGGGCGCCCGCACCGCGCGCAACCCGGCAGTGCCCAAGCGGTGCAGCGCCGCCCCCTCGGCGCGCACCAACCGATCGGTCAGCGGGCTGACTCCCACCTTGGCGTAGCCCAGCAGCCGGCCGTCGCTCGCATGAATGGCGAGGACCGGCTTCCGGTTGGCCCTCGCCCGACCCAGCTGCACGCTGGCCAGGACCGGCTGCCCGAGTACGGCTGCGAGCTGCCCGAGGATGCCGGGGTCCGCCCCGACGTCCACCCGGTCCCGGAGCGCGACCTGGGCTACGCCACTGCGCAGGGCGAGGGACAGCGCGCCGGCGCGGAGCCGGTCGGCAAGGCCGGCGCGGTGCGCGTGCTGACGCAGCGCCGCAGCGGCGGCCCGCCGGTTGTCGGCGGGGACCAGCAGTCGGGGGTCGGCCGCGCTCGGCAGCGGCAGCAGGGCCCCGGGGTGTCGTCGGGCCCGGCCGGGAAGTCCCCGTGCCGGCGCGGCCACGTCGGCCTGCGGCCAGAGCAGCCGGACCATGGCCAGCACCTCCGCCGGTGCCCCGCCCGCCCGGGTGCCGGGCGGGCTGCTCACGCCGGCGCCGGGCGGTCGACGGCGCAGAGCCGGCTCACGCCGCCGCCTCGGTCCGGGCCAGGTCGTTGCGCCAGAGCAGGGCGATCGACAGGAACACGAGCAGCAGGGGCGCGACGAGGGAGTTGTACAGGAACATGTAGAGCAGGGGCAGCAGGACGGCCAGCAGGCCGGCCAGCCCGATCGGAGTGGTGTCGCGCCGGTAGCACCAGGCGGTGCGCAGGAAGTACCCGACGTGCAGGGCCGCACCGACCAGACCCTGGCCGATCAGGACCGCCCAGAACGGGCCGTTGCCGCCGAGAGTGGGGTTGCCGCACAACTGGCACTGTGCGGTCTGCCCGATCGCGATCGACTGGGTCCCACCCTGTGCTGACCGGGTGCCGCCGTAGCCGATGATCGGCGAGGTCAGCGCGGCCTGCCAGGTGTACTCCGCGGTGTAGGAGCGGGTCAGGTTGCTCTGCGGATTGTCCAGCCGCTCGGACACGATGGTGGTGAGTGGGCTGCCCAGGAAGATGACGCCACCGAGCAGGCTGGCCACGCCCAGCGCGGCCACCACGAAGAACTTGCCCTGGGCGGCCAACCGCACCGCGATGTAGACCAGGGCCAAACCCAGACCGATCCACAGCCCGCGGTTGAGCGAGTAGACGGTCGGCACCAGCGCGGCGAGCAGGATCAGGGCGCCCACTCCGCGCCGCAGCCGCCCGGTCCGGACGAACCAGGACACGATGAACCAGCCCAGCAGCACCGACAGGCAGAACCCCCAGCTGTTGGTGTAGCCGAATGGGGCCGCCGGTCGCGGCGCCTCGTAGCCGAGAACCTGCTGCAACTGCGCGGTCGCCGGATGCACGAGGCTGCGGACGAAGTTGTCGGCCCGGATGTTCGGTGGCAGCACCAGCTCGACCGGCGAGGTGAACTCGAGGTTTCCGAAGAACGTCCCGGCCAGGCCGCCCACGACCGTGACGATGAACAGGAATCCCAGGTGCCGCACCATCCGCAGCCGCGGGTAGTCGCGCTCGGACAGGTTGCCGGCGTACAGCAGCATGATCGTCACGGCGGTGTATCCGGCCAAGGTGAACGCGACCGAGATCAGCCGGCCCGACGCGGTGCTGGGCAACGCCTGCGGGGGGTTGTGGCCGATCATGATGAGACTGACCAGGACCCACACCAGGAACAGCAGCCACAGCCCGAACCCCTTGGGGACCCGGACCGGGCGGTGCCGCGCCAGATGGATCAGCATCGGGACGGTCAGGGCGTAGATGATCAGGGTGCCGAGCCCGAGCGCCCACCAGACCGGGTAGCCGAGCAGCAATGCGCTCAGCGGCCAGCCCGGGCGCAGCGCGAGCAGGGCCGGCTTCGGCGGTCGCAGCGTGGACCCCAGCGGGACCGTCGAGGACTGCGTGGTCATCCCGCGGATCGGGATGCCGAGCGGACGGAGCGCTGTGCCGCCGGTCCGGGTCGGCGCCCGCCGGCGCCCTTGCGAGTGCGGTCGTCACGGTGGTCGTCGGCGCCCGCGTCGACGCTGTCCTCGGTGCCGCGCGTGGCGGCCCGCCCATCCGCGGGGACCTCGTCCTCCGCCGGATCCGCGGTCTGCGCCTGCACCGTGCCGCTACCCGCCGCCGCGTTTGCGGCGCCGCCGGTGCGCATCTTGCGGGCGTGCCGCGCGGCCGGGATCAGCACGCTGCCCACGACCGGCGTGTTCATCACGGCGAACTGCTCGATGGCGTCGAGCACCCGATCGGACGCGCTGTGCCGCGCGACGATCACGATCAGCGCCGCGTCGGCCAGGGCGGACAGGGTCTGAGCCTGGCTGCTGTCATTCGTGGGGGGCGCCTCCAGCACCACGTAGCGGGCCGAGCGGCGCAGCGTGCGGAGCAGTTCGCGGGCCGCCTGCGTCTGCAACAGCGCCCCGGCCCGTTCCGGTTCCGACCCGGGAGCCAGCACGCGCAACTGCTCGAATCCCAGCGGGACCTGCAGCGCGTCCGCCAGCTCCGACGAACCGGACAGCACCTCCGACAGACCGGCACTGCCGTGTCGCAACCGCAGCCGCTGCACCGTGCCGGACTCCGGCGAGGCACACACCAGGGTGACCTCCGCACCGGTCTTGGACAGGCTCGCGGCCAGGTTGGCGGCCACCTCGCTGCTGTCGGAATCGACTCCGGCGACCATGAGGACGCGGGCGTCGGAAGCCGTCCGTGAGGTGAGCAGGTTTCGCAGCCGGACGTAGCCGCGACCGGCGGGCGTCGTCGGCTCGGCCAGCCCGCCGCCGACGGTCTCCGGCACGTTGGCCAGTACCGGCAGCCCGGTCCGGCGGGAGACCTCGTCCGGGGTGCGCAGCTGGCGGTCGGACCGGTAGCGCAGCAGGGCCAGACCCAACCCGACCAGCAGGCCGAGCATCGCCCCCGCGGCGAGGTTCACCGTGAGCACCGGACTACTCGCCGATCTCGGCAGGTTCGCGTCGGTGATCGTCCGGCCCGGGGTGATCGAGCTGACGTCCAGGCCGTCGACCTCGGCCGAGAGCAACGCGATCTGGGTGCTGAGCGACTGGATCTGCGCCTGCGCCACGGACAGCTCTACCGAGTCCGGCTTGAGCCCGGCGAGGGACTTCGTGACGTTCTGCAACGAGCGGTTGAGGGTGTCGATCTGGACCTGCCGGGCGGTCTGCCGGGCGGTGATCTGCGCGCTGGCCTCCTGGGCCCGGTTGGCCAGGTAGGCCACGGCGAAGGCGTTCGCCCCGGTCCGGGCCGCCTCCGGCGACGTCGACCTGTAGGCGATGGTGAGCACCTCGGTGTTCGGTGGGACCGAGACCTTCACCCGGGAGACGAGCTCAGCCGGCGTGGCGTTGTCGCCGATCGTGTCGGCGGCCGCCTTGACCACCGCCGTCGAGGTCAGCAGCTGCGCCTCGGTGTCCAGGTTGATCTCACCCCGGGTCCGCCCGTTGGCCAGCACCGACTGGTCGTCGGCGCCGGTGGGGGTGACCAGGACCTGCGTGGTGGAGGTGTACAAGGGCGTCTGGGCCGAGGTGTAGCCGTATCCGGCCAGGGCGCCGAGTACGACGACGATCAGGATCAGCCACCACTGCCGTCGCAGCAGCGCTCCGAAGTCACTGAGCTGGGCCGGCGGGACGGGCGCCACCGTGGGATCGGTCACTGTGCGTTTCCTTTCGCTGTCGTTGCGCGACTCACAGTAGCTCTTCGTGTACAGCAATGGAACTGAGCCACCCTAACGGGTGAGATCTGCGAGAAAGCTCGCCAAAGTTGACTACGCTGCGTCATATTGGCGCCAACGTCCTGACCAACAACCCCTCGGAGGATCGACATGCGGCGTGGGCTAATTGCTGCTCTCACCGTGACGAGCGCACTCGTGTTGCCGGCGCTGCCGGCAACCGCAGTCCAGTCGCCACACACCTTGATCGTCAACGATGTCCCGTCCACGCAGACTCCGGAGATCAAGGACGGTCGGGTACTGACGATCGCCAAGGTGGGCTCCAAGGTGATCCTTGGAGGCACCTTCACGATGGTGTCCAACCGGGGTTCTGGGACGGTGCTGAGCCGGGCGAACATCCTGGCCTTCGACGCCGTGAGCGGCGCGGTGGACACCGCGTTCGCGCCTTCGATCAACGGCGTGGTCAACACGCTGCTGCCGGGGCCGAACAACACCGTGTACGCCGGTGGCACCTTCACCTCCGTCAATGGGGCTACCCAACGCAACCTCACCTACCTCAACGCGGCAACCGGGTCCGTGGTGACTGGTTTCAAGGCCGCGGCGCTCAACGGTGCGGTCAACGACCTCTCGCTGTCCGGCGGACGGCTGTTCGTGGGCGGCACGTTCAGCACCGCAGGCGGCGTCGGGCACGGTGGCCTGGTGACCCTGGTCCCGTCCACCGGCGCGCTGGATCCCTACATGACCATCGACGTCGCGGTGAACCACAACTACCCCAGCGGCAACGCACGGGCCAGCGTCGGGGTCTCCAAACTGGACATCACCCCGGACGGCGGCCGGTTGGTGGCGATCGGGAACTTCAAGCTGGTCGAGGGGCAGAGTCGGGACCAGGCGGTCATCATCCTGCTGCCACCGTCCGGACCCGTCGTCGACCCGAACTGGCGTACCGCCCGCTACGAACCGGCCTGTTTCAGCAACGCCTTCGACAGCTACATCCGGGACATCGACATCGCACCGGACGGCTCCTGGTTCTCCATCGTCGCCACTGGTGGCCCGAACCCTGGCACGCTGTGCGACACCGCGACCCGCTGGGAGTTCTCCGACACCGGCGCCGACGTGCAGCCGCGCTGGATCGCCGACACCGGCGGTGACACCCTGTTCTCCGTCGCGATCACCGGTCCGGCCGTCTACGTCGGTGGGCACCAGCGCTGGCTGAACAACGCCGGCGGCCGCGACTTCGCCGCGCCGGGCTCCGTGCCGCGGCCGGGACTGGCCGCGTTGGACCCGCTCAACGGCGTGCCGCTGTCTTGGAACCCGGGTCGCCAGCCGCGCGGCGTGGGTGCCCAGGCCCTGCTGGCCACCCCGGACGGGCTCTACGTCGGCAGTGACACCGACTACATCGGCAACGTCAAGTACTTCCGACCGAAGATCGCGTTCTTCCCGCTCGCGGGCGGCACCACACCGGTCTCCCAGGACACCGGCACGCTACCGGCCAACGTCTTTCTCGCCGGCCGGCCGACCGCAACCGGCTCGGGGGGTGGCGCCGGCCCGATCGGGGTGGACGACGTCGCCAAGCGCTACTACACCGGTACGACGGTGTCCCCCACCAGCGTGCTTCCGCCCGCGGGCATCCAGTGGAGCCGGGCCCGTGGCGGGTTCATGGCCAACGGCAAGCTGGTCTACGGCCTGGACGACAACAACCTGTACACCCGGACCTTCGACGGGACGAGCTTCGGTCCGGCCGTGCTGGTCGACCCCTACAACGACCCGTTCTGGAGTGACATCAACACCGGCTCCGGGCAGACCTACCGCGGGGTCAAGCCGTCGTTCTACGGCGAGCTGTCCAGCGTGACCGGCATGTTCTACGCCGGCGGCCGGGTCTACTACACCCGGTCCGGGCAGCAGGGCATGTTCTCCCGGGGGATGTCGCTGGACAGCCTGATCGTGGCCCCGGAGGAGCAGGCCGTGCCGGGGACCACCGGATGGGCCGACGCCCAGGGGATGTTCCTCAGCGGCGGCAACCTGTACTGGGCCTCGCGCGTGGACGGGAACCTGCGCAGGGTGGCCTTCACCAACGGTGCCCCCAGCGGAGCCTCAACGGTCGTCAGCGGCCCGACGGTGGACGGGACGGACTGGCGGACCCGGGTGATGTTCCTGGGACCCGGTGGCCCGCCGCCCCCGAACCAGCCGCCGTCGGCATCGTTCACGTCCTCCTGTACCGGTCTGACGTGCTCCTTCGACGCCAGCACCTCGGCGGACCCGGACGGGTCGATCGTCGGGTACTCCTGGAGGTTTGGAGATTCCAGCACCGGCTCCGGTGTCAGCCCCTCGCACACCTACGGGAGCGCCGGTGCCCGCACCGTGACCCTGACCGTGACCGACAACAACGGCGCGACCGGATCGACCAGCAACGCCCAGCCGGTCACCGCCAACCGGACGATCACCTTCCGGGCCGCGGCCACGCCCTTCACCGGCACCGGGGTCAACTCCGCGGCGCTGACCGTGCCGAGCTCGATCCAGGCCGGGGACGCCCTCGTGCTGGCGCTGACGACGAACTCCGCCGTCAGCGGCGCCGCTCCCGCGGGCTATTCCCTGGTCGGGACTCAGTCGTCGGGCAACGCGGTCACCACGCAGGTCTGGCAGCGGGTGGCCACTGCGGGCGACGCCGGAGCCACCGTGAGGGTGGCGCTGTCCGGCGCGGCGAAGGTGGACCTGAGCCTGGTCGCCTACGCCGGGACGCGGGCCGCCGCGCCGGTGCTGTCCTTCACCGGTGACGCGGAGGTGGGCGGCAGCAGCCACACGACGCCGACTGCCACCGCACCGGACGGAGCCATGGTCGTCTCGGTGTGGAACGACAAGTCCTCGACGGCGCGGCAGTTCACCGCGCCGGACGGGGTGAGCGTGCGTACCTCTGTGCCTGGCAACGGCAATCGCGACATCGCGACGCTTGTCGCGGACGGCGGAGCCCCGGTGGCCGCCGGTCCGGTCGGAGGGCTGACGGCGACCGTCAATGCGCCCAGCGCGCGCTCGACCATGCTGACCCTGGTGCTGGCCGCCGGAAGCTGATCCATCCCCGGCGCGGCCAGTCCGGTCGCGCCGGGCCCAATTTCGGCAGTGAGGGTTCTTTCATCATGACGGGGTTACGGGGACTCGTAGGTCTCCTGCTCGCCAGCGTGGTCATCGCCACCGCGGGACCAGCCGACGCCGTACAGGCACCGCACCCGGCAGTGGTCGACGCGGTTCCGTCGACGACGACGCCGGCGGTCCGGGACGGATCGGTCAACGCGATCCTGCAGGTCGGCAACCGGATGGTGCTGGGCGGGACGTTCACCCAGGCCAGTTCGGCTGGGAGTAGCACGGTCCTTACCCGGCACCGGATCCTGTCCTTCGACCCAGCGACCGGCGCGATCGACCCGGCCTTCGCGCCCGACATCAGCGACTACGTGGAGACGTTGGCGGCCGGCCCGACGCCCACCACGGTGTACGCCGGGGGCAAGTTCAACCTCGTGAACGGGGTGGCCCGCAAGGGGCTGGTCCTGCTGGACCTGACGACCGGGCAGCCGGTTCCCGGCTTCGCCCCGCCGCACCTCAACGGCATCGTCGAGGACATGGCCGTGCACAACGGTCAGCTGCTCATCGCCGGCACGTTCACCACCATCGGGAACTCCTTCCGTGGGGGCCTGGCCTCGGTGGACCCGGCGACCGGAGCGGTCACCGACTATCTGACCGCCTCGGTCACCGAGCACCACAACTACAACGGCACCGGCGTCGAGGGCGCCGTCGGGGTGACCAAGTTCGACATCACCCCGGACGGGACCCGGATGATCATGATCGGGAACTTCCGCAAGGTCGACGGTCAGGAGCGGCGGCAGATCGCGATGCTCGACCTGACCGGCCCGACCGCCGTGCTGGCCACTGACTGGATCACCAATCGGTTCGCTTCACCGTGCCGTTCGGACCTGATCGACAGCTGGGTCCGCGAGATCGACATCAGCCCGGACGGCTCGTACTTCGTCGTAGTGGGCAAGGGCGGCTTCGGCGCGGACACGTTGTGCGACGGGGCCTCCCGCTGGGAGACCGGGGCGCGCGGCACCGACCTGCAGCCGACCTGGATCGCGCTCACCGGTGGGGACACCCTGCTGACGGTGGCCATCACCGGGGCGACGGTGTACGTCGGTGGGCACCAGCGGTGGCTGAACAACGCCCTCGGTGCGAACGTCCCGAAGCCCGGTGCCGTGCCGCGGCCCGGGCTTGCCGCGCTCGACCCGGCCAGCGGCGTCCCGCAGTCCTGGAACCCCGGCCGCAACCCGCGCGGGATCGGCACCAGCGCGCTGTACGCCACCCCGGCCGGACTGTGGGTGGGCAGCGACACCGAGTACATCGGCAACTTCCGGTACTACCGGCCGCGGCTGGCCTTCTTCCCCCTGACCGCGCAGAGCCTGCCGGACTACTCGGCCCCGACGCTGCCGGCCAACGTGTACTTCGGCGGCCCGCTGGATGCCTCCCTCGGCAAGGGCACCCCCGCCCTGCAGCCCGACGACCTGGCCCGGCGGTTCTTCGACGGCTCCGCGCCAGGGACGGTGAACACGCTCGCGGCCGGCGACCTGGCCTGGAGCCAGGTGCGCGGCGCCGTCCTGCTCGGCTCGACGCTGTTCTACGGCTACTCCGACGGCATGCTGTACCGCCGCGGCTTCGACGGCAGCACGCTCGGCCCGGCTCAGGCGATCGACCCGTACAACGACCCGGCGTGGGTCGATGCCAAGACCGGCAAGCCCGGGCAGACCTACCGCGGGGTGCGGCCCTCGTTCTACGACGAGATCGCCAACATCACCGGGATGGTCGTCCAGGACGGCCGGCTGTACTACACCCTCAGCGGTGACGGGAACCTGTACTGGCGGTTGTGGAGCCCGGACAGCGGCACCATCCACCCGGTCCGCAACACCGTGGCCGGGCCGCAGATCGGGCCGGCCGCCGGGCTGATCCTGTCCGGTGACCGGCTCTACGTCGTGCAGTCGACGAACGGCGCGTTGCGGCAGTGGACGCTGACCAGCGCCGGGGTCTCCGGGCGCGGCAGGACGGTCAGCGGGCCTCGGATAGACGGCGCGGATTGGCGGGCACACGCGGTGTTCATCGGGCCGTGAGGCGTCCCCGGAGGCTGACCGGAGGAATCACCAGACGGCTGCGCGCGACCGCCGGGCAACTACAACGGGTAGTGGCCGTCGATTACAGCCTGTAAGAAACTTCAGGTCACAGCGTTCGTGCATTCCGACCTACTACGGACGGTAGCTATCGTCACGCGCTTACGGAGCGTGTCAATTGAGGTTGACGGTGTGGTGGTGATAACTTTCCGCCGCCGCAAGGGCAGCGTCGCCCGGGCGGTTCCACCGCACCGACCAGCCGGCCGGGTGCGGGCACCGACCGGCCGGCCGAGGGGCGTGGCTGGCACCTGAGTCCCCGGAGGACCGGCGCTGATGGCTTCTGCACGAGGTAGGCACCGCTACCAGCGGCCCGTACACCCCAGGCGCTCCCGCGGCCGGCTCTTCGCCGCGCTAGGCGCCGCGACGACCATCGGCGCCGCGACCCTGGTCGCCACTGCTCCGCTGGCCTCGGCGGCCAACGCGCAGTTGACCGTCCCCGCGTCCCAGGACGCCTACGTCTCGGCCGCCGCGCCCAACACGACGTACAACACCGGCCGGCTCAGCGCGTCCAGCTCGCCGGACGACCGCAAGACCTCCTACCTCACCTTCGTGGTGCCCTCGCTGCCGCCGACGGCCACCGACGTGGTCGCCCGGCTGGAGTTGACCCGGGACATGCACCACCTTCCGTCCTCGGTGGAACTGCACTCGGTGCCGGACACGAACTGGTCCGAGCGCAGCCTGACGATGCGCAACGCGCCGAAGATCGGCACCCAGCTCGACACCGTCGCTCCGACGGCGACCACGACGCAGATCTCGTTCTCGCTGCCTACCGTGCGCGGAGCGGGCACGTTCTCCTTCGCGGTCACGTCCAAGGTGACCAACGATGTCGCGCGGTTCCGCTCCAGCGAGTACGGCACCGACGTCCCGCGGGTGGTGCTGTCCTACCGGATTCCCGGTCAGCCCGCACCCCCGCCGGGCAACGGCTCGCTCCAGAACACCTGGATCGGCGCGGCGGCCAGCGATCCGATCCCCGGTGGTGGGATCGATTACGGCATCGGGGTGTTCAACGACCGCAACGCCGAGGTCGGGCCGCTGACGTACCGCCGCAGCTTCGACAGCACCCTGCCGACGTCCTTCCAGACCTCCGCGGCCGCGCAGGACCAGGCCAACGGCTACCGCTCCTTCGTGTCCTGGAAGCCACCGAACGGCGACTACGTGGGTGCGGCCAATGGGCGCTACGACGACCAGGTGACCGCATGGGCCCGCAGCGTCCCGACGTACGGGGTCTACGCCACGGCGTTCCACGAGCCGGAGAACGACATGACGGGGCCGCAGTTCGTGGCCATGCAGCGTCACCTGTACACAGTGGTCAAGGCTGCCAACCCGAGCATCCGCTGGGGCCCGGTGTACATGGCCTACTGGTGGGACGACGGCACCAACCACTACGTGGGCAACAAGGACGCCTGGTGGCCGGGCAACGACTACGCGGACTTCACCGCGGTCGACGTGTACTCCAACGACGCCCGGCCGCTGGAGACCCACCCGGAGTTCCGCGGTTGGTACGACTACATGCTCGGCACCGGCAAGCAGATGATCATCGCCGAGTACGGCCAGTACGTCGTCAAGCCCGGCCAGACCGCCGATCCGGCGGCGCTGGCCGACCGGGCGGCGACGATCCGCCAGGATGCCGCATGGTTGGCCGAGCAGGGCACCATCTCGATGTGGCTGTACTGGGACGCCATGGGGGACAAGGGTGACTGGCGGCTCACCGATCCCCAGTCCCAGGCGGCCTGGCGCGACGTGGCGGCAAGCGGTCGGACCAAGTAAACCGGGTAGCCCGCTGGGTCAGCGGGTCGCTACCGGGTGCCGGAGTTCTGCTTGACGGCCCGCGCGGCCGCCACCGAGGCCCGGGCCTGCCGGATGACCTGCGACCGGGCCGGCAGCCCCTGCCGGGCCCGCAGGTACATCCACAGCAGCGGGAGCAGCACGACCATCGCCACCAGCACGCTCACGGTGAGCAGGTTGCCGGCACCGAGCAGCTTGAGCGCGGAGGCGACGAGGACGAGGGTCAGCGCCCGGCGGACGATGCCGTCCGGGGCGTAGGCCGACATCCGGGCCCCGAGGTACACCCCCGGGATGGTGCCCACCAGCAACGCCACGGTCAGGTCCAGCTGGAAGTCGCCGAAGAGCAGGTGGCCCAGCGCCGCGGACAGCACCAGGGGAACCGCCTGCGTGAGGTCGGTGCCCACGATCCCGGCCGCGTTCAGCGTCGGGTACAGGAACAGCAGCGCGATGATGATCAGTGATCCCGAGCCGACCGAGGTCATCCCGACCACGAGGCCACCGATCGCGCCGACCGCGATGGTCGGGAGGGGCCGAGCCCTGATCGGCTCCGGCGAGGTCGGATCGGCCGGGAGCAGCCCGGCGCGCTGCTTGGCCTTGGTGACCATCCGCAGATAGGAGCGGTAGACCAGGCCGGCGGCGGCGATCACCAGGGCGACGCCCAGGGCGATCTTGGTGACCGACTGCACACTGCCCCCCTCGCCCCCGAGCGCGCGGGAGACCAGTACGCCGAGAAAGGCGAAGGGCACCGACCCGACGCACAGCCAGCCCACGAGCGGAAGGTTCACCGAGCCGCGCCGGAAGTGCACGAAGGCGCCGACGGGTCGGGTGATCGCCGAGACCATCAGGTCACTGGAGACCGCGGCCAGCGGCGGGATGCCGAAGAACAGCACCAGGACGGGGGTCATCAGGGCGCCGCCGCCCATCCCGGTGAGGCCGACGACGATGCCGACGAAGAAGCCGGCCAGGGTCAACAGCAGGTCCACGGATGACCTTTCAGGTGAGGGGAAGGGGCTCGGGCACGTCGATACCCGGCGAACCCGGTATTGACGACCAGAAAGGTAGACGATGTCGGCCAGGAACGCGAGCGGATCGGTGCGATCCGTCGTCCGGCGGGCGCGGCGTACGCTCGCACGGCACCCCGATACCGGCCGGTTTCGGGGGCTGCGTGCTGCCCGGAACGCAGCCGCTGCCGCCATGTGTCGAGGAGGCCACGGACCCGGATGAGCCTGACCGGACTGCTCGATGTGGTGCTGGCGGACCCGGCCCTGCACGCCGCGGGGTCCGCCGCCGCCGGTACGCCGCAGCTGGATCTCGCCGCGCCGTCGGCCTTGCGGCCGTTCGTCACCGCGGCGCTGGCCACCGACACCGATCGGGGTGGCGCCGGGCGCACCGTGCTCGCCGTGACCGCCACCGGCCGCGAGGCCGAGGATCTCGTCGAGGCACTGGGCTGCCTCCTGCCGCCGGAATCCGTCGCGCTCTACCCCTCGTGGGAAACCCTGCCCCACGAGCGGCTCTCGCCACGCCCGGACACCGTCGGTCGTCGGCTGGCGGTGCTGCGCCGGCTCGCCCATCCGCGCGCCGACGACCCGTCCACCGGGCCGCTGCGGGTCGTCGTCGCCGCGGTGCGCAGCCTGCTGCAGCCGCAGCTACCCGGTCTCGGCGACCTGGAGCCGGTCGCCCTGAAGCCCGGGGACGAGATCGAGCTCGCCGCGCTGGTCGAGCGGCTGGTGCTGATCGGCTACTCCCGCACCGACCTGGTGGACAGGCGCGGCGAGTTCGCCGTCCGCGGCGGCATCGTGGACGTCTTCCCGCCGACCGACGAGCATCCGGCCCGGATCGAGTTCTGGGGGGACACCGTCGAGGAGGTCCGCTGGTTCAGGGTCGCCGACCAGCGCTCGCTGGACGCAGCGGTTGCCGGTCCCGACGGGGGCCCGGCGCGGGCGGGGCTGTGGGCCCCGCCGTGCCGCGAGCTGCTGCTGACCCCGGAGATCAGGGGCCGCGCCGCCGAGCTGTCCCTGGCCCACCCGGAGCTGTCGGACATGCTGGACCGGATCGCCGAGGGCATCGCGGTCGAGGGGATGGAATCGCTGATCCCGGTCCTGGCCGACGGTGCCGCGCTGCGGTTGCTCCCCGAGGAGATGCCGGCCGGCAGCCACCTGCTGGTCTGCGACCCGGAGCGGGTCCGGACCAGGGCCGCGGAGCTGGTCGCGACGAGCGCTGAGTTTCTGGACGCGTCGTGGGCGAGCGCGGCCGGCGGGGGATCGGCGCCGGTCGACCTCGGCGCGGCGGCGTACCGGTCGCTGGAGGAGGTCCGCGAGGTTGTAGCTTCGGTTGGCCTGCCGTGGTGGACGCTGTCGCCGTTCGGCTCCGACGCCGAGTTGGACCCCACCGCCAACACCGTCGGGATGCGGACCGCGCCGAGCTACCACGGGGACATCGACAAGCTGCTCGGCGATCTGGGGGACTGGGCCCGGGCCGGCTGGCGGGCCGCGCTGGTCTTCGACGGGCACGGCACCGCCACCCGCGCCGTGGAGCGGCTCGGTCAGGCCGAGATCCCGGCCCGGCTGGTGCCGGATCTAGCCTCGGTTCCCGAGCCCGGGATCGTGCACGTGACGACCGGTCGCATGGAGCACGGTTTCACCGACGAGGCCCTGCAGCTGGCCGTGCTCAGCGAACGCGACGTGACCGGCCAGCGAGGGCAGTCCACCAAGGACATGCGGCGGATGCCGTCCCGTCGGCGCAACGCCGTCGATCCGTTGCAGCTGCGCCCGGGGGACCTTGTCGTCCACGAGGCACACGGCGTGGGCCGCTACGTCGAGATGGTGCGGCGCACCATCAACGGCGGGGAGCGGGAGTACCTCATTCTGGAGTACGCCGCGGCCCGCCGCGGACAGCCACCGGACCGGCTGTTCGTGCCGACCGACGCCCTGGACCAGGTGACGCGCTACGTCGGCGGGGAGAACCCGAGCCTGCACCGCCTCGGCGGCGCGGACTGGCAGAAGGCCAAGGGCCGGGCCCGCAAGGCGGTCAAGGAGATCGCGGCGGAACTGATCCGGCTCTACTCCGCGCGGATGGCCCAGCCCGGGCACGTCTACGGCCCGGACACTCCGTGGCAGCGCGAACTCGAGGACGCCTTCCCCTACGTCGAGACCCCGGACCAGCTCGAGGCGATCAACGAGGTCAAGGCGGACATGGAAAAGCCGGTTCCGATGGACCGGGTGATCTGCGGCGACGTCGGGTACGGCAAGACCGAGATCGCGGTGCGGGCCGCGTTCAAGGCTGTGCAGGACGGCAAGCAGGTCGCGATCCTGGTGCCGACCACCCTGCTGGCCCAGCAGCACTTCACGACGTTCACCGAGCGGATGGCGCAGTTCCCGGTCACGGTGCGAGTGGTCAGCCGGTTCAACTCCGCCGCTGAGCAGGCTGCGGCCCTGACCGGGGTGGCCGAGGGCAGCGTGGACATCGTGATCGGCACCCACCGGCTGCTGCAGCCCTCCACCCGGTTCAAGGACCTGGGCCTCGTCGTGGTCGACGAGGAGCAGCGCTTCGGGGTGGAGCACAAGGAGTACCTCAAGACGCTGCGTACCGCCGTGGACGTCCTGACGATGTCGGCGACCCCGATCCCGCGCACCCTGGAGATGAGCCTGACCGGCATCCGGGAGATGTCGACCATCCTCACCCCGCCCGAGGAGCGGCACCCGGTGCTGACCTACGTCGGCCCCTACAGCGACAAGCAGATCGCCGCGGCCGTCCGGCGCGAGCTGCTGCGGGAGGGCCAGGTCTTCTACATCCACAACCGGGTCGAGTCCATCGAGCGGGCCGCCGCCCGGATCCGGGGGCTGGTGCCGGAGGCGCGGGTCGCGGTGGGCCACGGCCAGCTGCCCGAGGACGCTCTGGAGCGGGTGATGGTCGGGTTCTGGGAACGCGCCTACGACGTCCTGGTGGCCACGACCATCGTCGAGTCGGGCCTGGACATCGCCAACGCCAACACCCTGATCGTGGAGCGTGCGGACAACTTCGGGCTGTCCCAGCTGCACCAGATCAGGGGGCGGGTGGGACGCGGCCGGGAGCGGGCCTACGCCTACTTCACGTTCCCGCCGGAGCGTCCCCTGACCGAGACCGCCTACGACCGGCTGGCCACGATCGCCCAGCACACCGACCTCGGCGCCGGGATGGCGGTGGCCATGAAGGACCTGGAGATTCGCGGGGCCGGGAACCTGCTCGGCGGGGAGCAGTCCGGGCACATCGCCAGCGTCGGCTTCGACCTGTACGTCCGGCTGGTCGGCGAGGCGGTAGCGGACTTCAAGGGCGAGGGCCCCGCCGAGGAGGCCCACGACGTGCGGGTCGACCTGCCGGTGGACGCGCACCTGCCGCACGGCTACATCCCCGGCGAACGGCTGCGTCTGGAGGCCTACCGCAAGATCGCCTCGATCAGCTCCGACGAGCAGGCCACCCAGGTCCGCGACGAGCTCGTCGACCGCTACGGCGTCCCGCCCCGCCCGGTGCTCGCGCTGCTGGAGGTGGCCCGCTTCCGGGCCCTGATGCGCGGCTACGGGATCAGCGAGGTGTCGCTGCAGGGCCGGTCGATCCGGGTCAGTCCGGTCACGCTGCCGGAGTCGCGCGAGCTACGGCTGCAGCGGCTCTACCCGGGCAGCACCTACAAGCCTGCCGTACGCACGCTGTCCGTCCCACGACCGGGTACGGACCGGCCCGGGGGTACGCCCATGCGGGACGAGGAACTGCTCGGCTGGACCGCGCAGCTCGTCGCCGCGGTGCTGTTGCCGGTCAGCCCAGTCGGCTGAACGACGTCGTCAAGCGGCCGCTAACGGCGGCCGAGGACCACCTCGCCCGGGGCCAACGATTCCGAAATTGCTACCGCCCGTATTGAAGAATGACGCAGAGTCTCGCGGAGGCCAACCATTTCGGGTTATTCGTCACCCGTTCGGGTACGAAGACTGGTCGCAATTTGCGCCTCGTGATGACTCTCACTAACTTTTGAAGGGCCAGTCCGGAAGCGGTAGCGCCCCGGCAGCCGAACCGGGCTTGGGGGATCGTGGGATGAGTCGTTCGGGGTACAGCCGCAGCTACAGGTGGTGGCGGCCCTCAGACGCCCATCCCGGTTACCAGCCGCGTCCCGGCCTCATCAGTCCAGATCCCCTGGGCGCCTCGGGGGGCGGAACCGAGCCGACGCTGGCGCCGACTATTCTGCGCCGCCGTCGCCTGACCCTCGGCCGGGTCTCGACGCTTCTGCTGACAACAGACGCCTTCACGCTGGTCGGCGTGTGGACTATCACCAGGATCAACGTGGTCGTCGCGGTGCTGATGGGGCTGGTCGCGATCGGTCTGTTTACGCTCGCCGGACTGTACCGATCTCGGCTCACGCTGTCCGCACTGGACGCCGTGCCTGCGGTGCTCGGTCGCGCTGTGGTCGCCGGTGCGGTGGCCCAGAGTGTCGCGGACATCCTGCATCAAGGCTCGGCAGTGTTCAGGGTCAGCTTGACGGCCGCCTTGTGGGCGGTGGCCCTGACGGCGGCCCGAGCGCTGATGTACGTCCACATCCGGCGGCACCGCGCCTCCCCCCGCGTCATCCGACCAACCCTGATCCTCGGTGCCGGCGCGATCGGCAACCGGATCGGAACGCTGCTGCGTGATCACCCCGAGTACGGCCTACTTCCGGTGGGGTTTGTGGATGACGATCCCATGCTGGGCCCGGACGACCTGGCTGCCCCGGTGTTGGGTGGAAAGGACGACCTGAGCCACATCATCGCCGCAACCGGAGCGCGCGATGTGGTTGTGGCATTCAGCCTGCTGCGCGAGTCGAGCCTGGTGGACGTCATCCGCAGCTGTGATCGTGCCGACTGCGAGATCTACCTCGTCCCTCGGCTGTTCGAGTTGCACCAGGACGCCGCCGGCACGGATCACCTGTGGGGGCTGCCCCTGGCCCGGCTGCCTAGAACCGCCTTCCGGTCGCCCCTGCTGCGGGTCAAGCGGATGATGGACGTCGCCGTCGCCGGGATCGGGCTGCTGGTGCTGGCTCCGGTGCTGGCCGGGTGCGCTCTGGCAGCACGCCTCGAGACCGGTCGGGCGATCTTCCGACAGGAGCGGGTCGGAGTGGATGGACGACCCTTCGACCTGCTCAAGTTTCAGTCCCTGCGCCCGGCCGATCCCTCGGAGTCCGCTCTCCGGTGGAGCGTGGCTGACGATGTCCGGCTCCGCCCGGTGGGGCAGTTCCTGCGCAGGACGTCGCTGGACGAGCTGCCGCAGTTGTGGAACATCCTGCGCGGCCACATGAGTTTCGTCGGGCCACGACCTGAGCGACCGTTCTTCGCCGGCCAGTTCGCCGGGTCGTTCCCGCGCTATTCCGCCCGCACCAGGGTCCGGGTGGGACTGACCGGGTGGGCGCAGGTGCATCAGCTGCGCGGGGACACCTCCATCGAGGACCGCGTCATCTTCGACAACCATTACATCGAGCACTGGAGCCTCTGGGGTGACGTCAAGATCATGCTGCGAACGGTGACCTCGGTCGTCAAAGCGGTGGGGCGCTGAGCGCGGGCGACGGGGCAGCAAACGAACCGGGCTGCACCGGTCGGGAGGGGACGGGTCGGCGGCCTAGGTTGCCCGGGCCGGGACGGTGGGAGCCGAGGAACTGGCCGACCTGAGCCAGCCAGTCAGGGATGTGCGCCTGCCGCGTAGGCCGCCCCGCTCGTCGACAATGACCACGCCAAGAATTTCCTCGTCGACGTTGTCGGCCACGAGCAGTCGCAGCCGGGCGCGCGGCATCCCGTTGCGAATCACCAGCAGGACCGGTAGTCGCCAGTGCGGCACTTCCAGCACGTCGGCAGGGGCGATCGCATCGATGAATTCCAACCCCGGTCGGGTCGCGTCTCCCACCTCGCGGCCGGGTGCGCTGACCAGGCATTCGATCATGGCGTTCCGCAGATCGGTGGGCCCGCTGACGAAGATCGTGCGGAAGCGGGAGAGCACCTGACCCATCAAGAGAAGCAGGCGTTGTCGGGCGGCGGCGTCCTCGATCATGCTCACGATCATGACGCTGGCATCGGTGAGGGGCAGCAACGCGCGTGCCGTGCGTACCAGACCTGGTACGTGCGGCGTCTCCGAGAGCGCGGGCTGGTGGCCCCTCGGCAGCACCACGGTGCCGATCACCGGCGTGCCGACCAGCGATGCGACGTCGTCGGCCAGCACCAGCGGACGTCGTGCCACGGCAAGCAGGACGAGCAGACCGATCGCCAGTGCGACACCGCACACGGCGCCGAGTGCGGCGAGAGCCGCTGCGGGCGCACCATCGTTGACCGCGGAGGACGGCACCGGTGCGGGACCCTGCACCAGAAAGCTGCCGACGTCGGGGCCACCCTTGTTCAACTGCGCGACGTAGGCAGCTGCTGTCCGGTCGGCAAGCCGGGCAGCGTCTGCGGCGGCGCCCGCCCGAGCATGCACGGAGAGCAGGATGGAGTCCTTCTCCGCGATCACCGCCAGCCGGCTGACCTTGGTCGCCCGATCGGGGACGGTTCCCCGGGCTACCAGCTGATCCACCATGGCGTCGCTGTCAAACACGGCGCGGGCATAAGAGGGCAGCGCGGCCCGGTCGATCTTGACCTGTCGGGCGACGACGTTGGCCTCTGCTTGATACGTGGGCGGTGAGCCGGCGAACAGGGGGAACAGCACGGCCAGGGCCACGATGCACACGAGCAGGACGACCGGGTGCCGTCGCAGCCCCCACCGTAGGGTGGCCGCAGAACGCACCAGGGTCGCTCGGGTCTGACCCATGGTGCGAGACATACCCATCGTTCCCCCCACGTCTGGCCGGTCATGACATCGGATGGGTCGGAGCAGGCCTCGCAGACCGCGCCGGTGCCCGAAATCGGGGCCCGGGTAAGGTTACCTTGGATGCTTTCGTCGCGGCGCCGTAGCGCCTTGGGTGCGTAGTAGGGCGAGCCGTGAAGGTGCTGTTGGTGGGGAAGGGCGCCCCGGACCGGGGCGGCATCCCGAGCTTCCTGGTGACCCTCCTGACCAGCACCTTGGCCCGGACCCACGAGTTGTCCTTTCTCAACGTTGCCCACACGGGGACCCCCCAGGGTGGCCGGCCGACGGTGGGCAACGTCGTTCGCACGATTCTGGACGCGGGATCGGTCTGGAAAGCCGCCCGGGGTCAGGACATCGTGCATATCCATTCCGCGATGGCGCCGGCGGTCACCGTGATCCGGGCCGGGATCCTGGCTGCGGCGGCCCGCTCCCGCGGCGTCGGCGTCGTCATCCACGTGCACGGCGGTAACGTCGAGTTCTGGCTCACGAATCGATGGCGCCGGATCCTGGTCCGGCTTGCGATGGCGCCGGCCCAGCGGGTGGTCGCGGTCTGGACCGCCGGGGACCGGGCACTGCGTCAGGTCCTGCCGGCAGCTCGGGTTCGGCTGATCGACAACGGCGTCAGTACCGGGGCACACGAGGGCCCGCGGGTCAGCCACGTGCCCCCGCGGGTGCTGTACGTCGGGTTGCTCACACCGCGCAAGGGGGTGCTGGACCTCGTTCAGGCCTCCAGCCTGCTGTCTGAGCGCGGCGTAGAGCACGAGCTGTGGTTGTTGGGCGGCACTCCCGACGAGGGCCCCTCCGCCGAGGCGGAGGTCAGGGGCGCATTGGGGGGGCGGGCCCGCCTGCTCGGCACGCGGGCCCCGGAGGACATGCCGGCGGCCTACGCCGAGGCCGACGTCTTTTGCCTGCCGTCGTGGTGGGAGGCGATGCCGATGTCCGTCCTGGAGGCCATGGCGAGCGGACTGCCGGTGGTGGCCACCGACGTCGGTGATGTGCCCAGGCTCGTCGCGGATGGCAGCACCGGTTACGTCGTGCCCCCACGTGACCCACAACGGCTGGCCGAGGCGCTGGAGCGACTGCTCCGCGACCCCGACCGGGCCCGCAGCATGGGCGCCGCAGGCCGGGGGGTGGTCTGGGATCGGTTTTCCAGCACGCTCACCGTTGCGGCCCTGGCCGACCTCTACGAGGAGTTGTCGTCGCGGTGACCATCCTGTGCTACCACTCCGTTCAGCCGGGCTGGGACTCCCCGCTGGCGGTCGACCCGCTCGACTTCGCGCGGCAGTGCCGCTGGTTGACCCGCACCCGCCGGGTGGTGCCGCTGGACACCGCCGTGACCCGGCTGGACCGACGGGGCCGACTGCCGCGGGGAACCGCAGCACTCACCTTCGATGACGGCTTTGCCGGGCTGTACGAGCACGCATTGCCGGTGCTGCAGCGCCTGGGGCTGCCGGCGACGGTGTTCCTCGTGGCCGCCACGGTCACCTCGCAGGGCCACCCTGTGGACTGGGTGGACACGCCGGGGACGCAGCCGCTCCACACCCTGTCCCGGGAGCAGATCCTGGACATGCAGGACCGCGGGGTCCGCTTCGACTCCCACAGCTACGCCCACCACGACTTGACGCGGTTGGGTTTCGCCGAGTGCGTCGAGGACCTCCGGACCAGTCGTGAGCTGCTCGCGGACCTCCTCGGACGCCCGGTCCGGTTGCTGGCCTACCCGCGGGGCCGGCACGACGCGCAGGTCCGCGCCGCCGCCGAGAAGGCCGGGTACAGCCACGCGTTCGGCCTGCCGGAGCGCTCGGAGCAGCCGGGGCGCTACGCGGTCCCCAGGGTCGGGATATACCGAGGGAACCGCACCTCCACTGTCGCGGTGAAGAGTTCGCGGATGTACCTGCCGCTCCGGACCAGCCCCGTCGTGGGGGCCGCGCAGCGGCGCGTAGCCCGGGCGTTGCGCCGATAGCCGTCCGGCGGCCGCGCAACCGGCCGGCACGCTGATGTCAGGGTGCCGGCCGCAGCGACACCAGCTGACCGATGTTCGGTCCCTTGACTGTCGAGGTCGCGTTCTTGTCACCCGTGGGCCCTGCTGTCGCGGCGGGGGCGTCGGCGGCTTCGGTCGTCGCTGGATACCGCAGCGCGGGCGGTGAGCTGACCTCGGTCTGCTCCTGCATCCCCGTGGGTGGGGAGACCGATGCGGCCCGTGCCACCCCGAACAGCCCCACCAGCTGCGTGTTGGGCGTCGTCGTCTGCACGGAGGCCGCGGTCACTATGGTCGAGGTGCTCGCCCGACCGCTGGAGGCGTCGATGGGGTTGGCGGAGGCCACGCCGGAGTAGGCCAGCATCACCCCGACTGCAGCGGGTTTGCCACTGAAACTCCAGGTGTAGGCGGCGGGTTCGGCCGCGGTGGCGATCCGCCAGTAGGTCGCCTTGCGCAGCGCCGTGCCGTTGACGTCCTCACGGACCAGCTGCCATCCCGGCGGGGCAGTGATGGTGGGCGTGCCCCGGCTGTCCACCGACGCGAGAAGCAGATCCCCCGCGGCCGCCGCCGGCACCGCGATGGTCAGCGTCGCCTCGGCATTGTTGGCCGCAGCGTTGACTCCGCGCAGGCTTATCGACCCGGACGACGGCTGCGACGGCACGGTGGCCGTCGCAGGGGACGACCGGGCGGACCGGTTGCCCGCGGCGTCATAGGCCTCGACCGTGTACGTGTAAGTGATCCCGGCTTTGACGTCGACGTCGGTGAAGGAGGTTGCGGTTATGTCGCGTATGACTCCGTCCCCGCGTCGCAGGGTGTAGCCAGTGACACCCCGGTCGTCCGACGACGGGCGCCAGGCCAGATCGACCTTGCCGGGGCCGGCGGTCGCCGTGAGGCCGGCGGGAACCGACGGCGGTGTGACGTCCGGGGCAGGCGTTCCGCCACCGGCCAGCTCCATCTCGGCATGGACGTAGCGTTTGACGCCCTCGGCCACAGCCAGGATGACCAGCCCGGTCTGCGCGGTCACCGGGTCCTTGCTGCCCGAGGCGTTGTTGACCGGCTTGCTGTAGTCGACGAACGGCGTTCCCCGTCCCGGGCCGAAGCTCACATTGTCCAGGGGCGTCTTCTTGTAGAAGATGTCGCCACCCTGCACCGGGGCGGTGGCGAAGAAGTACAGCTCCTGATTCGTCTGGTCGATCATGATGACAGGCCGGGTATGGTCGTCGGCGACCGTGCCGGCCGGTGCCACCGACCAGGTCCCGCTGCCGCCCTGTTGCGGCGTTCGGACCAGGACGCCGACCAACATGGCGTTCGGATCGCCGGTCGCATCCGCCGAGGTCTTGATCGCGGCAAAGACCCTGCCCTGCGCGTCGCCGGTCAGTTGCTTGAGGTTCATGTGGTCGTCGGCCAGATGCGCCCCTGCCAGCGCATTCTCCACGGTCCAGCCCGTTCGCGGGTCCCCGGTGTCCTTGTGGATGGCGAACCGGAACACGTCGGAAACCTGGTCCGACCAGAGGACACCGATGTTCCCGCTAAAGGCGATCAGCGCCGAGATGTCGTCGGAGGCTATCGACGTGTCCGGCACGGGGGGCCGGAAACCCTCCGACCAGTTCAATCCGTTGCGGTCGGAGTACGCCACCCACACCGCCAATGACCTGGTGTAGGTCACCCACAGCCGTCCGGTCGAGTCCTGGTCGATCGTCGCCGACTCCGAGCCCCCAGTGGTCTGCAGTGTGATCGGGAAGCCGCTGGCCATTGTCCAGGCGCGTGACCGGCTGTCATAGCTGAACTGCGTCACCTGCGGCGGGCTGGTCGAGGTCCGGGACACCACGTGCAGGCTCGCTGCCGCGGCCACGTAGAGAGCGTCGCCGGTGCTGTTGAGGCGGCTGTCCACGAGCGTGCCGGTGTCGCGCCAGGTGTGGTCGGCCAGCAACTCCTGGATGTGCACGCCGTTGTCGGTGCGGCTGACCAGCAGGCCCCACCAGGAGCCGTCGGTGTACCACAACTTGCTCTGCGGCTTGTTCTCGCTGGGCTTGTTCACCGCACTGGCGTAGCTGAAGTCGTCGTAGGTGACCGGGACGCCGATGGTGGCGTCGGCAGGCGCGGCGCCAGCGACCAGCATGCTGAGCAGGAGGGTGGTGACGGTGGCCAGGCCGAGCGCGGCCCGACGCAGGTGTCCCGACAGCGGTGTCATGAGTTGCTCCTCTGTTGCGCGGAACTGGATGGCAGTACCGCGGTGATCGGCGCTACGAGACGGGCGAGGTCGACCGGATACGGGTGCCCGACGATGTGCGCCGTGCGGTCGCCGAAGACGCGCTCCACGAGCGCTCGCTCGCGTGCCGGGGCGTCGTCGACCGCCGTGCTGGTCCGGGCGGGGAAGGCGAAGCGGAACTCGCGGTAACAGGCCATGAACGGGGCCCGTTCCTCCTCCAGCGACGCCAACATCCGTTGGCCCACCTCGGCTCCGGACACCGGGTGGACCGTGATGTCGTCGCTGTCGTGACTGACGAGGAGCAGCAGCGTGTCCAGCGTGCCCTGCAAGACCACCGCGTCGGCCCCAAACAGCTGCGCCGGGGGCACCTGGACGTAGGCCTGCCGGCCGATCACGGGTGCGGCTCGCCGGAGCACCGACGAGGGCAGGCCCGCCCATGGCATTCGGTTGGACACCGAGCCGGCCAGGGCGGCCACGGCCGGCAGCGCGCTCAGCCGCAGCCTGGTGCTCCGCGGCAGTCGCGCGAGCAGTCCCGGGAACTGGCGCACGTGCCAATGCCAGAGCCGGATGGGCTCGGGCACGCCGTACATCGAGCCGTCCGGCTTCACATACACCCATTCATCGCCGACGTAGCGGGCATCACCGCCGGCTGCGAAAGCCAGCAGCGTCTCCGTCTTGCCGCCCTTAGCCCATCCCGCTGCCAGGACGCCCACGTCGTCGCCGGTGACAAAGGCCGAGGCGTGCAGCGGAAGCACGCCGTTGGCGAGGGCGACCACGTTGATGATGGCGAGAAGGTGCGGGACGAACCCGGCCGCCCGCTCGCACTCGATGTGGATGCCCCTGCCGATGTCGCTCATCGGAAGGAGGGTCCGGGCCGGCATTCCGTCCCGGCCGCGCAGGACGTAGAACGCCCGGTCGGTGAACCCGCTCGTCCGCCAGCCCGAGTAGACCATGGCGCTGTCGTCGTCGATGTGATCCACGAAGCGCACCGTGATGTCGGGTTCGCGGGTCAGCGGCTGCTGCAGAGGCCCGATCTGCCGGGTCAGCCGGGTCACGTCCTCGGGCCGGGCGTCCAGCAGCCGCAGGCCCACGAAACCGTGCAGATCGAAGTCCTGACGGACCGCCCCTCGCGGCGCGTCCACCCGGGACAGGTGCGACGTTGCCGTCACCGTCCCAGCCGTCCGACGCGGTTGCGGATGCGCAGGGCCTGCGGCAAGCCGCGCCAGAAGCCCAGCCCCCAGCCGACGTGCATGCTGACGAACGCGGGCGCAACCCTGACCCGGGCCCCGGCTGAGTCCAGCTCCCTTGCGGTCTGCACGGTCGCCACCCCCAGCGCCGCGACATACGGCGCAAGCATTGTCAGCGCCCGTCCCGGACGTCGCAGCGCCAGCATCCCGGCGGCAGCGACGTACACGACGAATGCCGGCGGCATCAGGTGCCTGGCCTTGTTGGAGCCCGGATGCATCACCATCACGGCGGCTTTTCCGGTCCCGTAGCGCAGATACTGCCGGAACAGATCGCCGATCGACTGGCGGCAGTGCCACTTGATCACTATGTCGGGATCGAACAACAGCGTCATCCCGGCCAGCCGGATGCGGTGGTCGAACTCGTAGTCCTCGTTGACAACCAGCCGCTCGTCCCATCCATCGAGATGCCGCACGAGCTCCACGGGGTAGGCGCCGAAGGGGATGTGCTCCACCTCCTGCGTCACGATCCCGTGGTGGTACACCGAGTTGCCGACGCCGAACCGGCTCTCCAGGGCGGCTGCGATGGCGTGACCAGCTGGCGTGAGACCCACACCGACCTTGCGTCCTCCGACGCCGCCCCAACGGTTCTCGGACAGTCGCCGCACCAGGCGGCCCACGTATGGCGGGTCGATGCTGGAGTGGGCGTCCACGCGCACCAACCATCGGCCGCGCACGTGCGGCAGCGCCAGGTTGAGCGAGGTGGGGATGCCCGGACGCGTGTTGTGCAGCAACTCGATGCGCAGATCCTCGGCCATCTGCTTCTCGACCAACTCGACCGTCTGGTCGGTGGATCCGCCGTCGACGACGATGATCTGCAGGTTGCGGTAGTCCTGTGCGCGGATCGCCTCGAGGCACCGGATGATGAAACCCTGCTCGTTCAGTGCGGGGATCACCACGCTGACGAGGTCGGATCCGGTGGGTTCGACCGGTGTCCTCGGTGTCGACTCTAAGGTCAGGGAATCGCGGTGCGGGTAGGAAGCACTCATGCGACGCTCCCCCCGAACCGAGTGTGTTATACCGCTGGCTGAACGAGTGAAGCATCCCCCGGACCCGCCGACAACGCGGCGCGGAAAGTACTTCGGGCTGTGCGCGGCCGGTCACTCGGAGCGCAACACGCGGTGTCAGTTCGGGGCTGTGCCCACTCCCGAGGGTGCCGACCGCGTCGTCATCTCGCTACGGGCGGGTACGGCGCCGGGTCGTGGACGTCCTTCGCGGCGCAGCATCAGCAGCCGGTCGGACGCCAGTCCCCCGAGTTGCTCGCTCACCGTTGCGCGCAGCACCCGCTCCGGCGTCCCCTGCGCGACGACGAGGACTGCCACAGTCGAGGGGGCCGGGGCCACCACGTCCAGCGGACGCGGGCCGTCGATCAGCGTGATCCCGCTGCCGGGTCCTGCTGGCTGCGGCGGGTCGGTGGCGTCGGCGGGGATGACGTCCTCGCCCGGGAATCCCTGGGCTGCCGCGCAGACCGCGCTGTCGGCGACCAGCGACACCGGAAGCACCCGGCCCAACACCCGCGCCAGTGCGACGCACAGCAGCTGTCGGGCGGTCTGCGAGCGTCCGGTGCCCATCAGCAGGACCGCGGCCGGGTGCATGGCCAGCAGCCGCCGGCATACCGGGATCAGTCCCCCGATGTCCGCCGGTTGCAGTTGGTCACGGGCGCGTAGCCGCGGCATGGTGACCGTGCCCATCACCGGTACACCGGTGATCTCCGCCGCGTCGGCGGCGTCCAGAACCGGGCGGCGCAGCACCAGCAGAAGGGAAACCAGCGCAAGGCCCAAAACCGTGCCGGCGGCGAGCCCTACCGCCAGTGCCACCGGTGCGCCGGCCAGCTGGGGTACCGGTTTCGCCGGTGGCGTAGCGGCACTTTGCACGCTGAACTTGCCGACGCCCACGCCGGGAAGGTTGAGCTGCGCGACGAAGGCGGCCGCGGCGGTGTTGGCCAGCTCGGCGGCGCCATCGGCCGACCGGTCCCAGCCGTACACCTGCAACACAATCGAGTCCTGATCCGCTCGTAGGGACACCAGATCCGGGATGACGTTCCCCGACGAAGCGGTGCCGGCCAGGCGCGTTTGCACCGCCCTGGCCACTTCACCGTTGCCGAACGTTGCCTCGGCATACCGGGGTAGCGCGGTCAGGTCCATGTCCAGACGTTGGGCCACGACCAGCGCCGAGGCCTGGTACCGCGGCGCTCCCTGAGCGATGATCAACGGCACCAAGACGGCGACGCCGATCACGGTGGCGACGAACAACACTGCGTAGTGGCGCAGACCCCACCGCAGGACACCGATCGCATCACTCACATCAGTGCTGATTAGCAGTTCCTCCTCACCGCTGGCGGTTCATCACCCATATACCCGTCGGGGGCTCCCCGGCCACCGCAGTGTAGTTGTGGCGGCGCCCCGCGACTCGCTGAATGGCAGGTTCAGGCATCACGGGAGGACCGAGGACCTTCCTCGCGAGCGAGGTGACCGGCTCCGTTGACGATGCTGAGCCGGTGGGTCCCGGTCGGCGAGGCGTCGGCCCGGACGGGTCGGCGGCGAGCCAGGAGCAACCCGGCGACTACGGCGGCGATGACGCCGAGCAGGATCCAAGCCCACCCTCGGTCGCTACGGCGTGGGGCGGGTACTGCCACCGTGGCCGTGCCCTCGGCGGACAGGTTGCCCGCGCGATCGACCGCGCGCACGGAGTATTCGTACCCGGTCCCGGCAGCCGCGTCGGCGTCGGCGTACGAGGTGCGGTCCGTCCTGCCCAGCTCGACACCGTCCCGGTACACGACGTATCCCGCGACGGGGACGCCGTCGTTGGCCGGTGACCAGCGGTCTCCGTCGTTGGCGGCAGACCACGACACGACGACCATCCCCGCCTCGTCGGCCCGAGCCAGCACCTCGCCCGGCACGGTGGGCGGGTCGCTGTCCGCCGTGGCCGCGCCGGTCGATGGCCCGCCGGGCAGGGCCAGTTCCGAATGGCTGTACCGGTGGCTGGCTGTCCCGCTGCCCAGGACGACGAGACCGGTGTTCCCGTCGACCGGGTGCTTGCTTCCGGTCGGGTCGGCCAGCCGGGCCCGGCCCACGACGGCGTACGGGGTGCCGCGACCGGGCGGGAACGAAAGGTCACCTATCGGGGATGTCTTGGCGTAGACCGCGCCCCGGCCGTAGCTGAGCAGGTAGACGATGTCGTTCGCGGAGTCGATCTGCAGGGTGGGGGAATCCATCCCCTCCCCGAGCGTGCTGCCGACAGCATTCGTCCAGGACCCCCCGGGCGCCCGCTTGAGGACCATGATCAAAGGCGAGGAGTCGGGCTCCCCGTGGTCGCCCTGGGACGTCTTGACCGCCGCGAGCAGCACGGCGTCCGCACCGCTTCCCACCGCCTTGATGCTGATGTGGTTGTCGGCCAGGCCGGGCCCGGCCAATGGGATCTCCGCCGACCAGTCGTCGAGCGCCGCCCCGTCGGGGTGGATCGCGAAGCGGAACTCGTTCTGTTCCTGATCCGACCACATCACGCCGATGCTGGTCCCGAATGCCACGACGGCGGAAACCTGGCCGGGCGGCACCGTGGCGCCCCCGGGCGCCACCGGCTCGAACGGCGCGGTCCAGGTCGCGCCGTCGTCGTCGGACAAGCTCACGAGCACCTCGGAGTTGGTGGCGAAGCTCACCCACAGTCGCCCGGTGGTGTCCTTGGCGATCGACGCCGCCGCGCGGCCGCCCTGGTTGGTGATCGGTGTCGGCTCTTGCGCGGCCGGCGTGTAACGGCGGTCGAGCGGGTCGTAGTCCAGCCGGCGGAACTGCAGCTGCCCGGCTCGCGTGCGGGAGACGACGTAGACCGACTCGCCGTCTCGCAAGGCGTCGCCCACATCGCTGGGGTCGTCGTTGACGACGGCCTCAGTGGGCCGCCAGGTGTGGTCGGCGAGTAGCTCGAAGACACGGGACCCGCCGACGTCCGGGTCGTACATCAAGGCCCACCATGCGTCGTCGTGGAACCACATCTTGTCCTGCTGCTCGTAGCTCGTGGGCAGGACGTCCAGGGTGTCCCCGTAGGCGGAATCCAGATACGTCTTGGGCAGGTCGGCCCCCCATGCCGTCGTGAGGCTGCTCGGGACCAGAGCTGCAACAGCAGCCAGCGTCACCAGGAACCTCGTGACCGCCCCGGTCATGCGTTCGGCCCGGCCGTGCCGCGCGGGGCGATACCACCGGCCGCTATCGGGCGGGGCTCGGTTGCCGTCCCGGTCCGGGCGTCCCGTCGCCGTGCTGCCCAGGGACCGGTGGGGCCGGGGCGGTCACCGCTGAGGCGCGGGCCGCGGTGCGGCACCGACCGTCGTCTGAGTCCGCGTCGTCGGTCGACGATCACGACGCCGCAGACTTCGTTCTGCCGGTACTGCGCGAGAAGGCGCTGGGCCCGGAGCGTCGACGAGCCATAGGGCAGGGCCAGCAGGGTGCCCGTCGGCTCACCGTGCTCGGCCAGCGTGAGGTCCAGCGCGCTCATGTCCAGGATGTCCAACGGTGGCGGAGGCTCGGCCGTCAAGCCCACCACCGCAGCCGGGGCCGGTCCGAGCTGCGGCAATACCGCCTCGAGCACCGGCGCGGGCGCGTGCAGCGTTATCGCCCTCGACGGGGCCAGCGCCACCGTTAGCAGAACGAGCAGCTGCCGGCGCACGGACTCGTCCCGGTCGGCGCTGACCACCACAAGCGTCGAGTAGGGGGCGCTTCTGAGCTCCCGGGCCACGGCCATGAGACCGGCGGCCCGGTGCACCTCCGGAGGCCACCGATCCGAGGCGTGGACGGTCACGGTGCCCAGCAGTCTGGTGTGCAATCCGACTTCGACATCCGATCGGTGCACCAGCGGTCGACGGCTGGCGGCCACCAGCCGCAGCAAACCGAATCCGACCAGCAGCCCGGCGCTCCCACCAGCGGTGGCCATCAAGGACACCGGCGGTCCCTGGTCGTCGGCGACTGCAGTGGGCAGATCGGCACGGCCGCTCACCGCGAAGGTGCCGACGCCGCTGCCGACCCGGTTGAGTTCGTCGGCGAACGCCGCCGCTGCGATGTCGGCCAGCCGGGCAGCCGGCTCGGGGCTGTCGGCGCGGCCGTACACCACCAGCACAATGGAGTCCTGTGCGGCCACGAGACCGATCCGGTCGGGGATCAGCCCGCTTGCGCCGCTGCCGTCGCCGGCCAGTGCAGCCAGGTCGCCGGTGCCCTCGGCGGCGACCGCGTCCGCGACCCGACCGGCCATCGCGTCGCTGTAGAACACCGCCTCGGCCAATGGCGGCAGCACGAAGGCCTTGACCGCCAGTTGGCGAGCCACCACGAGCGCGGTCGCCTGGAAGGTCGGCGCTTTGGTGGCCGTCAGCTGGGGGAGTAAGAGGGCGCCGCCGACGACGCATGCGAGCAGCAGCCAGCCAAGTGTGCGAACACCCCACAACAGAAGCGCCACGCCACCTGGGTCTTCCGCGCGGGATCGTGTCATCTGCCCGGTCCTCGCCCCCCATCGGAGTTGCCCATCGGCCTGAGGGGGCCGCGGTGTCGACCGGATCCCGACAAGCACGTGGGCCTCAGCACAGAGGTCTCAAGGTACATCGACAACGGCGCGTCGACAGCTCGGGCCGTCGTCAGAGCGCACCGCGTCCGATGCCGGCGCGCGGCAAGCCGGATGAACGCACGGGATAGCCGTACCGCAGCAGCAGCGGAAGGGCTAGTGCCACAACAGCGACCTGATCGCGTTGTGTCATCCCCTGTCTCCACTCCGTGTCTGCCTCGATCGTGACCGGTCCGATCCGGAAGCGGCTCGGATTGCCCGCGACGATGTGGTTGCGGTGCAAGGTGATCGAGCGGTCGTCCGCGAACGGTGTCCGGGCCCCGATGCCCAGATGGTCGGTCACCCTAGCCACGGTGGACTCGGGCTCGGCGGCAAAGTCCTCGTACCGGAGGAACAGCCAGCGCTCGGGCGGCAGCCGCCGGCGCAGAAGTTCCGCCCCCACGCTGTTCTCGGTCCATCGCTTGACGCTGGAGAGCAGCCCCCGAGTTCCCATCGTCTGGTCAGCCGCCCCCGGTCCGGCAGGTTTGCTGCGGCGCCAGGAGTAGGCAACAGCACGCGGATCGCGCACGACGTGCAGCACGTAGTGGTCGATCGAGGCGATCGAGGCGAAGACGGCAGCCTCCTGCGCCCGCTTCGAGGTGTCAACGATGACCGTCGAGCCGGTGGCTTGGACCAGGCTGGCGCAGATCTGCGCTGTTACGGCTCGCAGGTGCTCCAACGCCGGCCAGTTCTCCGTCCGAGCGTCGACGCTGCGGATGACGCGGCGCCTGTTCTTCAGCGACGTCACTTCCTGCTGGCTGGTCAGGATCGCGCTGAGCTCCGGGGAGCGGGCAGCCTCGCCGTCCGGCCCCGGCGTGAGCAGACGCTGGAGAGGGATCGACCAGACCGGACAGCGCAGCGGCGGTAGAGCGCACCCGCAGGGTCGCCCCTCGATCACACCGTGCTGCCACAACCAGCGGATCTCCCCGGCGGCCAGCACGCCCGGGTTCTCGCCGAGCACGCTGGCCAGGATCGTCGTACCGCTGCGTCCTGCCCCCACGATCGACAGCACCTTCGTGCGCCCGGCGATGCTCATCAGCTCCTCGTCGGCCGTCCGCGCCGCCGGATTGGGGCGACGTCAGCCTCTGCGTCCTGGCCGAGGCTACCTGCGCCGGGAGCCGCGCCATCCTCGGGAGCTCGCGATGGCAGTGGCGTCCGCCGCGCGCAGCAGACAGACTGGCCGGGCGCATGCGGAATGGGTGACGAGCGGTGGGACGGGGCTTATGTTGGTTGTGGGTGTGGTCGTCGGTGTTCCGCTGGTGCTGGCCTTGATTCTCGTCAGTCTCCGGGAGCCGATCCGGGTCGCGCTGCCGGCATACGCCGCGCTGATCCCATTCGGGTCCGGCCTGTCGACTGGTCTGCCCTTGCCGTTCGGCTCGGTGTCGTCGTTGATTGGCTTAGCGCTGGCGATCGCCCTGCTGGTCCGGCTCGTCACGCTGCGGCGCGGCGCGGGCCGATTGACCGCAGACATCCCGATCTGGCTGGGGCTGCTCGGGTTGACCGGGGTCTCGGTGTTCTGGAGTGTCGCGCCGAGTGTCACGGTCAACGAATTTCTGATTCTCGGCAGCCTGGTGCTGCTCTACGTCCTGCTGGTTCTCACCGGCATCTCCCGGACCGATCTGCTGCGTACGGAGTACGCGCTGGTCATCGGCGGGGTGGTGTCGTCTGGCTACGGACTGGCCCAGTTGTTGTTCCTCGGCGGGTTGCCGACCGGGCAGGGCGTCAACCCCCGGTTCGGCGAGGGTCTGCTGGGGCCCGACAACCAGGCCGCGGCGTTGCTCCTCCCGACCGCTATTGCACTCGGGCGGCTGGCGATCGAGGAGGGCCGGCGGCGGTGGATCTTTGCCGGCGCCACGACGACGTTGCTCGTGGGCATCCTGCTCACCGGTTCACGTGGCGGCTCGCTCGCGGTGATCCTGGGTCTGTGCACCGTCGTGCTGGCCACCCGTCGCGGTCGCGGTGCCGTGATCGCCTATCTGGTTGCGGGGCTGCTGTTTCTCGGGGTTCTGCTGTCGGTTAATCCCGACGGCGTCGGAGCCCGCCAGACCAAAGCGAACCAGAGCTCGTCCGGGCGGTCAGACATCTGGGCAGTCGGACTGCGGGCGTGTGAAAGGTATTGCCTGCCGGGCTCGGGGTGGGGCACGTTCCCACAGGTGTATGCGGCCGAGCGGGCGACCGTCCCCGAGGCGCGGGTGCTCAGGCGTGGGGTGTACTTCGAGCCGCACAGCATCTGGCTCCAGATGGGCGTCGAGGCCGGCTTTGCTGGGCTGCTCCTGCTGGTCACCGGGCTGGGCTTGAGCGTGCATACGGCGTGGCGGCTTCCCGACCGCTTCCGGGGTCCGCCGTTGGCGGGGGTGCTGAGCACCATTTTCGCCGGATTCTTCCTGTCCAACCTGCAGTTCAAGTTCTTCTGGATGGCGCTGCTCTACGTCCAGCTGTGCCGCCAAGTGGCCGAGGCCGAGGCCCGCTCCGACGCGCACCCCACAGCTGGATCGACCGGGCCCGAGGACGACCGGACATCCACCGAGCTGCCGCCGCTCACCGTATGAGCCAGCGCACCACCGGCATCTTGGTGAGTTCGGGGAACGTGTACCCAAGTTCCATCGCGTTGCGGCTGGCGAACAACAGGCCGGCGGAGACGAGCGCCGCGGCGATGACGCTCACGGGCAGATTCGGATGTGCCAGCAGCTCGAATCCCCAGAGCAGGGCGGAGCAGACCAGGATCAGCAGGTAGACCGGAACGTAGGGGCGTGCGATGAATCCGGTGCCGATGCTCTTGCGCAGGGCGAACTGATTCAGCGTGTTCTGCGCGATCAGCGCGATGCAGTTTGCGGCCGCGACACCGACTGCCGCGAACGGCTGGACGAGCAGGAGGCTCACGGCGAGGTTCAGCAGCCCGACAAAGATGTTGACGCCTACCAGGTAACGGATCCGCCCGCACACCTGGAGTGTGAAGGCGTTGAACCCCAGCATCACGTTGAAGTAGTAGCCGATGGCCAGCAGGGCCAGAATCGTGCTGGAGTCGGCGTAGCGGGCGCCGAAGAGCAGCACGGTGGTCTGCGGCGCCAGCGGCCCGGTGAGGGCGAAGATGGGAAAGGTCAGGACGGCCACGAACACGGCGGTGTGCCAATACACCCGACGGAGTCCGTCGATGTCCGCGCGGGCGAACAGCCGAGCCGCCATCGGGAGGAACAACGTGGTGAACGCCGTCAGAATGGCGGTATTGAGGCGGGCCCCGTTGAACACGGCGCGGTACCCGGCCACCTCGACGACGGACTGGTAGTAGACCAGGATCAGGACTCCGCCGGTGTTCAGCGAGAGCAGCACCAGTTCACCGGTGATCAGCGGGAACGAGAAGCTGAAGACGGCCCGGAATGGCAGGATGATCTTTCGCGGCCGCAGCTCTTTCAGCAGTCCGCGCTGGCGCAGCACCCTGAGCAGCACGGTTACGTAGATCGCCATCCCGACGACGCCGGAAATGACGTACCCGACGGCCAGGAACGTGACGCTGGAGCCGGTCACCACCAGGAGCACGACCACGATGAGGCGCAGCAGCGGTGTCAGCAGGAACTTGCGGAAGAAGATCGTGCGGGCCTTGCTGAACACCGCAAACAGCGACACGAACACCTGGTCAAGGGCGTCGAGGGGGGCCGCGAACGCAAGGATCAGGACGACCCGGACAGCGTCTTGGCCCTCCACCGCCGAGCCGATCAGGGCATCGGAGAACAAGAACAGCGCCAACATCGTCACGGTGCTGGTGACAGCGATCGTCCCGGCCGCCAGGAACATGGCACCAAACATGCGGTTGTAGTCACGCTGCTCTTCGTATCCGGCCATGAAGCGACTGAGCAGTTTGCCCTGGCCGAGGCTGAGCAGGGTGCGCCCGGCCGAGGCCAGAGCCAGGGCGTAGGCGAAGCCGCCGTACTCCGGCTTGCTCAGGGCCCGGACGATGATGACCTGGGTGCCGGTGGAGATGAGCAGGGCAAGCACCCGGCCGACCAGGAGCAGCGCCGACCCGCGGACGTGGCTGCGGCGCATGCTCATGAGGGCGCTGGTGTCGGCCTCCGCGGGGGCACCGGCCGCGGCGAGATCACCTTTCGGCCGGCCCGGAACTGAATCCATCGGCGGGACTCAGTCAGTCATCGCTGGAGCTGGACTGGAGCCAGCCGGGCAGGTCGGTGTAGCCGTGCTCGCGGAGCAGCACTGCCGTCGCAGCGGTGGAGTCGCGGTACATGCCTTCCACTCTCCTGGCCTCCGCCGGCTCCAGTCGCTCGATGAGGGATCCGGCGTTGACCCGTTCGTAGCCGCGTCGCACCCACGTGCGGGTGCCGCCGGGGATGAGGTTCGACCGGTCCGCCCTGCGCTTGGCCGAGTAGGCCAGCCGGGCCATCCGCGGGCTTCGCGGGTGTCGGGTGGCGTTGCGCACCCTGAGGTCCATGGCGGACACGGCACCGGTGTCGAGGTCGAGCCACTCGAGAAGCCCCGTGAGCACGGCTTTCGGCCGCTGGGCCATGTGCTCGGCGAACACCACCCTGAGGTCGTCGCCGAGGGCCGTCAGCCAGGCATCCAAGTAGTCGGCATAAAAGCCGATGGACAGCCCCTGTACGGCGCTGTGTGGAAGGAGGTCGCTGCCCTCCTCTCGCCGCTGCTCACAGACGTCCAGATAGTCCGCGAAGGAGCGGATGTCCGGAATGTTGCCGAGGCTGCGTTGAAATGTGTAGGCGGACCAGAGCCGCCGGACCGGGTCCCGCAGGGTGATGATGACGCGCGGTTCGGTGAGCATGCGCTGCACCGCCTCCACAACGGGCCGGCCCTGGAAGGAGTAGGAGGGGGTGGCCTCCACCGCGTATCGCTGCCCGGTGCAGTGGGCGAAGTGCCGGGTGTAGGTCTCCACCGGCGGTGGCGGCCGGCCGGACTGCCGGGCGGGGTTGAAGTAGTTGAAGTATCCGATCTCCTTCTCATCCGACGCGCAGATGTCCGGGTGCTGGGCGAGGTAGGCGAACAACGATCCCGTGCCGGCCTTCGGGACACCTGCAACCAGCAGGTTCGGCAGCCGGCCCGTGGCCATGGAGCACTCCTTCACGCGATGGCGGCGCTATGCGTCGGGCAGGCAGGCCCTGGCCGGGAATCTACTACAGGGCCATCGGTGCAGCGCCGCCGTGCGGGCCGTAGGCTAGCACCCGCAGCGCGCTCGCCAGGATGTCCGTCTGCGCGGCGACGGCATCCAGGCGCACCGTCGGGGGGATGGCGGCCAGCCACTTCTCGTACGCCGCCAACTGCCGTCGTACAGCGCTCTCGCCGAGCAGGTCGTCGGGCTTGCGGGCGACCGACACCTCGACGGGAACGTCGAGGTAGATCGTGACGTCGGCCGGAGGCAGCAGCGCTCGGATCAACCG
>JBBPYA010000327.1:0-11911 GCA_038200385.1 Mycobacteriales bacterium
CCGACGACGGGAACGGCCAGCGCCACGATCAGGCTCCCCGCGGCGGCGGCCCGCCGGCGCCCGGCGGCCGCGAGCAGGAACGCGGCCAGCAGCGTCCCGGTCACCGCGACGGCGAAGCTCAGCAGCGGTACCCCGCCGTAGGCGACGTAGCGGGTGAACACGCTGTCGGACTGGCTGAAACCGAGCCGACCCCAGGGGAAGCCGCCGAAGGCCCACCGCGAGCGCAGAGCCTCCTCGGCGACCCACAGTGCGGCGGCCCACACCGGCCAGCCGGGCAGCCGCTGGACGAGGGACAGCCCCGCACCGAGCACGGCCAGGTAGCAGGCCTGATAGAACGCCAGCAGCAGCCAGGGCCAGGCGCCGACGTAGATGCCGGTCCAGTGCAGCAGCGGCAGCAGGTAGGCCACGCCCGCGACGTAGCCGAGCCAGGCACCCGCCCGGACCCCGCGGCCGTGCACCGCCACGCTCAGCCCGGCCGGACCGAGGATCGCCAGGTACCACAGGTTGTGCGCCGGGAAGGCCAGCCACAGGGCGACCCCTCCGGCCGCGGCGAGCACCGTCGGTGGGCCGATCCGTCGCCACTCCCGGGCCCTGCGCCGCCGCGGATCGGAGGTGGGCGCGCGCGGCGGCGCTGAGGGGGGTGCCTGCGCCGCCGCGGTCATGCCAGCCAGCATCCCAGACCGAGGCGCGCAGGTGGGCCGAGGCGAGCCGTTACCGGACGGGGCACCCGGCAGGGGCGCGGCCCGTCGGCCGCGCCCCCGTGCCGGTGCTCCCCCGGCTGGGCAGTCGCAGCACGGAGCCAGCCACAGGCCGACCCTTCGGACCGGGCGACTGCCCGCTGGCTGCGGGTGTCCACGCCGTTGTCTACTGGAGCGGCCCTGCTGTTCCCGTACTGTCGAACACCGGAGCGGACACCTGGCTCTTCGACGACACGCACGCCCGGTCCTGGCCCTGGCCGTGACGTGGCGGTGAGGCCACGCGAGCCGGAGCGGGGTCGCGCCGTCAGTGAAGCGGTGCCGCGCCGGTTGCCCCGACGCGTGATTCGCAGGACCTTACAAGCCCGGGTTCAATGCATGTCAACCTGCCGTTGACCTGCGGTTCCCCTGGTAGTCGCAGGTCAGGAAGGGCATCGGGACGGCGCTCGGGTGACCGGCTGCGGCGTGTCCCGCGGCGTGTCGCAGTGAAGTCCACTCGATCGGAGGAAAACGGCCTCGGGGATACCTCGACCGAGACTCGACGGGTTACGGGACGACGACGGTTCCGGTGGCGCGGGTGATCAGCACCGGCTCCGGGAGGACGTCCGAGGCCGAGGCCGAGCGGTGCGGTGCGGCCCGGCACACGACGTGCGCGGTGAAGGCCACCGACCTGCTGCGGCGCCCGATCCGGATCAGCGTCGCGGTCGCCTCCACCACGTCGCCGGCCCGCAGCGGGGCGACGAACGTGACCTCGTCGTAGCCCGCGAGCAAACCCTCATCGCCGTCCGTGCGGATCGCCAGCTCCGTCGCGACGTCGCCGAACAGCCCGAGCACGTACGCTCCGTCGACCAGATCGCCCCCGTAGTGCGCGTGCGAGTACGGGACGTACCTCCGATGGGTGACCCGCAGGCCCTGCATCGTGTCCGGCTCGGTCATCGGCGCTCCTGTCGGTTGTGGACGGCGGCGAAGGTCAGGTACGACGCGACCTCACCCGGCGTGGTGCCGCGACCGAAGATCCGGTCGACTCCCAGCTCGCCGGTCATCGCCGGGTCGAAGCGTGGGCCGCCAACCACAAGCAGCGGCCGACGGGTCCCCATCGCCTCCCGGAAGGCGGCACTGAGCTCCCGGGTGTTGCGCAAGTGGGCGTCACGCTGGGTGACGACCTGGGACACGAGAACCGCGTCGGCGCGTTCGGACCGGGCCCGGTGCACCAGCTCGGGGACGCTGACCTGGGCACCGAGATTGCCGACCCGCATCTCCCGGTAGTACTCCAGGCCCTTCTCCCCCGCGAAGCCCTTGACGTTGAGGATGGCGTCGATGCCGACGGTGTGCGCGTCGGTCCCGATGCAGGCGCCCAGGACGACGAGCTTGCGGCGTAGCGTTGTCTTGATAGCGGCGTTGACCTCCTTGGCGTTCAGTAGCGGGTACTCCCGCTCGACGACGTGCACAGCCGACAGGTCGACCAGGTGGGTCACGCTGCCGTAGACGACGAAGAACGTGAACGCCGCTCCGACCGGCTTGGCGTGCACGACCATCGCCGGGTCCAGCCCCATCTTCGCGGCCAGTTGCAGCGCGGCGCCCTCGGCCCGCGCCGGCCCCGCCGGGTCCTCGTAGGGGATCGGCAGCGTGAACGACAGCTGGACCATGCCGTCACCAGTGGTGTCGCCGTAGGGCCGGACGATCCGGGGCTCGGTCATGCCGGTGCCGCCTCGAGCAGGTCCAACGCGGGGTTGTGGTAGCCCTCGGCCCGGCGTACGACGCCGTCCAGACCCTTGCCGCGGTCGGCCGGGCGCCGGGTGATGCCGAACGTGCCGTCGGCGATCGCGGCCAGCAACCCGTCGTCGACGATCCGGTCGAGCAGGTCCACCGCCTCGCCGAGCACCTGCCTGGCCCGGCCGGCGATGAACCCGTCGCGGGCCGGGCGGAAGTCCTCGTGCAGGCCGCCGGCGGCGTTGAGCACGTACCGGACGTTCTGCAGCGCCAGGTCGCGGTCGGACAGCCAGGGCGTCACCACCGCCTCGGTCATCATCCCGACCAGCAGGATGCCCTGCCCGGTCATGGCGCCGACCAGGTTGAAGAAGCCGTCCAGCAGGTAGCCCCGGAACACGTCGCCGGTCATGTGCTTGGTCGGCGGCATCCATTTCAGCGGCGCGGCCGGGAACAGCTCCCGAGCCAGCATGGCGTGGGCCAGTTCCAGCCGGAACGACTCCGGCAGGTCCGGGTTGATCTCGAAGGCGTGCCCGAGCCCGAGCTGCCAGTCCTGGAGGCCGGCCTCGTGCGCGAACGCCTCGTTCAGCAGTTGGCTGACGGTGACCGTGTGCGCGTCGTCGACGGCGTCCGCGGTGGTCAGGTAATTGTCCTCACCAGTGTTGATGATGATCCCGGCGCGGGCGTGCACCATCCGGCTGAACCGCTGGTCGACGAACGTGCGGATCGGGTTGATGTCGCGGAAGAGGATGCCGTACATGCTGTCGTTGAGCATCATGTCCAGCCGCTCCAGGCCGGCCAGCGTGGCGATCTCGGGCATGCACAGCCCCGAGGCGTAGTTGGTCAGCCGGATGTAGCGGCCGACCTCGCGGCTGACGTCGTCCAGCGCGGCCCGCATCAGCCGGAAGTTCTCCTGGGTGGCGTACGTCCCGGCGTAGCCCTGCCGGGTGGCTCCCTCGGGTACGTAGTCCAGCAGCGACTGGCCGGTGGAGCGGATCACGGCGACCACGTCCGCGCCGGCCCGCGCTGCGGCCTGCGCCTGCGGGATGTCCTCGTAGATGTCCCCGGTCGCGACGATCAGGTAGATCCACGGCCGCTGCGGCGGGTTGCCGATCCGCCGGATCAGGCGGTCCCGCTCCTTGCGCCGCTGGTCGATCTTTCGCAGCCCCGACCGCGCCGCCGCGGTGCTCGCTCGCACCGCCCGTTGCCGGGCCGCGCCCTCGGGGACGACGAACCGGACCGAGCCGCTGCCGACCTTCTCGGCGAGGTCGTCCAGGCCGGCGTGCCCGCCGGTGCGCAACTCGTGCCAGACCGGCAGGGCGACTCCGTACTCCAGGCCCACCTGGTCCCGGACGGTGTCCACGACCCGGTTCACCCAGGGGATCTCCCCGTTGCCCAGCGTCGGGTCGGTGCCGGTCATCCCGGCCAGCCGCAGCACGGCGCGCTCCACCGACACCGTCGTGTGGGTCCGGGCCAGCTCGACGACCGGACCGGTCGCCTTGCGGGCCAGGCTGCGCGCCCGGCGGACGGTGCCGGCGGGCAGTCCCAGCTTGGCTCGGGTCGGCCCGCTGGCGGCACTCATGCGATCTCCTCCTGGGCGTCGTCGTACACGACCCGGCCGGCCACCACGGTCTGCCGGCAGCGCGCCGGCTCGCCGGCCAGCGCCCGCTCGATCAGCTCGCTGCGGGTCGGGCAGTCCCAGACGGCGTACGTGGCGTCGGGGCCGGGGTCGGCGGCGCGGGCGGCGTGCCAGCCGCCCGCGGTCGCGGCCCGCAGGGCGTCTTCCGGCGACAGGCCGGAGCCGGGGCTGCGGTGCGCCACGGCCGCGGCCACGCCGCCCCACGGGTCCATCGGCGTCACCGGGGCGTCGGAGCCCAGCGCCAGCGCGACGCCGGCCGCGGCGTAGCCGGCCAGCGGGTTCAGCGCGGCCGCCCGGCCGGGCCCGAGCCGCAGCGCGTACATCCGGTCCGGGCCGCCCCAGGTGGCGTCGAAGGCCGGCTGGACGCTGGCCACCATCCCGAGCCGGGCCATCGCTGCGACGTGCTCGGGGCGAGGCATCTCGGCGTGCTCGAGCCGGTGCCGGGCCCGCCGGACCGCGTCCAGGCCGAGTTCGGCGGCCACCGCGTCCACCGCCCGGACCACTTGGTCGATCGCCTCGTCGCCGATGACGTGGAAACCGGCCTGCACGCCGTCGGCGGTGGCCCGCCGGACGTGGTCGGTCACCTGCTCGGCGGCGTAGCGCAGCGTGCCGCTGGTCGCCGCGTCGGTGTACGGCGAGCTGAGCGCCGCGGTGTGCGAGCCGAAGCTGCCGTCGCAGAACAGGTCCCCGCCGGCGCCGGTCAGCCCCAGCTCGGCGACCACGTCGAACCCGCCGAGCTCACCCCAGTAGGCCAGCACCGCCGGACCCGGCTCGGTCGCGGCCAGCTCCAGAAGGGCCTCCAGGTCGGTGCGGCCGGCGACCTCGGGGCCGCTCATCTCCTGCAGGCAGCCGATGCCCAGGGACGCCGCATAGGCCCGGGTGGCCCGCTGCGCGCTCCGGCGCTGGTCCGGGGTGACGCCGGCGTAGGCGGTGCGGCGGACGGCGTGGTGCGCGGCCAGCCGGAGGTGCCCGCTGTCGTCGTAGCCCTGCTCGGCCCGCACGCCCGCGGTCGCGGCGAGCAGCGCGGAGGAGACCACGGCGGAGTGCACGTCCACCCGGGCCAGGTACACCGCCCCGCCGTACGCCGCCCGGTCCAGCTCCTGCCGGGTCGGCGGCCGGCGCTCCGGCCAGCCGGTGTCGTCCCAGCCGGTGCCGAGCACGACCCGGCCGCGCCCGGCCCGCGAGGCCGCCTCGACCCGGTCCAGCAGGCCGCTCAGGCTGGTCACGTCGTGCAGCGCCAGCCCGGTCAGGGCCAGCCCGGTCGCGGTGGCATGCACGTGGGCGTCGACGAACGCCGCCGTCGTTGTCGTCGTGGTCACGGGGTCACAGCCGGGCCTCGAAGAGCCGTCGGACGCCGGGTTCGGTGCGCAGCAGCTCCAGCGCGTACGCCGCGTGGCCTGGCACGTAGCCGTTGCCGATCAGCATGGTGACGTCCGCGGCCAGGCCCTCGGCGCCGAGCGCCGCGGCCGAGAACGACGTGGCCATCGAGAAGAAGATCACCGTGCCGCCGTCGCGGGTGGCCAGGATCGCGCCGTGCTCGCAGCCCGGGACGTCGACGCAGACGACGGTCACGTCGACCGGGTCCCCCACCGCCGCGGCCAGGGCGACGGGGTCCCGGGCGTCGGCGCGGACCACCTCGTCGCACAGCCGCGCCTCGGCCAGCGCCCCCTGCTCGTGCTCGGTGGGGACCACCCCGACCAGGCGGCCGGCGCCGGCCCGCCGGGCGGCCGCCAGTGCCAGCGACCCCGACTTGCCGCCGCCGCCGATCACGGCCACCGAGCAGCCCGCGCCGTAGCCGCGCACCACCCGTTCGGTCAGGGCGGGCGCGCCGCAGACGTCCAGCACGGCCAGCGCCAGCTCGGGGGCCAGGTCAGCGGGCAGGACGGCTGCGATGGACCGGCCGAACAGGATCGCGTGCCCGTCGCAAGGGACCTGTTCGCTGCGGCCGTCCCAGCCGGCCAGCGCGTCGGCGATCCGCAGCGGGGTCAGCGTCAGCGAGACCAGACTCGCCACCCGGTCCCCCACCCGCAGCCCCAGCGGCGAGTCCGGTCCGACCTCCTCGACGACGCCGACGAGCATCCCGCCGGATCCGGTGACCGGGTTCTGCATCTTGCCGCGGGCGGCCACGATCTCCAGCACGGCCCGCCGGACGGCCTCGCCGTCGCCGTCGTGGGCGGTCCACAGCTGCCGGAAGCTGGCCGCGTCCAGGTTCAGCCGCTGGATGCGCACCCGGACCTCGTCGGCGTACACAGCCGGGTCGCTGTCCAGCCGGGTGGCGGCCTGCGGGAGGGCACCCGGTGGGTCGAGCACGCGGTGCAAGCCGATGGCCGAGGCCGCGGGTGGCGCGATGTTCATGTACTGCCGAGCCCCCTTAGCGGGATATTCTGCGGTGTGTCTTTGGTTTCACGGTAGGTTCTCCCGTACCCTGGGGTGCAGTCAACCAGGATCAATCTATCCCGGCGAGGAGTCGTGATGTCCGAGCAGCCCTACGTTTACCGGCGCCACGAGCTCGTCGAGCCCGACTGGCGGCGGCTGCCCGGCTTCGCCGAGGCCACCGCGGCGCAGTGGGCGGACCCGCAGTGGCAGCGGGTGAACTGCGTGAAGAACCTGCGCCAGTTGCGCGGGGTGTACGGCGACCTGCTGTCCGAGGACTTCTACGCCGACGTCGAGCGCGACCAGCAGCAGCGGGCGACGATGTCGATCCTGCTGCCGCCGCAGATGCTCAACACGATGGTGCCGCACGAGGTGCCGAGCACCAGGGCCATGCTCGCCGACCCGGTGCGACGCTACATGCTGCCGGTGCTGTCCGACCGGGCCACCGACTGGCCGAGCCACCCGCACTCGGCGCGGGACTCCCTGCACGAGGCGGAGATGTGGGCCACCGAGGGGCTGACCCACCGCTACCCCACCAAGGTGCTGGCCGAGATGCTGCCGACCTGCCCGCAGTACTGCGGGCACTGCACCCGGATGGATCTCGTCGGCAACTCCACACCGACGATCGCCAAGCACAAGTTCGAGCTGAAACCGGTCAACCGGCACGACGCGATGATCGACTACCTGCTGCGCACCCCGGGCGTCCGCGACGTCGTCGTCTCCGGCGGCGACGTCGGCAACATGCCGTTCAAGAACCTCGAGGCGTTCGTGTCCCGGCTGTTGGAGATCGACACCATCCGCGACATCCGGCTGGCCACCAAGGCCCTGATGGGCCTGCCGCAGCACTGGAGCGCCCCGGACGTCGTCGAAGGCATGGGCCGGCTGGCGCGGACCGCGCGGGAGCGGGGTGTCTCGCTGGCCATCCACACCCACGTCAACAGCGCGCAGTCCGTGACGCCGGCGGTGGCGCTGGCGACCCGGGCGATGCTCGAGGCCGGCGTCCGGGACGTGCGCAACCAGGGGGTGCTGCTCAAGGGCGTCAACACGAGCACCGAGCAGTTGCTGGATCTGTGCTTCGCGCTGCAGGACGAGGCCGGCATCCTGCCGTACTACTTCTACCTGTGCGACATGATCCCGAACGCCGAGCACTGGCGGATCCCGGTCCACGAGGCGCAGCGGCTGCAGCACTCGATCATGGGGTACCTGCCCGGCTTCGCCACCCCACGACTGGTCTGCGACGTCCCGTACGTCGGCAAGCGGTGGGTGCACCAGTTGGAGGAGTACGACCGGGAGCGCGGCATCTCCTACTGGACGAAGAACTACCGCACCGGGATCGAGCACGACGATCCCGAGGCCCTGACCCGGCGCTACGAGTACTACGACCCGATCCAGTCGCTTCCCGAGTCCGGGCAGGCCTGGTGGCGTGAGCACGCGGGCACCGACGCAGCTCTGGACCGGGCCGGGCAGGCCGCCCGGGCCTCACACGAGGCCTCAACCGCCGCGCTGGTCTAGCCGCTGCCCGCGCGGGGGGGGGACGACGCCGGGCCGGCACCTGCAGGATGGGCGGATGTCCTCCCGACGCCCGCCCCGCCTGGCCGTCGCGGCGCCCAGCCGGGCCAGTGCGGACGCCGCCGTGCGCGCCGGTGCGGCCGGCGGTGGTGCGGTGGACGCGGCGGTCGCCGCCGCTCTGGTCGCTATGGTCACCGAACCCGGGGTGGTCTCGCTGGCCGCGGGCGGCTACCTGACGGTGTGGCCGGCCGACGAGGACGCCGTCGTCGTCGACTGCTACGTGGCGATGCCCGGACTGGGCGGGGTCGCCGGTGAGCTGAGCGTCCGCGAGATCAGCACCGGGTACGGCGGCGGGCTGCAGATGACCGCCGGGCACGGATCGGTGGCGGTGCCCGGCATCCTGGCCGGGCTGGACCTGGCGGTGCAGCGTTGGGGGGCGCTGCCCTGGACCGACGTGGTCACGCCGGCGTACGAGGCTGCCCGGGACGGGTTCACCCTGGGGTCGGCGGCCGGGCACTACCTCCCGTTCGTCCGTGACAGCCTGCTGGCCTGGGACGCCGAGACCGCCGAGGCGCTGCGCAGGCCGGACGGCGGGTGGCTCGTGACCGGCGACACGATGGTCATCCCGCACCTGGCGGGGACGCTGGCCCGGATCGCGGAGTACGGCGCGCGGGACGCCTACACCGGTGAGCTCGCCGACCGTCTCGTCGCGGACATGGCCGCCCGGGGCGGTGCGGTGAGCGCGGCGGACCTGGCGGCGTACCGGCCGCTGCCGCGCCGCCCGCTGCCGATCCGGGCCGGCCGCTGGTCCTTGCGCACGAACCCGCCGCCGGCCATCGGCGGCGCGGTGCTCGCCGCCATGCTGACCCTGCTCGACGGCCCCGGCGCTCCGGACGACGGGCATGACACCGCCCGGCTGGCCTCGGTGCAGCGGCAGGTGCTGGATATCCGGCGCGGGGTACTCGACGTGGCCGACGACCGCGAGGCCGCGGCGTACGCCCTGCTGCGGGACGTGGGCTGGCGGGAACCGGCCGCCCCCAGCACGATCCATGTCTCGGTGGTCGACGCCGGCGGTTCGGCGTGCGCCATCACCGCGTCCGCGGGCTACGGCTCCGGCGCCACCGTGCCGGGCACCGGCCTGTGGCTGAACAACAGCCTCGGCGAGCTGGAACTCAACCGCGGCGCGGCCCTGGAGCCGGGCCAGCGGCTGCGCAGCAACATGACCCCCACCGTGGGCCGCAGTCCCGACGGCAGCGTCCTGGCCATCGGCAGCCCCGGCGCGGACCGGATCACCACCGCCGTGCTGCAGGTGCTGGCGCCCTTCACCGCCAGCCGGGGGGGTCTGCAGGAGGCGGTCGACCGGCCCCGCCTGCACGTCCACCACCTGCCGGACGGTGGCATCCAGCTCGAGGCCGAGGAGGATCTCCCGCTGGCCGGGTCGCCGGCCCTGCCCGACGGTCGGGCGATGACGGTGCGACGGCACCCTCGGCACTCGATGTACTTCGGCGGGGTCGGCGCGGCGCTGCAGGCGCCGGACGGGGAGTTGAGCGCCGCGGCGGACCCGCGCCGGGCCGGCGTCGCGGCCGGGGGCTGACCGATGGAGGACCCGCGGGTCCGCCGCAGCTACTGGCTGACGGGGGCGGTCGAGGTGGTCCTGATCGTGGGCGGGAACCTGCTGCTCGCCGCGGTCGGGCAGCAGGCCTACGTCGCGGCATGGACGCTGTTCGTCGTCGGCGTTCACTTCATCCCGCTGGCGAAGATCTTCCATGGTCGTGGCCTTGCGCTCACCGGCGTGGTGGTGGCAGTCGTCGCGGTGGCTGCGGCATGTCTCGGACTCGCCAGCGACTTGGCACCGAGCGCGGCGGCCGGTGCCGGCGGCGGGGTCGTCTTCATCGGATACGCGGCGTGGGTGCTTGGAGGTGGACGCTCACCCGGTCGGAGACCGGACGCTCGCTGACGGACAAACCGCGCGGACCTTTATGTCCCGATCCTGGAGGCCGTGGCAGGCGTCCCGCGCAGGCCGGTGGGTCAACCGGTCCGGTGGGGATCGCGTTGGTTCCGGACAGCCGTGGTCCACAGTTCGACCCTGGCCGACAGGTCGCTGGCGGCGGCGATCTCGCGGGCGTTCAGCGGCGGGGCACTCGATCTGCTCATGACGGCCGCCCGGCTCAGGCCGGCGGGATGGGCGGGGGCTCGCGGACGACGGCGACGGTGCGGTCCAGCGCGTCGGCCGCGTCCAGGGCGGCGGCCTGCTTCGGGTCCGGTGCGCTGCCGCCGAGCCGTTCGGGCAGCCACCAGTCCTCGTCTGGGCGGTCGGGGCCGTCGGGATAGCGCTGCAGCGTCTCGGCCAGCAGCTCCTCCATCCGGGCATGCAACCGCAGGGTCAGCGAACCTGCCTTGTCCCCGGGTTCGGGCTGTATCGGCTCCCCGACGGTCACCATGACCGCCCGCCCGCGGCGCAGGCTGCGGTGCCCGCCCTTGGTCAGGATCCGGTGCCCGCCCCAGGTGATCATCGGAATCAGCGGTACGTCGGCCTGCAGCGCCATCCGCGCCGCGCCGAGCTTGAAGCTCTTCAGGACGAACGAGCGGCTGATCGTCGCCTCGGGGAACACTCCGACCACCTCCCCGTCGCGCAACGCGCGGATCGCGTCGTTGAAGGCCTGCGCGCCGGCCCGACGGTTGACCGGGATGTGGTGCATCCCCCGCATGAGCGGCCCGGCGAACCAGTTGCGGAAGACCGCCTCCTTGGCCATGAAGCGCACCAGCCGCCCCGCGGGCTCGGCGGCGTACCCGCAGATCATGAAGTCCAGATAGCTCACGTGGTTGCTGACCAGGACCGCGCCGCCGCTGCGCGGGATGTTCTCGACGCCGCGCAGGTGCCACCGGAAGCCGAGCAGCCGGAACACGAGCTTGGCCAGCCCGATCACCGGCGGGTACACCCGATCCCTCATCGTGCCGAAGGTAGTCCGTCGGCACCGCCCGGTCAGCCGACCGGACGGTCCTCGTACGGGATCGAGAGCACGACTGTGGTGTGCGTCGAGACCCCGGCCGCGGCCCGGATGTCCTGCAGCAGGCCCTCCAAGGCGGCCGGGCTGGCGACCCGGACCTTGAGGATGTAACTCTCGACGCCGGCGACGGAGTAGCAGGCCTCGATCGCGCCCAGGTGCGCCAGCCGCTCCGGTGCGTCGTCCGGCGCGGCCGGGTCGTTCGGGTGGATCGACACGAATGCGGTGAGGGGCAGGCCGATGGCTTCGTGGTCCAGCCGCGCGCTGTAGCCGAGAATCACGCCGCGCTGCTCCAGCCGGCGGACCCGCTGGTGTACGGCGGACACCGACAGCCCGACCCGTTCGGCCAGGTCGGTGTAGCTGACCCGGCCGTCCGCGCTGAGCACCGCGACGATCTGCCGGTCGGTCTCCTCCACGCTCACCCCGCCAGCACGGTCAGGCCGCGATCGACCACGTTCAGCGGGTCCGCGCCGTCGGTGGTGCAGACCACGATGTCCTCGATCCGTGCGCCGTGCCGGCCCGGCAGGTAGATCCCGGGCTCGATGGAGAACGCCATCCCCGGTTGCAGCGGTTCGGTGTTCCCGGCGACGATGTAGGGCTCCTCGTGACCCTCCAGCCCGATCCCGTGGCCGGTGCGGTGGATGAAGAACTCGCCGTACCCGCCCGCGGTGATCACGTCGCGGGCGGCGGCGTCCACCTCGTGCGGGGTCACTCCCGGCCGGACCGCCGCGGTGGCCGCCTGCTGCGCGGCCAGGAGTACGGCGTAGTACTCCGTCACCTCCGCCTCCGGCCGGCCGCCGCAGACGTAGGTGCGGGTGTTGTCCGAGCAGTACCCCTCCGCGGTCGTCCCGCCGATGTCGACGACCACCACGTCCCCGCGCTCGATGACCCGGTCGGACAGCTCGTGGTGCGGGCTCGCGCCGTTGGGTCCGGAGCCGACGATGGTGAAGTCGGCGCTGACGTGGCCCTCGGTCAGGATCGCC
>JBBPYA010000328.1:0-2740 GCA_038200385.1 Mycobacteriales bacterium
GGCCTCGACCAGCTGGGCGCGGATCTCGCCCTCGCCTCCGGAGTTCGTGGACATCGAGCCGTTGGCCATCACGACGCCGGCTCGGCCACCGGGCGCCAGCTTGGCGATGATGTGCTGGATCCAGGCGTAGTTCGCGTTGTTGACCGGCGGCACACCGTACTTCCAGCGGGGATCCTTCTCGCTGCGTGCCCAGTCCTTCTGGTTGAACATCGGGTTGGCGAGCACGAAGTCGGCCATCACGTCGGGGTGCTGATCCCGGGCGAAGGTGTCGCCCCACCGGCTGGCCAGGTTGCCGTTGAGGCCGTGGATGGCCAGGTTCATCTTGGCCAGCCGCCACGTCCGTTCGTTGTTCTCCTGCCCGTACACCGAGATGTCCGAGCCCTCGCGCTGGTGCGCTTCCAGGAACTTCTCGGTCTGCACGAACATGCCGCCGGACCCGCAGCACGGGTCGTACACCCGGCCGCGGTAGGGCTCCAGGACCTCGACGAGGACCCGCACCACGGCGGGCGGGGTGTAGAACTCGCCGGCCCGCTTGCCCTCGGCCGCGGCGAACTTGCCCAGGAAGTACTCGTACACCTCACCCAGCAGGTCCCGGGCCTTCGTTGATCCCTGGCCGGTGAAGCGCGCGGAGTTGAACAGATCCAGCAGTTCCCCGAGCCGGCGCTGGTCGACGTTGTCGGCGTTGAAGATCGTGGGCAGCGTGCCGGCCAGGGATGGGTTCGACCCCATGATGTGCGTCATCGCGTCGTTGACCAGCGATCCGATGGTCCGTGGCGCCTCGCCCCGGCCGCCCTCGATCCCCTTGGCGCGCTCGGCGAGGTAGGTCCAGTGCGAGGTCGTGGGAACCCAGAAGACGCCGTGCCCGGTGTACTCGTCGTAGTCGTCGATCACCTGCGCGATCTGGTCCTCGTCCAGCCCCTCGGCCGCCAGCTCGGTGGCGATCTGCGCCCGCCGCTCGTCGAAGGCGTCGGAGACGTACTTGAGGAAGACGAGCCCCAGGATGACGTCCTTATACTGCGAGGCGTCCATCGAGCCGCGCAGCTTGTCCGCGGCCTTCCACATCGTGTCCTTGAGCTCTTTCATGGTTGTCGGGCCGGTGTCGACCTTCTTCCTCGGTGGCACGTCAGCGTCCCTTCGTCGGGTGGTGGGATGTCTCGGCGCTGCTGGCAGCGACGCCGAGTTGGCCGGCAGTGACCCCGTCGGTCACGGTCTGGGCGAACTGGTCGAGCAACCGTTCTCGTACGCGCAGGTCCTCGCGGATCCGAGCCACCTCGCGCAGCAGGGCGTCGAAGCCGGGGCGGGTCTCCTCCGGCACCCGGCGTACTGGCCACAACCGCCACGCGCGGGCGGTCGCGGGTTGCTCGTTGATGTCGGCCGCCAACACCTCGGCGTGCACGCCCCCCGGGTCGCCCGCGTCGATCCGCAGGACGCGGGCCGGTGACTCGACCACCGACGCGCCGGTGGGGTCGACCATCGCGCGCGGACGCGGACCCGTGCAGAACACCACGTCGCCCGGCTGCGTCAGCCGACCGGTGTCATAGCGGGCAAAGGCGAACTGCCCGATGGACCGAGCGCCCACCCGCGACGATCCCAGCAGTTCGGCGACCCCGAGGACCGGTAGGCCAGCTCCGTGACCCACGTCTTCGCCGCGCAGCCGGTTGCCACGCACGCTGCGCAGGTGCCCGGCGGTCAGCGCCTCTCCGACCGTGGACGTCGCAGCCGCGCCGCCGTCCCGCCGGACCGTGAGTCCGGGAAGGGCGGCCGTCGGCCATGGCGCGCCGAGCTGGTGGGCGGTGTCGCTCGCCCGGATGACGAGCTCAGCGGCGGATGTGGGGTCCGGTGCGGCGGTCACGGCACCCCGCTCGACCAGGCTGCGACCCGGCGGGATCAGAAGGCGGGTGGCCACCGACCGGACGAACCTAGGCGCGTGGGCTCGGTGCAGCTCGCGACCACCTGTGGCGGCCAGCAGGTCGGTCACGAGGTCATCGATGACGGCCGGCGTCAGGCTCTCGTTGACGAGGTCGGCCACATAGGTGAACGTCTCCGACGACCGGCGGTAGGCAGCAGGACCGAGGATCCACACGGCGAGTCGTTGTCGGGAGCGGACCGTGACCAGGCCGGCGGGCAACCGGACAATCGCGACGACATGGCCGGCACGCAGCAGGGCATCTCGGATGGCAGTCGACTCCGGGTCGGCGGACGAACCGCACAGGACGCTCGCCGGCCCCAGCACGACGGCCTGCTGTGGGTAGTCCAGCGGTACGGCGATCGCCTCGATCTGGGTCAAGAGGTCGGTCGCGCTCGTCACCGGACGGCCGGGCGCAGGCAAGCAGGTCACGTGCGTCACCGGGCGGTCAAGCTCGGGGACACCCTCGTCGAGGGGGAGCCGCTCGCGATAGACGTCGTGGGCCCGCAGTCGCCGGCGGACCAGCCGACTAGCCGGATCCTCGGCGGTCGGCGTCAACACCTCGACCGGGCCCCGGTCCCCGTGCTCGCGCAGGACCGCCAGCAGCAGGTCGCTGGAACCGGGTGACGGATCGGAGTAGGAGACCGGCGTACCGCTCGATGCGGTCAACTCCACGGCGATCCGCGCGGTCAGGGTCAGCGCCCTCTGGTCGACCGTGGTCGTCGTGTGCTCGGCGAGCCCCGAGCGGAAGCGGTCCCGCATCAAGGTTTCGAACGCCGCTGCCGGTCCGCCGGCCGCGTCCACGAGCAGGTTGGCGTACCGGGCCAGCGGCAA
>JBBPYA010000329.1:0-10878 GCA_038200385.1 Mycobacteriales bacterium
CCGGCCGCGGTGGCCGCCAGCAGCACCACCGGCCCCTCGGCCGTCACGTGGATGGACAGCCAGCCCGCGGTGTACGCCCCGACCCCGAAGTAGGCCGCGTGCCCGAGCGCGGGCAGCCCGGTGCTGCCGACGAGCAGGTCCAGGCTGGCCGCGAGCAGGCCGAACACGAGGATCCTGGACAGGATCCCGGTTTCGTACGGCGCGACGAACAACGGCACCAGGGCCAGGCCGACGGCCAGCACCGCCAGCGGCAGCCGCCTGCCGATCGCACCGCGCCGGCCCGCGACCGCCTGGTCCGGGTCGGCCGCCCGGGCGGTCAGCGCCGCGGTACCGGATCGGTCCCGCGGTGCGGTCACCGGCCCACCCGGGATCCGAACAGCCCACTCGGCCGGGCGACGAGGACCAGTGCCAGCGCGCCGAACAGCACGAACGAGGCCAGGTCCGGGAGCAGGGCGCGGCCGAGGGACTCCACCTGTCCGATCACCAGCGCGCCCACGAACGCACCGCGGATGGAGCCGAGCCCGCCGATGACCACCACGACGAGGGCCAGGATCAGGATGCGTTCGTCCAGGCCGGGGCCCGCGCCGTAGATCGGTCCGCCCAGCACACCAGCCACCGCGGCCAGCGCGGAGCCGGCGCCGAGGACGGCCAGCTTCACCCGGCGGTTGTCGATGCCCATGGCGGCCACCATCTGCCGGTCGGCGACCGTGGCGCGGATCAGGGCCCCGACGGTGGTGCGCTCCACCACGGCATACACCGCGAGCGCGATCAGCAGACCGACCACGATCAGCGCCAGCCGGTACGCGGGGTAGGTGTTCCCGAACACCTGCACGGCGCCGTCCAGCCCGGGCGGCGCGGCGATCCGCAGCACGTCGTCGCCGAAGGTGATGGACAGGATCTGTGCCACCACGAGAGCCACCCCGAGGGTCAGCAGGGCCTGATCCAGGTGCGGCCTGCGAGCCAGCGGTTCGGTCAGCCCGGACAGCGCCCCCCCGGCGAGCATGCCGAGCAGGCTGGCCGCGACCAGGGCCGCGAGCCAGCCCCACCAGCTGGACTCGACGCCGATGAACTCGTAGGCCAGGTACGCCCCGGCCAGGTAGAACGCGCCGTGGGCCAGGTTGAGCACGTCCATCATCCCGAACACGATCGACAGGCCGATCGCGAGGATGAACAGCAGCGCCCCGATCGCGACGCCGTTCAGGATGCTGACCAGGTTGGCGTCCAGCCAGCCGATCACCGCCAGGGTCCTCCTGCCATCACGTCACGGCTGTGCGAAGGTGCCGAGATCCTCGACCACGCTGTTGATCAGCTCGCCCTCCCCCTGAGTGACCTCGCGCAGGTAAAAGGTCTGCTCCGGGGTCTGGCCGTTGAACGACCAGGACCCGCGCGGGCTGTCGTCGATCGTCCCGACGTCGCCGAGAGCCTGGGACACCGCGTCCCCGGACAGGTCCGTGGCCGTGCTCAGCGCCCGGTCCAGCACGTTGGCCGCGTCCCAGACCTGCATGGAGAAGCAGGTTGGCAGTTCGCCGTGCGCGTCCTGGTACAGCTGGACGAACGAGACGTTGGCCGGATTGTCGATCTCGGTCGAGTAGTGCAGCGACGTCCGGATGCCGAGCGCGGTGTCGCCCTGCGCCTGCAGCACGCTGCCCTCGGTGAGGAAACCCGATCCGTACAGCGGGATCGAGTCCTTCAGGCCGAAGTCGGCGTACTGCTGGACGAAGGAGACCGCCTCACCGCCGGAGTAGAAGACGAACGTCGCGGCCGCCTTGGCGGCCTGGATCCCGGACAGGAACGGCTGGAAGTCCTGCGTGGTCTGGAACGGGGTGAGCGCCTGACCCGCGATGGTGCCCCCGGCGGCCTCGAACGCCGTGGTGAAGCCGGCAACCACCTCCTGCCCGGCCGCATAGTCCGCGGACATCACGTAGACCGGGCCGATCTTCTGGGCGGCGAGGTACTGCGCCATGGGTACGACGACCTGGGCGTTGACGAACGACGAGCGCCAGACGTAGGGGTTTCCGGACTCGCCGGTGATCGCCGCGGCGCCGGCATTGGCGATCATCAGCACCTTCTTGGCCTCGGCGAAACTGTCGGCCGCTCCCAGCGCGGTCGCGGAGTTGACGATCCCGACGACGAGGTCGACCCCCTGGTTCTGCAGGACACCCTGGATGGCCGGTACGCCGGTGTCGGGGCCCTCACCCTCGTCGGCCAGCACGGTCTCCACGTCGTACCCGCCGAGCTTGCTGCCGTGGTTGGCCAGCCACAGCTCCCAGCCGCGCTGCATGTCCACACCCAGCGGGGTGTAGGTGCCGGCCTGCGGGATCACCAGGCCGATCTTGACGGTGCCGCCACCTTCGGTGCCGCCGGCGGTCTGGCCGGACCCGCCGCCGAGGCTGCCGCCGCCGCAGGCGGAGGACCCGACCAGGGTGACGCCGCCGGCCCCGAGCAGGCCGAGCAGCCGCCGCCGGGACAGCTGGGGTGACGGGTCGCCGCGCATCGAGCACCTCCGGGGGCTGACGTGGTGCGGCGGACCCTACTCAGTCCGTGCTTGCCGCGAAAAGCACCGTCGTCACCGCAGCGAGCTCAGGTAGGCGTCGATGCGGTCGTCGTCCCAGTCGCGGATCTCCCGCAGCCCGGTCGTCATCGCCGCCAGGTACGCCGGGGCGGGCCGGGTGCGCTCGACGTGGTCGGCGCCGTGCGGGGAGGTGAAGGTGAGCAGCGGCCGGTCCGCCAGGGTGCCGACCTGGATCAGGGTCTCGTAGCGTCCCGGTCCGACGGTGTGCCGCCCGCCGTCCAGCGGGGCGAGGATCACCTGCTCGAGGGGGTCACCCTCGCGAGGGACGCGGTACATCTCCTGCGCCGCGATGTCGGTGAGCTGCGCGGCGGTCACCTGGTAGCCGCGGGCCGCGGTGAACCCCGGTGTGTCGTGGTCGTAGAAGGCGACCCCGCCGCCCCACTGCGGTGACTCACCCGCGAAGTACGTCGTACCGGGAAGGTCGACCGGGACCGACCGGTTCGGCAGCCTGCGGTCGCGGGCACCGGGGTTCATGCGCGAGCCGCCGGGCGGGCAACCTCCTTGGAGGTAGCACGCGAACCGGACCGAGGACATGTTGGAGCCGTAGGAGACGTACCAGACCCGACTCATCACCTGCACGCTAACCGGCCGACCGGCTGGAATCCGCTACCGCCCGCGTGCCAGGCTGGCGGCATGCCCGACCACGACCCAACCGCGGACCCGGATGCCGACGCCGACACCGACACCGACACGAACACCGACGCGAAGGAGCCGGTCGACGTGAAGGACGCGTTCCGGCAGGCGCTGGAGCGCAAGAAGCAGCGGACCCACCTGCACGAGGAGGCCTCCCGTGCGGAGGGCTCGGTGCACGAGACCCAGCGGGTCGGGAGCGGCAAGCGCACCCACCGCCGCAAGAGCGGCTGAGACCCTAGCCACACAATGGGCGGCGCGGCCGGGACCTACCGCGGCGGGTCGCCGCCGACACCCCCGGTCCGGCCACCCTCATTGTGTGGGGGAGTGACCACAACGGTTCAGGCTTCGGAGACCATCGGGGTGTCGACCCCGATCGGCCCGGTGACCGACGCGCCGCCCGGTGTGCCCAGTGGCTCGTCGCGGCCGGGCAGGGTCTGGCTGAAGAAGTGCACGTTGTCCTCGACGTGGTCGCCGTACTCCTCGGCGACGCGGCGGTCCTGGCTGATCGCCTCGACCGGGCAGACCGGCTCGCAGGCCCCGCAGTCGATGCACTCCTTGGGGTTGATGTACAGCTTGCGGGCTCCCTCGTAGATGCAGTCCACCGGACATTCCTCGATGCAGGACCGGTCCATCACGTCGATGCAGGGCCCGGCGATGACGTAGGGCATTGCGGTGGGCTCCTCGGGGACGCGGCGGGTGCGGGCGCGGTACGGCGGGCGGTCAGACCCGGTTCACGTCGAATGCTGCCCGTTGTCCGGTGCCGAAGCGACGCAACGCGCCTTCGGGTCCCGCGGCGTTGGGCCGGATGAAGATCCAGTTCTGCCAGGCGGTGAGCCGGCCGAAGATCTTGGTCTCGATCGTCTCCGGGCCGACGAAGCGATGGTTGGCCTCCATCCCGGTCAGGGCGTCCGGGGACAGCGAGGCGCGTTCCTCGAGCACGATCCGCAGTTCGTCCTCGAAGTCGATGTCGTCCAGCGCCATCGTCACCAGACCCAGCTCCTCGGCCTCGGTGGCGGCCAATGCCTTGGTCGCCCGGTCGCGGACGGCGGCCAGCTCCTCCTCCCGGCGCCAGAACCGCGAGTGCAGCCGGGACAGCCCGTTGCCCATCGGGTAGGCACCGTCGTTGGCCGCGGTGACGGTGATCGTCGCCGGGCGCTGCTCGTCGTCACGGTCCTCGTACACCCCGTCGAGCATGTACTGGCGGTCGGCGGCAAGCACCAGCTCCAACAGCAGGCCGGCGAAACAGCTGCCCGGCTCGATGACCGCGACCAGGGTCCGGCTGGTGACGTCGAGGCGCTTGAGGGTGCGCTTGTAGTAGTGCCGCACCTCGGCGACGAACCAGTCTTCGGCGAGTTCGGCGAGCTGCCCGTCGTAGGCCAGCACCCGGTCGGGGTCCCCCACGGTCCGGAGCACCCAGGTGCCCAGATCGGGTTCGTTCGTGCGCAGCCGCAGGATCAGGTCGTCCAGCGCGCGGGTCACCGCGAGCGGCCAGTAGTCCGCGCCCTGCGCGCGGACCGCGTCGGCGTCAGCCGGTGGCGAGGCGTCGGGACCGCTCACGGTGATGTCCACCCGTCGGGCCGCGCGGTCGAGCCGGGCCTGGACATAGGGGTAGCCGAGGCAGTGTGTGCCGTCCTCGCGGGCCAGCGGCCTCAGCGGCACGCCGAGCCCGCCCGGCCGGGCCGAGCCGGCCGCGGCGTCGGCCGCGATGTCGGCAATCGTGTCGGCGAAGCGGGCGCGGGGCACCGTCCGGTCCACGAGCCGCCACCGCACGGCCTGCTCACCGCGGATCCCCTCGGACTTGGTGGCGAACACGTCCGCGTGGTCCTTGCGGACGAGCCGCTTGTCCACGACCCGGGTCAGTCCCCCGGTCCCCGGCAGGACGCCGAGCAGCGGCACCTCGGGAAGCGACACGGTGGACGAGCCGTCGTCGATCAGCACGATCTGCTCGCAGGCCAGCGCCAGCTCGTACCCGCCGCCGGCCGCGGTCCCGTTCACCGCGGCGATCCAGGTCTGCCCGGAGTTCGCGGTGGCGTCCTCGATGCCGTTGCGGGTCTCGTTGGTGAACTTGCAGAAGTTCACCTTCCAGGCGTGCGGCGACTGGGCCAGCATCGTGATGTTCGCGCCGGCGCAGAACATTCGCTCGAGGCCGCCGGTCACGACCACGGCCTTGACCTCGGGATGCTCGAAGCGCAGCCGCTGCGTCGCGTCGTACAGCTCGATGTCCACGCCCAGGTCGTAGGAGTTCATCTTCAGCTCGTACCCGGGCACCAAGCCACCGTCGGCGTCGACGGCGAGGGTCAGCGTCGCGATCTCGTCGTCGATGTCCAGCCGCCAGTGCCGGTAGCGCTCCGGGGCGGTGTCGAAGTCGACCACGATCCTTGACCCGGACTGCTCGGACATCAGGACAGCGCCTCCTCGCGCGAGGTAGGACCAGTCGAGCGCAGCTCGGCCAAGGTAGGACCGGTCGAGCGCAGCTCGGCTAAATGGACATAGTCGAACTCCACCGGCTGGTCGTTGATCCCGACCTTCGGTGCGGCGATCCAGCCGGCGAACTCGCCGGGCTCGTAGTGCGCCACCATCAGGCCCGCCACCTCGGCCCGGTCCTGGTCGGTGGGCAGCCAGTCCTGCACCTGGGCATCCCAGTCGGCCTCGTCCAACAAGTGCCCCTCCAGGCTGACGTGGTGCCCGGCGTACGCGCCGACCTGGCGGTTGAAGCCCTCGTGCGGCAGCACCAGCCGCTCGGGGCGGCCGGCGTCCTCCAGCGCCTGGTTCCACCGGCGTACGCCGTTCTCGCAGTCGGCGACGTACTCATCGCGCAGGTCGGCGTTCAGCGCGATCAGCATCGGCACGGTCTCGGCGCGGATCTCACCGTCCCTGACGACGTTCACCTCCCGGCTGGCCTCCAGCAGGACGTGGTCGTCCTTGCGCCGGGTCTCCTGCCAGCGGCCCTTCAACCCGGCGGTGTAGTACGCCGCGACGTTCGAGGAGCGCTCCGACCCGAACAGGTCCATCGACACCGAGAACTGGAAGTTCAGGTACTTCTGGATCACCGGCAGCGGGATCACACCGGCCGCGAGTACCGCAGCGGGGTCGGTGGTGTCCAGTTCGGCCATCACCGCCGCGGTGCGCTCCACGGTGCGCTGCACCCCGGTGGTGCCCACGAACATGTGGTGGGCCTCCTCCTTGAGCATGAACTCACAGGTGCGCGCCAGCGGGTCGAACGCTGACTCCTTGAGGGTGCCGAGCTGGTACTTGCCGTCCCGGTCGGTGAAGTAGGTGAACATGAAGAACTGCAGCCAGTCGGTGGTCGCCTCGTTGAACGCGCCGAGGATCCGCGGCGAGTCCAGGTCCCCGGAATTGCGCTTGAGCAGCTGCTCGGCCTCGGCCCGGCCCTCCCGCCCGAAGTAGGCCTGCAGCAGGTACACCATCGCCCACAGGTGCCGGCCCTCCTCGACATTGACCTGGAACAGGTTGCGCAGGTCGTACAGGCTCGGCGCGGTCTCGCCGAGCACCCGCTGCTGCTCCACCGACGCCGGCTCGGTGTCACCCTGCACCGTGATCAGCCGCATCAGCTCCGCGCGGTACTCCCCCGGCACCTCCTGCCAGGCCGGCTCGCCCTTGTGCTTGCCGAAGGAGATCGTCCGGTCCGGGTCCTGCTCGGCCAGGAAGATCCCCCAGCGGTACTCCTCCATCGGCACGTGGTCGAAGTGCGCCCACCCGTCGCGGCCGACGGCGATGGCCGTGCGCAGGTAGACGTCCTTGGTGGGCAGCGCCGGCCCGAGGGTCCGCCACCAGTCCAGGAACTTCGGCTGCCAGCTCTCCAGGGCGCGCTGCAGCCGGCGGTCACCGGCCAGATCGACGTTGTTCGGGATCCGCTCGCTGTAGTCGATCCGGCTCACCGGCCCGGTCGGGGCGGGTGCGGCACCGGTACGGGTGTCCTCGGACATCGGGTGGCCTCCTCGGCGTACGGCTGGACTCCCCTGAGTTCTACACTTGCTTGACGGTCCTGCCAAGAGTTGTGGACTGTTCGGCGGTCCGGATGCGAGACTCCGTCCGGTGTCGGACCCGGCCGGTCAGGAGGTTCCCGTGGCGCGACCCGCGGTGCCGCAGCCGGAATCGGAGCGGCCCGAGCTCTCGCGCCGGCTGGCCGGCGGCTCGCCCGGTGCCCGGGGACTGCTGTTCACCGTGCTGGGCGAGCTGATCCTGCCCTCGCAGGAGCCGGCCTGGACCACGGCCCTGATCGAGGTGTTCGGCCGGCTCGGAGTCGAGGAGAAGGCGACCCGCCAGGCCCTCTTGCGTACCGCCGACGTCGGCTGGATCACCTCGGAGCGCATCGGGCGGCGAACCCGGTGGCACCTCACCGCGGCGGCCCGCGGGCTGCTGGCCGACGGTGCCGACCGGATCTACCACCACGCCGGGTCCCTGCCGGGCTGGGACCGGCGCTGGCTCGTCGTGCTGGCCCGGGTCCGCGAGCCGGACCGTCGGCAGCGACACCTGCTGCGCACCCGGCTGTCCTGGGCCGGACTCGGTACGCCGGCGCCCGGGGTCTGGATCGGACCGCGACCCGACCGGCTGCCGCAGGTCCGGGCCGTCCTGGACCGGGCCGGGGTGGTCGAAGCGCAGTGCCTGGTGGCCGAGCACGGGTACGGCGACGAGCAGGCCATGGTGCGCGCGGCGTGGGACGTCGACGCCATCGCCGACGGCTACCAGGACTTCGTCCGGTCCTGGTCCGGCGCCCGGGCCAGCGCGGACCCGCTGGCCGCGCAGGTCGACCTGGTGCACGGCTGGCGGCGCTTCCCGCAGATCGACCCGGAGCTACCAGCGGAGTTGCTGCCCGATCCCTGGCCGGGTGACACCGCCGCGCGGCTGTTCCGCGCGCACCACGACCGGCTTCGCGATTCGGCCGCTGCGGCCTGGCGGGCACTGAACGCGGGCTGACGCGCGGCGTCCGCTGCCGGCGCCCCCGGCTCCTGCGGGTGGACGAGGGGATCCGACCGGATCCCGGGTGGTCACGCTCAACGGATGTTGAGGGTGCTGTCCGTGCCGGGAGGCCGGCCCTCGACCAGCCCGAGCAGGGTCCGAGCCGGGACGCTGAGCGGGTCTGTGGTCCGGGTGAGCAGCAGGTCGGTGTCCGGGCGACCCTGCAGGACGGTCGGGCCGAACGGGCTCCAGTACGCGCCGTCGGCGGTGACGGTGAGTTCCGGTGGCAGGTTGTCGGTCCCGGCGGCCACCCCGGTCCCGGCAGTCACGGCGCGACCCCGCGCGATCACCGGGCGGACCACGTGATCGGTGTCCGGCACCCCGAGCCCGCGGTGCAGCTCGCAGAGCCGGGACATCTCTTCCACGCCGATGTCGCCGGTGGTTGCGATCCGGACGTTGATCCCGCGCTCGACCAGGGCCGGGATGGCGTCGACGACCTTGGCGAAGTTGTCCGGGCCCCGCGCCTCGTCGTTCACGTCCGGGTCGGCGGAGTCCAGCGAGATCTGCAACGCGACATCGGTGCCGGCGAGGACCTCGGCGGCGGCCAGCCGCCGACCGGTGAACAGCGTCCCGTTGGTCAGGCCCACGGTGGGCAGGATGCCGCCGAGCTGGGCCAGGGTCTTGGCCATGTGCGGCATCAGGAACGGCTCCCCGCCGGTGAGGCCGAACGCGGTGAACCCGAGATCGGCCGCCTGCCGCGCGGTGTCGAGGATCTGCTCGGAACTCAGCTCGCGGCGCGGGACACCGGGCCCGGACTCGGTCAGGCAGTAGCTGCAGGCCAGGTTGCAGTGGTAGTTGCTGTAGACCCAGACCCGCCCCGGCAGGACGCCGGCCTCGACCGCCGCGGCGATTGCGGTCATCCGCGCAGACCCTCCGCCGTCAGCCGGGCGAGCACCTCGGCGGAGGTCGGCAGCTCCAGCGCGGTGCAGAACCGGTTGAGCATCATCGTGGCCCCGACCAGCAGGGTCAGCTCGACCACCTCGTGCTCGGCGTAGCAGGACGCCAGCGCGGCGGCCAACTCGTCGGCGACGGGCCCGCGACCGCCGGCCACAGCGTCCACCCACTGCACCAGGACGTCTTCCCGGCGCTCGGTGAGCACGTGGTCGGTGGCGGTGTCGGGATCGCGCAGCACCCCGACCTCGGCGACGGTCACTCCCTCGTCCAGGGCCACTACACAGTGGGTGTCGACGCAGTACTCGCAGCGCAGGACGGCCGAAGTCCGCACGATGACGATCTCCTTGGTCCTGGCGTCCAGGGCGGACGCGCCGAGGACCGTAGACACGAAGGGCAGGAAGACCTCGAGCAGTTCCGGCACGGTGGCCAGCGCAGCCACCAGCGGTCCGGGGTCGCCTCCGTCGTAGTAGCGCCGGGCGGTCAGCGGCGCGGCTGCGGCACCGAGCAGGGCGACCCGGCTCATCGCGGCCCGCTCGGATTCGGCGCGGCGCAGCGGCCGCTATCAGGAGCCGCCATCAACGGCGCGCCTTTGCGCGCGCGCCGGGCCCCACGGGGGCCTGGTCGACGGTCAGGGTCGAGGCGACCAGGAACACTCCGATCGCCACGAGGACCGCGGCCACCCCGGGTCGGGCGGCGAGCAGGTTGCCGCTGTCGCGATAGAGCACCAGCAACAGGAGACCGAACAGGATCGCGACCGCGCCGATCGGTCGGGCCGCCGGCTGGCCGGTGACGAACCACACGACGGCTGCCATGATCAGCAAAAGTACCCCGAAGGCGATGGACCCGGCGAAGATGTTGCGCCCGAGGTCACCGGGGAACCCGCCGCCCCCGAAGAGCACCCAGTCCTTGGTGTACTGCGTGGGGAACAGACCGGTCCGGGCGTTGGCGACGATCACGACCAGGCCGTACGCCGCGACGACGACGCTGACGGTCCGCTGTACCTGCTGGTTCACGTGATCGCCGCCATCCATCGGGGCAGCGTCGGTCGCTGCCGCAGCAGGGCGTCCACGCCGTAGTAGCGGCCGGCGGCCATACCAAACACGGCCACGTGCAGGGCGGCCATGAGCAGGTAACTCCAGTACCACTCGCCGGAGGTGTTGGCCACGCTCAACCCGATCGCGATGCTCTGCAGGAATCCACCGACCGCGGCGGCCCGGGTGAACGTCCCGGTCAGCAGCAGCACGGCCAGGGTGAACTCGAGGAAGAGGGTGGCGTAGCCGAACAGGGTCAGGTTGGGCAGGACGAGATTTTCCATCAGCCAGGACCACCCTGGGACCACACCATGGTCGATGCCGTCCTGGACGTAGCCGCACAGACCGCCACAGCTGTTGCCGGATTTACCGAAATTGGGTGGGACCTTCCACCCGACGTTGGACAACCACAGCAGTCCGGCGGTGAGGCGGATGACGAGGGGCACGATCCGCTCGGTTCGGGTCGCCGGCTGGACCGGGAGTTGGGTCGACTGCGCCATACCAGCCAGGAAAGCAGATCGGCGACCGGATTGGTGGGTCTGTCGCAGAATAGCCGCCGATCGGTAAGCAGTCCCGACCAGGGACGGCCCGGCGGCTCCGCGGGAGCGCACTCAGACCCGCCGGACGGCCAGCGCCGCGCCCTGCCCGACGCCCACGCACATCGTGGCCAGGCCGGTGGCCGCCCCCGAGCGGTCCAGCCGACCGAGCAGGGTGACCAGGATCCGGGTACCCGAGCAGCCCAGCGGGTGCCCGAGGGCTATCGCCCCG
>JBBPYA010000330.1:0-6108 GCA_038200385.1 Mycobacteriales bacterium
CCGCATGACATCATCGCGACGTGCCCACCACAATCGGCGTGCCGCGGGAATCCAGGGACGGGGAGCGTCGGGTAGCGATGGTCCCCAAGGTCGTCAAGCGGCTGGCCGATCGCGGCGTCCGGGTCGTCGTCGAGTCCGCGGCCGGGCGCGGCGCGCTGATCCCGGACTCGGAGTTCGAGGAGGCCGGAGCCACGATCGGGGACCCCTGGTCGACCGACGTCGTGGTGAAGGTGGCACCCCCCACCGAGGACGAGATCGGCAAGCTGTCCGGCGAGACCATGCTGATCGGGTTCCTCTCACCGCTGGGCTCCCCCGAGATCGTCGAGCGGATGCGCTCGGCCGGCGTGACCGGGTTCGCGATGGAGGCCATCCCCCGCATCTCGCGGGCTCAGTCGATGGACGCGCTGTCCTCGCAGGCCAATGTCGGCGGCTACAAGGCAGCGCTGCTCGCCGCGGAGCTGTCCACCCGCTTCTTCCCGATGCTGACCACCGCGGCCGGGACGGTGAAACCGGCGATGGTGCTCGTGCTCGGCGTCGGTGTCGCCGGGCTGCAGGCCCTGGCCACCGCCAAGCGGCTCGGTGCCCGCACGACCGGGTACGACGTACGCCCGGAGGTGGCAGACCAGGTCCGCTCCCTCGGCGCGCAGTGGCTCGACCTGGGCATCGACGCGGCGGGTGAGGGTGGCTACGCCCGCGAGCTCAGCGAGGACGAGCGGGCGGAGCAGCAGAAGCGGCTCACCGAGGCGACCGCGACGTTCGACGTCGTGATCACCACCGCGCTGGTCCCCGGCCGGCCGGCGCCACGGCTGGTGACGGCGGAGGCGGTCGAGGGGATGCGCCCGGGCAGCGTCGTGGTCGACCTGGCCGGTGAGACCGGCGGCAACTGCGAGCTGACCGAGCCCGGCGAGACCGTCGTCAAGCACGGCGTGACCATCGCCTCGCCGCTCAACCTGCCGGCGACGATGCCCGAGCACGCCAGCGAGCTGTACGCGCGCAATGTCGCGGCGCTGCTGGAACTGATGCTCGACGACGACGGTGCCCTGGCGCCGGACTACGACGACGAGGTACTGGCCAGGAGCTGCGTGACCCGGACGACCGGTTGAGGCGGCACTCGGCGGCTACGGGTGCAGCGCCAACAGCGTCGTAAGCGCATCGGGCGGGATCGGCAGCTCCGGTCCCGCCGGGCGCCGGGGTGACTTGCAGGCGATCCAGATGTACGTCGGGGCTAACGGACGCAGCACATCCCGGGCGCCGCGAACGAGCCGACGGAACACGGTCGGCGCGGCTGCCGGCACGACGTCCCCGGCGGCGAAGGTCTGCGGGGCAGCGAGACTCGCGAAGGTGTAGTCGTGCACGTACAGGCCGCCGACCATCCGGCGCAACGCCGGCAGGACCCGGAACTGCTCGTGGTAATGCGAGGCCCGGCCGGACGCGGCGACGTAGCGATGCGCCAGCCCGCGCGGCAACCAGGACAGGAACGGCAGCTTGTAGTGCGGCTCGACGACCCCCAACCGGTTGGCCAGCCCCAGATAGGCGATTCCGTCGGGGGACAGCACCCGCCGGATTTCGGCCATCACCGCGTCCGGATCGACGACGTGCTCGTAGATGTGGTTGAAGACCAGCAGGTCGACACTCCCGTCCGGAAGCGGCAGCCGGTCACCCGCGGCGCAGACGAAGCACGGGCCCGGAGATCGTTCGCGGGCGGCCCGGGTCAGCCCCGGTACGTCGATGTCCACGCCGACGGCCGTCCCGCCGGCGCGGCTTGCCTCCTCCACGAACCAGCCCAGGGAACAGCCGATGTCCACCACGGTGAGCCCGGACAGGTCCTCGGTCCCCCGGAAGTGCGCAATCACCCGCAGCATCTTGCGCACCTTCTGCCGCCGGCCCGCCTCGTCGGCCATCTCAGCTTGCAGTTCGCTGTAGGCCAGCTGCTGCTGCCGGGAGACGCTCATGGACTGACACCTCGCGGACGACGGGACGAGCGGGCCGACCCTAGCGAACGGCGTGGATGGCTCCGCGCAGCACGTCGCGGTACTCCACCCCGACCGCGGGCAGCGAGAAGGTGTCGGCGGTGGTTCGCGCCTGCTCGCCCAGTCGTGCACGCAGCGCCGGGTCGCCCAGCAGGCGCCGCAGCGCCGCCGAAAGCGCCTCCGGGTCGGCCGGCCGGACGAGCAGGCCGCTGCGGCCATGCTCTACGGCTTCGTTGATGCCCGGCAGGTCCGAGCCGACCACAGCCGCACCCGCGGCCATCGCCTCCAGGAGCACCAGGGGCAGCCCGTCCTGGTCGCCGGTCGCCGCGGGCACGGAGGGCACCAGGACGATCTCGGCCTCGGCGTACTGGGCGTACAGCTCCGTCCTGCTTTGCTGCCCGAGGAACTGCACGGCAAGGCCCGCCGCGGCAGCCTCCAGCGACGCCCGCAGCGGGCCGTCCCCGACCACGGTCAGGGACCAGGCAAGCTCGCGGGGGAGCCGGCGCAGCGCGGCCAGCAGTACGGCGAGGCCCTTCTTCTCCACCAGCCGTCCGACGAACAGCAACCGGCCGGGCACCGGCGCCCGCGGCACCGACCGGACACCGGCGAGGTCCACGCCCATAGGGAGGACGTGGGTGTCCTCGGGGGGCGCGCCGAGTTCCACCAGCCGCCGCCGCATGTCGGCGTTCATAGTGGTGACGGCCGCGGCGCGGCGAAGGACCGCACGCTTCAGGCGCTGCGACACCGGGTCGCGCAGGGCGTAGACGTCGCCCCCCAACGTGGTCACGACCCAGGGCAACCGCCGCGCAACCACGAGGGCCGGGATGCCCTGCGGGATCATCCAGTGCAGGTGCACCACGTCCGGGCGATGGTCGGCGATGCTCTGCCGCAGGGCCCAGGTCTCGGCGATCAGGAAGGGGAGCAGCTGAGCCCAGCGCGACCTGCGGGCCCGGAGATTCTCCAGAATCGCGCCGTCGGCGAGGTCCTCCCAGCGGCGCGGGAAGTAGCGGAAGCGGCGTACCGACAGCGACCCGAATCGCTCCCGGGACGCAGCGCCGGGCACGCTCGGCACAAGAACCATTGTGTCAAACTCTGCGGAGACCTCGGCGGCCAGGTCGCGTACGAACGCTGGGGTGCCATCGTTGTGGCTGGCCGGGTAGGTCGAGGCGACAACGAGCAGCCGCGGGCGACGGGTCACCGGCTCGGCACCGGAAGGGAGCAGGAAAGCACGGTGGGGGACGGGCCTCTTGCGGACTCGTGCGCGGCCGTCGTCGGCGCCGACGGGTTCCTCGGCACCGCGCTCAGCGCGGCGTTGCTGGCCGGTGGGGTGCGGGTCCGGCGGTTCACCAGGGATCGGCCATGCCTGTCCGGGACCGGCCGGATCAGCGCCGGGCTCGCGGAGGCACAGACCGTGTTCTGGGCGATGTCCACGGTGAATCCTGCCCTTGCTGAGACGCGTCCGGAGGGGATCACCGCCGATCACGGGCTATTCGCGGCTGTCCTCGACGCGTTGGCGACGACCTCCGGTTGCCGCCGGGTAATCCTGCTGAGCTCCGGCGGTACTGTATATGACCCGGCGCTGCCGCCTCCCTATGCCGAGACCGCTCCAACCCGGCCCAGGGGGGCCTACGGGGCGGCCAAGCTGGCGCTGGAAGCCCGGATGGCCGAGGCCGGCGACGCTATCGGGTCGGGAGTCTCCATGCGGATCTCCAACGCCTACGGACCGGGCCAGCCGGCGGCACCGGGGCAGGGCGTGATCGCCCACTGGCTGAACTCCGCCGCCTACGGCGGCCCGCTGCGCATCCTCGGGGCACCGACGACCACCCGGGACTACGTCCATGTGGAGGACATCGTGCGCGCGCTGGTGGCCGTCCACCACCATCAGGGCGCCCTGCCCGCCACGTTGAACGTCGGGTCCGGGCTGCCGACCACGCTGGCCGAGTTGGCTGACATCGTGCTCGCCGTCGTTGACGACCCGGCGCTCACCGTGCAGTTCCGGGCGGGTCGCCCGTTCGACGTGGCCCGCACCTGGCTGGACACCTCGCTGACGCGTCGTGTCCTCGGCTGGACGCCGGAGATCACCCTGCCGGTGGGGGTGCGGCAGACCTGGCGAGAACTGCGCTCGTCGGGCGCGACGCGGTAGCTCCGCCATCGCCCGGGCGCCGCCGACGGCGTGACATCATCGCGGACACCACGACCGCGTGACGGCCGCGAGCCGGCGGGCCGCGCGCAGGGGCAGGGAGGGACACGAGTGACCGGGACACTGCTGGCCAATCTGGCGATCCTGGTGCTGGCCGGGTTCGTGGGTTTCGCCGTCATCTCCAAGGTGCCCAACACCCTGCACACCCCGCTGATGTCCGGCACCAACGCCATCCACGGCATCGTGCTGCTCGGTGGCATCGTCGTGCTCGGCCGGGCGCAGAACCCCTCGGTGCTCGACCAGGTCATCCTGGTCATCGCGATCGCATTCGGCACGATCAACGTGGTCGGCGGCTTCCTTGTCACCGACCGGATGCTCGGGATGTTCAAGGGCCGCCAACCGGGCGGCGGCGGCAGGGCGGCGCGGCCGGACGCCGGAGCTTCCTCGTGACCGGGCCGATGCCCCGGTGACCACCCTGATCCCGCTGCTGTACGTCGTCGCGTTCGGGCTGTTCATCTATGGCCTGATGGGGCTGACCGGCCCGCGGACCGCGGTCCGTGGCAACCTGATCGCCGCCGTCGGAATGGGCGTCGCCGTGCTGGCGACCCTGCTCGTGCCCGGCACGCACAACTGGCTGCTGATCGCTCTCGGGGTGGCGATCGGCGCGCTGCTCGGCGTCCCCGCCGCCCGCCAGGTGAAGATGACCGCGATGCCGCAGATGGTGGCGCTGTTCAACGGCGTCGGCGGTGGCGCGGTCGCGCTGATCGCCTGGTCGGAGTTCCGGATCACCGGCGGGTTCCTCGGCGAGCCAGCGTACGTCGTGGTCGGCTCGCTGTTCGCCGGGCTGATCGGCTCGATCTCGTTCTGGGGGTCGCTGGTCGCCTTCGGCAAGCTGCAGGAGCTGCTGCCCGGCCGCCCGCTCGGGGTCAAGGGCCAGCAGTTCATCAACGCGGCCTTGCTGGCCGGCGCGGTGCTGTGTGCGGTCGTCGCCGGGCTCGGCGGGGCGAGCCAGCTGTGGATCATCGGCCTGCTGGTGCTCGCCGCAGTGCTCGGCCTGTTCGTGGTGCTGCCGATCGGCGGCGCGGACATGCCGGTGGTGATCTCGCTGCTGAACGCGCTGACCGGGCTGTCCGCGGCCGCGGCCGGCATCGCGCTGGACAACACCGCGATGATCGTCGCCGGCATGATCGTCGGCGCGTCCGGATCGATCCTGACCAACCTGATGGCCAAGGCCATGAACCGGTCGATCCCGGCGATCGTGGCCGGCGGCTTCGGCGGGACGACGACCACGCCCGGCGCCGACGGCGGCGAGGACCGCACAGTGCGCTCGACGAACGCCGCGGACGCCGCGGTGCAGATGGCCTACGCCAACCGGGTGATCGTCGTACCGGGGTACGGGATGGCCGTCGCGCAGGCTCAGCACGCGGTCAAGGACATGGCCACGATGTTGGAGTCCAAGGGCGTCGACGTGCTGTTCGCCATCCACCCGGTGGCCGGCCGGATGCCCGGTCACATGAATGTCCTGCTCGCCGAGGCCGACGTGCCCTACGACGTGCAGAAGGAGATGGACGACGTCAACGACCAGTTCGAGCGCACCGACGTCACCCTCGTGATCGGCGCGAACGACGTGACGAACCCGGCGGCCCGCAACGACCCCAGCTCGCCGATCCACGGGATGCCGGTACTCAACGTGGACGCCAGCAAGTCGGTGATCGTGCTCAAGCGGTCGATGAACTCCGGGTTCGCCGGGATCGACAACCCGCTGTTCTACGCCGACCAGACCAGCATGCTGTTCGGGGACGCCAAGGAGTCCGTGGTCGCAGTGACCGAGGAGCTCAAGGCGCTGTAAACAACCCGGGGGACCCGCGACGAGGTTGTCCCGCTCGCCGTGGAACTTCGGTGGCGGTCCGCGTGGTCGTCAGGCGGCAGTCACGGGTTCATCATGACTGTCGGCACCGACAGTTTCGGCGGCGGCACGTGCGTCGGGGGCGGCGCGGA
>JBBPYA010000331.1:0-32192 GCA_038200385.1 Mycobacteriales bacterium
GAGCGCGGCCGCCCACGACCGGGGTGCGCGGGTCACCGCGCACGTCTTCGGCGAGGAGGCGCTGCCCGCCCTCATCAACGCCGGCCTCGACTGCATCGAGCACGGCACCGGCCTGACCGCGGAACTGGTCGAGCAGATGACGCTGCGCGGGACCGCCTTGGTCCCGACGCTGATCAACGTGCAGAACTTCCCCGACTTCGCCGCGGCCGGCGCGGCCCGGTTCCCCGAGTACGCCTCGACGATGCTGCGTCTGCACGGGACGGCCGGGGCCCGGGTGCGGGCGGCGTACGAGGCCGGGGTGCCGATCTACGCCGGCAGCGACGCCGGCGGCGGGATCACCCACGGCCAGATCGTCCGGGAGGTGCTGGCGTTGCACGAGGCCGGCCTGACCGCCGATGACGCGCTCGGCGCCGCGTCGTGGCGGGCCCGCAGCTGGTTGGGTCACCCGGGCATCGACGAGGGCGCGCCGGCCGACCTGTGCGTGTACGCCGGGGATCCACGGATGGACCTGTCGGTGCTCTCCGAGCCGCTGCACATCTTGTTGCGCGGCCGGCTGTTCCCGCGCTGAGACCGGCTACGGGTACGGCCGGAGCCGCGGGCGCTCAGGCGTCGGAGTCGCTGGCTACCAGGTCGTAGGCGTCGTCGCCGACCCACACCCGCAGCCCGTCGGCGTCGTCGGTGATCGCGCCGTCCTCCTCCTCACCGAGTTCGCGGGCCGCGCCGAGGGCCAGCGCGTTGTACTCGATCCGGCCGTCGCCGACATCATGCGGTCGGTACTCCTGCGCCAGCACCGCGGTCCTGCTCTCGTGCGCGAGCAGCCGCGCGTTGTCCTCGCCGACCTCGGCGACGTACACCCGGTCCTGGTTGCGCATCTACACCTCCGCGGCGCAGCCGCAGGATGCGGCCGGCCCGGTCATCCTCGATCCCGTCCTGCCGGGCTGTCCAGACGGCCCGGCAGGGGGCGGACCGCCGCGGGCCGGCCCGTAGCATCCCGGTCATGGCCAAGGCTCCGATCCTGACCCCGCAGGCGCAGGACTTCCCGCGCTGGTACCAGGACGTGATCGCCAAGGCCGAGCTGGCCGACAACGGTCCGGTCCGCGGGACGATGGTCATCCGGCCGTGGGGCTACGCGCTGTGGGAGCGGATGCAGCGCGAGGTCGACGACCGGATCAAGGCCGCCGGTGCGGACAACGCCTACTTCCCGCTGTTCATCCCGCAGAGCTACCTGCAGCGCGAAGCCGAGCATGTCGAGGGGTTCAGCCCGGAGCTGGCCGTGGTCACCTACGCCGGCGGCAAGGAGCTGGAGGAACCGATCGTGGTGCGGCCCACGTCGGAGACCATCATCAACAGCTTCTTCAGCAAGTGGGTGCAGTCCTACCGCGACCTGCCGCTGCGGGTGAACAACTGGTCCAACGTCGTGCGGTGGGAGCTGCGACCCCGGATCTTCCTGCGCACCACCGAGTTCCTCTGGCAGGAGGGCCACACCTGCCATGCGACCGAGGCCGACGCGACGGCGTACGCCCGGCGGATCCTGGACGACGTGTACGCCGACTTCATGGAGTCGGTGCTGGCCATCCCCGTCGTGCGGGGGTTGAAGACGGACCGGGAACGGTTCGCGGGCGCAGTGAACTCGCTGTCCTGCGAGGCGATGATGCGCGACGGCAAGGCGCTGCAGATGGGCACCAGCCACCACCTCGGCCAGAACTTCGCCCGGGTGTTCGACGTGCAGTACCTGTCCGCCGAGGGCACCCAGGAGTACGTCTGGCAGACCTCGTGGGGCGTGTCGACCCGGATGGTCGGCGGCCTGATCATGTGCCACGGCGACGACTCCGGGCTGCGCGTCCCGCCCGCGCTGGCCTCGGTCCAGGTCGTGGTGATGGTGGTCAAGGACGGCGAGGGGATCGAGGCGGCCGTGGACCGGATCGTCGCCGAGCTCCGGACCTCCGGCACGCGGGTGGAGGTGGACGCGCGGGTGGATACGCCGTTCGGCCGTCGCGCGGTGGACCGCGAGCTCAAGGGCGTGCCGGTGCGCATCGAGGTCGGGCCGCGCGACCTGGCCGAGGGCACCGTCACCGTCGTACGCCGGATCCCCGGCACCAAGACCCAGGCCGGCTTGGCCGAGGTCGCGCCGCTCGTCGCCGCGGCACTCGTCGAGGACCAGCGCACCCTGTACGACGAGGCGCTGGCCCGTCGCGAGCAGGCCACCGTCGATGTGTCCACAGTGGACGAGGCAGCCGCCGCGGCGGCAACCGGCTGGGCCCGGATCCCGTGGTCGACGCTGGGTGTCAAGGGTGAGACGAGGCTGGCCACCAAGGCGATCAGCGTCCGCTGCCTAGTGCGCGCCGACGGCGGCGTACCGGACTCGGTGGACGAGGCGGACCTCGTTGCGGTGGTCGGCCGTTCCTACTGAGCGCTGGCACCGCGGAGACCAGGTGCTCTACCGCTACTGGCGGGGTCCGGACATCCGCGAGGTGCGTCCCATGACGGTCGTCGAGGACGCGCCGGACTGGCTCGTGCTCTGGCTCGCACCGGGCACGCCAGTGGTCTGGTCTCCGCTGACCGATGGCCGCGAGGTGCGGGAGGCCGCCCTTGCCGAGCGCTTCCTGCTGCCCCGGATGCTGACCGAGCGGACCTGGCGCGGCACCGGGATCCTCAAGCTGGTCCCGCCGGCGGCGGCGTACTCGGTGTGGCTGTTCTGGAACGACGACGGCAGCTTCCGCGGCTGGTACGGCAACCTCGAGGACGTCCACCACAGGTGGGTCGACGGCAGCCTGGGCATCCTCGACACGAGCGACCACGTGCTCGACGTGTGGTGCCCGCCCGGTGGGCCGCCGGTGTGGAAGGACGAGGACGAGTTCGCCGTGGTCACCGGCCTGCCTGGCTGGTGGACAGAGCAGGAGGGGAGGGCCATCCGGACGCAGGGAGCCGCCCTGATGGCTGCCGCGCGTCGCGGCGACCAGCCGTTCGACCACACGTGGACCGGCTTCCGGCCCGATCCGGACTGGCCGGTTCCCCGGCTGCCGGCCGACTGGTCGGCGTCCGCCCCCTAGCCACGGCTTCGCAGTCGTCCGGTCTGGTCGGCGCCCTCTGCGGAGTTCGTCCCGAGAAGGCGCCTGGTGCCCTGGACTCCCAGCCAGCAGGCCGCGCCGGTCCGCGTCCGGTGCCGGTCTGGCAGAATAGCGGCCGAACCGGCGCCGGGTGGCCTCTCACCGCGCGGACCCCGGTCAGCCGAGTGTCCGATTCCGTCCCCACGCGGAAGCCTGGCCTCACCCGTGTCCGAGAACTGGGAGTACCCGCAGACTGTGGCAACCAAGATCAAGCTCATGCGCATGGGCAAGAAGCGCGCCCCGTACTACCGCATCGTCGTGGCCGACGCCCGCACGAAGCGGGACGGCCGCTCGATCGAGATGATCGGCAAATACCACCCGAAGGACGACCCGTCCTTCATCGAGGTGGACTCCGAGCGGGCGCTGTACTGGCTCGGAGTCGGCGCCCAGCCGACCGAGGCCGTCGCCGCCATCCTGCGGGTCACCGGCGACTGGCAGAAGTTCAAGGGTGAGCCGGCCCCGCCGCCCATGAAGGTCAAGGCGCCCAAGCCGGACAAGAAGTTGGCCTTCCAGGAGGTCGCGCTCCGCACCGGTGGCGAGCCCGCCGACGGGGCGACGACGCCGAAGAAGAAGGCCCCGGCCAAGGCCGTCAAGTCCGCCGAGCCGGCAGCCGCCTCCGCCACGGCCGACGCCGCCGACTCGAGCGAGGTCACGAGCACCAGCGCCGACAGCGACAACAGCGACAAGGCCGAGTAGTGCTCGAAGCGGCCCTCGAACACCTCGTCCGCGGCATCGTGGACAACCCCGACGACGTCCAGGTGGACCTGGTCACCGGTCGCCGGGGCCGCACCCTGGAGGTCCGCGTGCATCCCGACGACCTCGGCAAGGTGATCGGTCGTGGCGGGCGTACGGCGCGGGCGCTACGCCAGATCATGGGCGGGGTCGGTGGACGCGGACTGCGAGTCGACGTCGTCGACACCGACGGCTGAGCCACCGACGGCCGAGCCACCGACGGCTGAGCCGCCGACGGCCGAGCCGCCGACGGCCGAGCCACCGACGGCCGAGCCACCGACGGCCGAGCCACCCACGGCCGAGCCACCCACGGCCGAGGGCGGGCCACCGGAGCGGCTCCCACCGGAGCAGGTGGTGGTCGGCCGGATCGGCCGTCCGCATGGCGTGCGCGGGTCGGTGACCGTCGAGGTCCGCACCGACGACCCGGACGACCGGTTCGCGCCGGGCCGCGTGTTGAGCACCGAACCGGTGGAGTTCGGGCCGCTGCGGGTCGCTGCCAGCCAGGTCCACTCCGGACGGTGGATCCTGCAGTTCGATGGCATCGACGACCGGGGTGCGGCCGAGGGGTTGCGGGACGCGCTGATGCTGCTTCCCGTCGACGCGCTGCCCCCGCTGGGCGACGCCGACGAGTTCTACGACCACCAGCTCGTCGGGCTGCAGGCGCGACTGGCCGGCGGGCAGGGTCTGGGTCGGGTCACCGACGTCCTGCACGCTCCGGCGGGGGACCTGCTCGTGGTCGACGCGGAGGACCGCGAGGTGCTCGTCCCGTTCCGCCGCGAGGTCGTCCCGACGGTGGACGTCGCGGCCGGCTTCCTCCTCGTTGTCCCGACAGAGGGGCTGCTGGAGCTGTGAGTACGCCGCTGCTGAGGATCGACGTCATCACCATCTTCCCGGCGTACCTTGCGCCGCTACGGGAGTCGCTGCTGGGTCGGGCCACCGAGCAGGGGCTGCTGGCCGTCGGGGTACACGACCTGCGGGACTGGACCACCGACGTCCACCGCAGCGTCGACGACGCGCCGTACGGCGGCGGTCCGGGCATGGTGATGCGACCGGAGCCGTGGCACGCCGCACTCGCAGCTGTGGCGCCCGACGGGGCAACCCTCGTGGTGCCGACGCCGGGGGGGGACCGGTTCGACCAGGAGACCGCCGCGGAGCTGGCCGGTGACGGTCACCTCGTCTTCGCCTGCGGCCGCTACGAAGGCATCGATCAGCGGGTCGCCGACGAGGCCGCGCACCGGCTGCAGGTGCGCGAGCTGTCCGTCGGCGACTACGTGCTCGCCGGCGGGGAGGCCGCCGTCCTGGTCATCGTCGAGGCGGTCACCCGGCTGCTGCCCGGGGTGGTCGGCAACGCCGAGTCGGTACAGACGGATTCCTTCGCCGCCGGGTTGCTGGAGGCGCCGGCGTACACCCGTCCCGAGCAGTGGCGCGGGCACGCTGTCCCCGCGGTGCTCCGCTCGGGCGATCACGCAGCCATTGCCCGCTGGCGTCGGGACCAGTCGTTGCTGCGCACCGCGAGCCGCAGACCGGACCTGATCGAGGCGGCCGACCTCGACGCGGCCGATCGGGCGGTGCTGGCGGCGGGCGGGTTTCACCCGCCGTCGCCGGGTGTGGCACAGTAGGCAGGTTGCCCGAGGCCGGTCCCGGGCGACATCATTCCCGGCGCCGCGGCCCTCCGGCGCGCGCCGGCCAACCGGACGCCCGAGTGGCACCACGGACTCAGAGGATGCGACGCCGACATGAACACCCTGGACGCGCTGGATGGCGAGTCGCTGCGCGACGACATCCCGAACTTCCGCCCTGGCGACACCCTGAAGGTGCACGTCCGGGTGGTCGAGGGGACCAGGTCCCGGATTCAGGTCTTCCAGGGCGTCGTCATCCGCCGTCAGGGAGCCGGGGCACGGGAGACCTTCACCGTCCGCAAGGTGAGTTTCGGCGTCGGGGTGGAGCGCACGTTCCCGGTTCACACCCCGGTCGTGGACCGGATCGAGATCATGACCCGCGGCGACGTACGGCGGGCGAAGCTGTATTACCTGCGGGATCTGCGCGGCAAGGCCGCCAAGATCAAGGAGAAGCGGGAAAGCGTCCGCGGCTGATCCGGCCGGTCGGTGTCCGAATCCGGCCGGGCCCGGCTCGCGCGCGGTTAGGCTGAACGGCGATGAGCAGCGAACCAGCCGTGGACGGATTCGACGGCGATCCCGACGCGGGTGATCCGGGCGCCGCCACCGCGCCGCCGGCCCGGCGACGCTGGTTCTCCCGGCGGTCGGCGAAGGACAAGCCCAAGGGGTCGCTGCTCAAGGAACTACCGATCCTGCTCGTCGTGGCGTTCGTCCTGGCGCTGCTCATCAAGGCGTTCCTGGTGCAGGCTTTCTTCATCCCCTCCGGCTCGATGGAGCCGACCCTGCACGGCTGCCCGGGCTGCTCCGGGGACCGGGTGCTGGTGAACAAGGTCCCCTACTACATCCACGATCCCGAGCCCGGCGACGTCGTGGTCTTCCGCGGTCCACCGTCCTGGGCCCCGGAGTTCCGGGCCAGCAGCCCGAGCAACGTCGTCGAGTCGCTGCTGCTGGACCTGGCCCGGGCGATCGGGACGGCCCCGCCGGACGAGAAGGACTTCGTCAAGCGGGTCGTGGCCACCGGCGGGCAGACCATCCAGTGCTGTGATCCCGACGGGCGGATCACCGTCGACGGCCGGACCCTGACCGAGCCCTACATCGAGTTCAACACCCCCATCGAGGCCCGCCCGTTCGGGCCGGTGACCGTCCCCGCGGGCCGGCTGTTCGTGATGGGGGACAACCGGGCCGGCTCGGCCGACTCCCGGGCGCATGTCGACGACGGCGAGATGGGCACGGTGCCCGTCGACAACGTCATCGGCAAGGCGGCGGTGATCGTCTGGCCGCTGAGCCGCCTCAGCTGGCTGGACTCCCCGAGCATCCAGGGCATGCCGGTGGCCACCGCGCAGTCCCCGCCGCTCGTCCAGCACCCGATCGGTGCGGCCGCGACCGCCCCGGTCGTCGTGCTCGCCCGACAGCACCGGAGGCGCCGGCATCGGCGCTGACTGCACCGCTGACTCCGCCGCTGACCACGGCGCCGGGCCGCCGCGCCCGTGGCGCCGATGCGGACGGCTGCTGGTCGCCGACCCTGCGAACCGGATCCTGCTCGTCCCGGTAGACGACGGTCACTCCGCCTACTGGGACCTCCCCGGTGGCGGTCTGGAACCCGGTGAGGACAGCGCGCAGGCGGCCCTGCGGGAGGTCCGCGAGGAGACCGGCTACATCGTTGCGCCGGCGGCGCTGGGCGGCGTGTGCTGGCGCGGCGACGTGGTCTTCTGGTGGTGCGGCCGGTGGCACGGCAGCCATCAGGTCGTCCACCGTGCGCGGCTGGACCGGGTGTCGAGTCCCGGCCCGGTGCGGCTGACCGCCGAGGAGCAGGCCATGCAGGGCGGCGCGCGCTGGTGGAGCCTGGCCGAGTTCGAGAGCGCCGGTCACAGTGTCGCGCCGCTCCCCGTTCCCGCCGACGCCTTCGCGTTGCTGGACGGCCCGGCGGTCACGGCCGGAGTCATCCGCTGGATGGGTCCGGCCTCGACCAAGCCGGCGGCGGCGACCGCGCGCCGCGGCCTACACCTAGGCTGACCCTGTCATGGCCCCCTCCGCGCTGCTCCCCGTCCGGGCGTCCGGTCGGGTGTTGCTCATCGACCCGGCCGATCGCGTACTGCTCCTCCAGATCCGTCCGGACGACCCGGATGCCGGCGGGGTCTGGCTCACCCCTGGCGGGGGACTCGAGCGCGGCGAGGAGTCGGCCGCCGCTGCGGCGCGGGAACTGACCGAGGAGACCGGGCACGTCGCCCCGCACGGGGCGCTGATGGGACCGGTGTGGACCCGGCATCACCGATTTCTCGGCACCGATCTGCGCGAGACCTACTTCGCGCTGCGCACCGACCGGGTGGAAGTCGACCGGGCCGGCTGGACGGCGCTGGAGCGGGCCCAGCTCGGCGAGCACCGCTGGTGGTCCCTGCCCGAACTCCGCACGGCGACCGATCAGCGTTTCGCACCGCGGCGGATCGCGGTGTTGCTACCCGCCGTGCTCGCCGCCATACGGCCGGGCGGTGCCGGCTGGACCATCCCCCCGATCGAGGTGGGCGTGTGATCGCGACCCGGCGCAGGGCCGTCGTACGCCGGGACGCCGGGCTCTGGGCGCTGGAGGGGACGTTGCGGCGGCAGGGCTTCCCGGTCGTGGCCGGAGCCGACGAGGCGGGGCGGGGGGCCTGCGCCGGGCCGCTGGTCACCGCGGCCTGCGTGCTGCCCGACGGCCGGCGTGGGCAGGTCCCGGAGCTGGCCGACTCCAAGCTGCTGACCGCGCTGGCCAGGGAACGGGTGTACGCCGAGGTGGTCCGGCGGGCGGTCAGCTGGGCCGTGGTGGTCATCCCGCCGCAGGACATCGACCGGCGGGGGTTGCACGTGTGCAACGTGCAGGGGCTGCGGCGGGCGCTGGCCGCGCTGACCCCCACTCCGGCGTACGTCCTCATCGACGGCTTCCCGGTGGCGGGCACCGGCGTACCCGGGCTGGCGGTGTGGAAGGGCGACCGGGTGGCGGCCTGCATCGCCGCCGCGTCCGTGCTGGCCAAGGTCACGCGGGACCGGATCATGACCGGGCTGCACGAGTCCTACCCGCTGTACGACTTCGCCACCCACAAGGGGTACGTCACCGACGGGCATTCGGCGGCCCTGGACGCGCATGGGCCGTGTCCCGAGCACCGCTTCAGCTATATCAACGTCGCGCGCCGCTCGCCCGGCGCCGCCGCGCGCTGCCCGGTGGGCCAGAATGACTGGGTGCAGGAGAACCGAGGATGAGCGCCGAGGACCTGGAGAAGTACGAGACCGAGATGGAGCTGCAGCTCTATCGCGAGTACAAGGACATCGTCCGCCAGTTCTCCTACGTCGTGGAGACCGAACGCAGGTTCTACCTGACCAACTCCGTCGACCTGCAGGTCCGCAACGCCGACGGCGAGGTGTACTTCGAGCTGCGGATGAGCGACGCCTGGGTCTGGGACATGTACCGCCCTGCCCGGTTCGTCAAGACCGTGCGGGTCGTGACGTTCAAGGACGTCAACGTCGAGGAGTTGGACAAGCCCGACCTGGAGCTGCCCAACACCTGAGCCCGGCGGCGGCTACTCCGGGAGCCGCCGGGTCGGAAGCGGGGTCTCGACCGCGGCGCCGTCCGGTCCGCGCTCGACGTGGTACGCCGAGGCGTCGGCCCGGTCGGACACCGCCTCGTGCAACTGCGTCCCGCGGTAGATCAGGCCGACGCCGTCGTCAGTGGCGTAACCGGCCGGCAGCGTCCCGTCCTCGATCAACCGGTGATACAGCGGGCGGCGCTGCGGCTCGCTGTCGTAATGCACGCCGTTGGAGTACGGCAGCATGCCAAGCCCGTTCGTCACCGGCCTGAGATCCGGTCCGAACGAGTCCGTCGTCCCGCCCAGGTGCCAGCACAGTGAGCCGGCCGAGACCCCGCCGAGCACGACGCCGGCCTCCCAGCACTCGCGCAGGATCCCGTCCAGTCCGTGCACCCGCCAGACGGCCAGCAGGTTCGCCACGCTACCGCCGCCGACCCAGACGACGTCCTGCTCGAGCAGGTGCCGGCGTGGGTCGGCGACGTTCGGCATCGCGAACAACGTCAGGTGCGACAGCCTGACGTCGGTCCCGGCGAACGCTCCGTAGACCGCGGAGACGGAGGTCAGCGCGTCCCCCGTCGCCGTCCCCACGAAACAGATCCGGGGGTGGGCCGGACGGCCGGCGAGCTCCACGGCGTGGCCGAAGATCGGGCCCGGCGCCCAGTCGGACGGGTTCCGGCCGCGGGACCGGAATCCGATGCTGGTCGCGACGATGGTGGGTTCGTCGGCGGTCATTGGCCCCCTTGTACATCGGTACGACAGTCGCCCCACCGTAGGCGCGCCCTGTCCACAGCCCCGGCCGGTGTCCACAGGTCCGATAGGCGTGCGTCCGCCGACTCCGTTTCCCGTCATTGTCAGCGGTGACGAGGGAGGTGCCGCGGTGCGGGCCAAGGACGCGATCGGACAGTACGGCGAACGGGTCGCCGCGCGGCACCTCGTGCAGACCGGCTGGACGATCCTGGACCGGAACTGGCGGTGTGCCGACGGCGAGATCGACATCGTGGCAACCGACGGCGCGGTGCTCATCATCTGCGAGGTCAAGACCCGCTCGACCGACGCCTTCGGGGATCCCTGCGAGGCGGTCGACTGGCGCAAGGCGCGCCGGATCCGGCAGCTGGCCACGCAGTGGCTGGCCGCGAACGAGAACTTCTGGGCCGAGATCCGCTTCGACGTGATCAGCGTGCTGCGTCAGCCCTCGGGGGCTGCGCTGGTCCGGCACCTCGAAGGAGCGTTCTGATGGCGCTGGCGCGCACCTGGTCGGTCGGCCTGATCGGGCTGGAGGGCCACCTGGTCGACATCGAGGTCGACCTGAACGACGGGCTGCCGACGTTCACCATGGTCGGGCTGCCCGACACCTCGGTGCGCGAGGCACACGACCGTATCCGGTCCGCGCTGGCCAACAGCGGCCTGGACTGGCCGAAGCGGCGGATGACCGTCAACCTGTCGCCGGCCACGTTGCCCAAGCGGGGCAGCGGCTTCGACCTGGCGCTGGCGGTGGCGGTCCTGGCCGCCGCCCGGGTGGTTCCGCTCGCCCCGCTCGGCGATGCCGTGCTGATCGGCGAGCTGGGCCTGGACGGGCGGGTCCGCCCACTGCGCGGAGTCCTGCCGGCGGTGCTCGCGGCCCGCCGGGCCGGCCGTACCCGCGCCATCGTCCCGGTCGACAACCTGGCCGAGGCCAGCCTGGTGCCGCAGACGAGCGTGCAGGGCGTCGGGTGCCTGCGCGAGCTGGTGGACCACCTGCGCGGCGGCGACAACCAACTGGCGACTGGGGTGGTAGTGCTCACCTCGCCGGCGCCACGCACGGCGGACCTGCGCGACATCGTCGGGCAGGCCCAGGGCCGGCGGGCGGTGGAGGTGGCCGCGGCCGGGGGGCACCACCTGTACCTGCAGGGGCCGCCCGGCGCGGGCAAGACGATGCTCGCCGAGCGGCTCTGCGGGATCCTGCCGCCGCTGGCCGACGACGAGGCGCTCGAGGTCACCTCGATCCACTCCCTGTCCGGGATGCTGCCGGCCGGGGCGGCGCTGGTCCGGCGGCCGCCCTACGAGAGCCCGCACCACACCTCCTCGACCGCGTCGATCGTCGGCGGCGGTGCCGGCCTGGCCCGGCCCGGCGCGGCCTCGCGGGCGCACCGCGGGGTGCTGTTCCTGGACGAGGCGCCGGAGTTCACCGCCGGGGTCCTCGACGCGCTGCGCCAACCGTTGGAGAGCGGGGAGGTGGTGCTGTACCGCTCGGCCGGGCGGACCCGCTACCCCGCGGCGTTCCAGCTCGTGCTGGCGGCCAATCCGTGCCCGTGCGCCTCCCCGGCCGGGGATCAGGCCTGCGTGTGCTCGTCGATGACCAGGCGGCGATACCTGGCCCGGCTGTCCGGCCCGCTGCTGGACCGGGTCGACCTGCACGTGACGCTGCTGCCGGTCACGCGGCAGGCCCTGCTCAGCGATGTCGGCGGCCCCGAAGACAGCGACCAGGTCGCGCTGCGGGTCTGCCGGGCCAGGGCAGCGGCCGAGGAGCGGCTCGGTGTCGTCGGGTTGCGCCGCAACGCCGACCTGCCGGGGCCCGCGCTGCGCCGGCGCTGGCGGCCGGCCCGCCCGGCGATGTCCGGAGTGGAGACGGCGCTGGACCGGGGTCAGCTCAGCGCGCGGGGGGTGGACCGGGTGCTCCGGGTGGCCTGGACCTTGGCCGACCTGGCCGGTCGTACGTCGCCCGGCCGGGATGAGCTGGACGAGGCGCTGGGCATGCGGGTGCGCGCGGTGGCCGCGTGAGCGCGACCGGATCGTCTGGCGACGCCCGCGGGGGCTGTGGAGGCTGCGGGGGCTTCGAGGGCCGCGGGGGCTGTGAGGGGCGCGCCGGGGTGGGTCGGGCCGGCCGATCGTGAGAGCGGACGGGACCTTGCTGGCGCTGGCCTGGCTGACCAGGGCGGCCGACCCGGGCCATGCCGGGATCCACCAGCTGGTGCAGCGGGTGGGGGCGGTCCAGGCGGTCCGGCTGATCCGGGACGGCCGGGTCCCGGCCACCGTGCTCGCGGCCGTGGGCAGCCGGGTCGGCGAGGACCGGGCCGAGGCCGATCTCGCCCTCGCCGCGCGGCACGGCATCGGCCTGCTCACCCCGGAGGACCCGCAGTGGCCCGGGGCCGCGCTGCACGCGATGCAGGTGGCCACGGCGCGGGGGGTGCCCGAGTTGGCTCCGCCGCTGGCCCTGTGGGTCCGCGGACCGGCCGCGCTCGGCGACGCGACCGGCCGGGCGGTCGCGGTGATCGGGGCGCGGGCGTCGACGGCGTACGGCGAGCACGTCGCGGCCGAGCTGTCGTTCACGCTGGCGCAGCGCGGCTGGACGATTGTGTCCGGTGGCGCGCTGGGTATCGACGGGGTGGCTCACCGGGCGGCGCTGGCCGCCGACGGGGTCACGGTAGCCGTCCTCGCCGGCGGCCTGGACCGGCCGTATCCGGCGGCGCATGGCGCGCTGTTCGAGCGGATCGCGGCCACTGGGCTGCTAATCAGCGAGTGGCCACCGGGCTGCGCGCCCCACCGGCGCAGGTTCCTGATCCGCAATCGGCTGATCGCCGGGCTGGCGGCCGGCACCGTCGTGGTGGAGGCCTCGGCCCGCAGCGGGACGGCCTCGACCGCGCGCCGTTGTCGGGAACTCGGACGCCCGGTGATGGCCGTCCCGGGTCCGGTGACGTCCGCGGCCTCGGTCGGGACCCACGAACTGCTGCGGGGGGACGGGACCGACGGGGCGCGCCTGGTCTGCTCCGCCGAGCATGTCCTGGAGGAGATCGGGCAGCTGGGGGCGGACCTGGCGCCGCTCCCGCGGGGTCCGAGGACGCCTCGCGACGATCTGGACGAGCTGGCCTGCCGGATCCTGGACAGCGTGCCGGTCCGCCGCGCGGTGCCCCCCGAGCGGATCGCCCACTCGGCCGGCGTCGCGGTGCTCGACGTGCTGCGCGTACTGCCGGGTCTGGAACTGCGGGACCTGATCGAGCTCACCGGCGACGGCTGGCGGCTGTCCGCGGCTCAGCGCCGAGCCGGGGCGTCGCGGCCGTCGGTGCCCTCGTAGCCGCGGCGTCGGGCAGCCCGAAAAACCCGCAGCCCCGGCACGGGCCGGGGCTGCGGGTGTGGAACCGGTCGGTCAGGAGACCGACAGCGCGGTGTCGTCCACCACGAAGGAGGTCTGTAGCGAGACGTCCTCGGTGCCGGTGAACTTCAGGGTCACCGTCTGACCGGCGTACCCGGCCAGGTTGAACGACTTCTGGGTGTACGTCGGGTTCGCGTTCAGGTTGGAGTACGTCGCGAGCGTCGTGGACCCGACCTGGACCGTGAGCCGGTCGTAGGCGGTGCTGGTCGTGGTCTCACTCGTGGTGATGCGCAGCCAGAACGAGAACGTCGCGCTGGCGCAGCCGGTCGGGATGCTGACCGTCTGCGACAGGGTGTCGGTGTGCGTGCTGCCGTACCCGTTCAGCCAGGCCTTCTTAGCGCCGGTGCGGGCGGGCTGCCCGGTGGAGGAGTCGATGACACCGGCGGTCGCCGACCACGGGGCGGCCGTGGAGGACTCGAAGCCGGGGTTGCCCAGCAGCTGGCCGGCCGTGCATCCGCCGCCGCCTCCTCCGCCCCCGCCGCCCTGATCGACGTAGAGCAGCCGGTTCGGGGAGCCGCTACCGGGGTTGGTGACCTTGTTCGGGGTGGAGACGTTCACCAGCGCGTCGCGGACCTGCTGCGCGGTGGCCCCGGGGTTGGCGGACAGGTACAGCGCGGCTGCCCCGGCCACGTGCGGGGAGGCCATCGACGTCCCGCTGATGGTGTTGGTCGCGGTGTCGCTGGTGTACCACGCGGACGTGATGTTCTCGCCGGGGGCGAAGATGTCCACGCAGGTCCCGTAGTTGGAGAACGACGCGCGGGCATCGGTGCGGGTCGTGGCCCCAACGGTGATGGCCTCGGCAACGCGGGCGGGGGAGGAGTTGCACGCGTTGGCGTTGCTGTTGCCGGCAGCGATGGCGTATGGGATCCCGGAGGCGATGGAGTTGCGGACCGCGCTGTCCAGTGAGGTGTCGGTTCCCCCGCCCAGGCTCATGTTGGCCACGGCGGGCTTGATGGCGTTGGCGGTGACCCAGTCGACGCCCGCGATCACGCCGGAGTTGGTGCCGGACCCGGAGCAGTCCAGGACCCGGACGCCGACCAGCTGGACACCCTTGGCCACGCCGTACGCCGAGCCGCCGACGGTGCCGGAGACGTGCGTGCCGTGCCCGTTGCAGTCGGTGGCGTCGTTGTCGTTGTTGACGGTGTCCCGACCGGAGGTGGCCCGGCCGCCGAAGTCGTTGTGGCTGAAGCGGATCCCGGTGTCCACGATGTAGGCGTGCACGTTCGACGCGGTCGTCGGGTAGCTGTAGGAGGCGTCAAGGGGAAGGTTGCGCTGGTCGATCCGATCCAGTCCCCAGGACGGCGGGTTGGTCTGGGTGGCCGCGATGGACACCGTCTGGTCCTGCTCGACGTAGTCCACGGCCGGGTCGGCCGCCAGCCGGCGGGCGCGGCTGTCGGTCATCGTGACCGCGAAGCCCTTCAGTGCGGACTGGTAGACGTACTTGATGGCCCCGCCGTTGCGGGAGGCCAGCTGCCGCGCGATGGCGGGGACCCCGCGCTCGCGCAGGTTCGGCGTGTCGGCCAGGACGACGATGTAGCTGTCCTTGACTGCGGTGGGGCTGGCGGCGTTCAGGATCTGACCGTCCGGTGCGGCCGCAGCCGGCCCGGCCGTGGTCATCGCTAGCACCGTGCCGGCCACCGCGAGCAGGCCGACGTAGGTAGAGCGTCTTGTCACTGTCTCCTCCACTTTGAGGCTCGCCGGGACAGTGTGTCACCGTGCGTGTGCGCAGCGTGCTCTATTTCGGCGTTGTGGGCCAGTGCAGCCACGCAGCTCGCCTCATGTGGCCAGCTGCGTGGCTGCGGCTACCGGTGCAGCCGTGAGTGTGAGCAGCTGGACAGCGTCACCGGCCGACGTACAGCAGCAGGTTCGGCGTGCCGGTTCCGGGGTCGGAGATCCGGTTTGGGGTGGCGCGGTCGACCAGGGCGTCGCGGACCTGGGTCGGGGTCGACCTTTGGCCGGATGGAGAGGTACAGCGCGGCCGAGCCGGTCACGTGCGGCGCGGCCATCGACGTACCGCTGATCGTGTTCGTGTCGGTGTCGCTGCCGTTCCAGGACGACGTGATGTTCACACCGGGGCGAACAGGTCGACACACGTCCCGTAGTTGGAGAACGAGGCGCGAACGTCGGTGATCGTCGACGCGGCGTCCTGCGGGCGTCCGAAGATGTTGCCGATGCCGTAGGTGATGCCGGAGCCGATCGAGTTGCGGGTGGCCTGGTCCAGCACCTCGTCGGCGCTGCCGCCGAGGCTCATGTTGGCCACGGCCGGCCTGATCGCGTTGGCGGTGACCCAGTCGATCCCGGCCACCACCTGGTCGGTGGTGCCGCTGCCCGCGCAGTTCAGCACCCGGACTCCCACGAGCTGGACGCCCTTGGCCACGCCGTACTCCACGCCGCCGACGGTGCCGGCGACGTGCGTCCCGTGGCCGTTGCAGTCCGAGGCGTCGTTGTCGTTGTCGATGGTGTCGATGCCGGAGGAGGCCCGCCCGCCGAAGGTCTCGTGGGTGAAGCGGATGCCGGTGTCGATGATGTAGGCGTGCACGGTCGAGGCCGTGTTCGGGTAGTTGTAGGAGTCACTCAGCGGCAGGTCGCGCTGGTCGATGCGGTCCAGTCCCTACGACGGCGGGTTGGTCTGCCCCCCGGCGATGCTGAGCACCTGGTTCTGCTGCACGTAGGCGACGGCCGGGTCGGCGGCGAGTCGGCGGGCGTCGGACTCGCTCATCCTTGTGGCGAATCCTCGTAGCGCCGCCTGGTAGACGAAGCCGACCGTGCCGTGGTGCTGGCCGGCCAGTCGGGCCGCGTTGGCGCCCACCGAATTGCTGCCGGTGGTGGTGTTGTTCAGGACTACCAGGTAGCTGCCGCTGATCGCCGTTGGCGACGAGGTACCGCGGATGGTTCCTTCCGCGGCGGCGGCCGGACTGGCCAGTGCGGTGGTCAGGAGGGCTGCAGCAACTGCCCCCAGACAGACACGGGACATGCTCTTTCGCACGGAGGTCTCCGATTCTGCGCACGCCGGCGGCCTCGTTGCCGCCGAGCGAGAAGATCCTGGCCTACCGAAGGCGCCGAGGGGAACACCTCGTCGCGGGGCCCGTCCGGATCCGGCGACACCGCCGCGTGTCGCCCGCCGGGTACTTGCCAGGCCCGCGTCCGGACCGGACCGTCGGGGGATGCAGGACGGCAGCCGGAGATCCGACGCCCCCGGGCTGCCGGCTGCGCTCGAGTCCGCCGCAATCGACTACGAGCGGCACCTGCGACTCGAACGGGGCCTGTCACCCCATACCGTCCGCGCCTACGTCGGGGACGTCCGATCCCTCCTGGGCCACCTGGCCGCCCGCTCGGCGACCCAGGTCGCCGACCTCGACGTGGCCGGCCTGCGCAGCTGGCTGGCCAAGTTGCGCACCCTCGGCGGGGCCCGGGGCAGCCTGGCCCGGCGCGCCGCCTCGGCGCGCAGCTTCACCGCGTATGCGATGCGGGTCGGCTGGCTCCAGACCGATCCCGGGGCCCTCCTGGCGAGCCCCCGGGGGCACCGCACGCTGCCGCCGATCCTGCGCGTGGACCAGATGGCCGCCGCGCTGAACACCGCAGACCCCGGCGGCGGCACTGCTACCCGCGCCGCCAACGATCCGGGCGGCGCGGATCCGCGGGCCACCGCCCTGGCACTGCGGGGCAGCATGATCGCGGAGGTGCTGTATGGCACCGCGATCCGGGTCGGCGAGCTCGTCGGGCTCGACCTGGACGACGTCGACTTCGGACGGCGGCTGCTCCGGGTGCTAGGCAAGGGCGCCAAGCAGCGCAGCGTGCCCTTCGGGCTGCCGGCCCAGGCCGCGCTTTCGGCCTACCTGGACCGTGGCCGGCCGGAGTTGGCCACCCCGCGGTCGGGCCGGGCGCTCGTCCTGGGCTCCCGGGGCGGCCGGGTGGACCAGCGCGAGGTCCGGCGAGTGGTACACCGGGTGGTCGGCACCGCGGGCGGTGCCGACCTGGGCCCGCACGGGCTGCGGCACAGCGCCGCCACGCACCTGCTCGAGGGCGGCGCCGACCTGCGCGCCGTGCAGGAGCTGCTCGGCCACGCCAGCCTGGCCACCACCCAGCTGTACACCCACGTCTCGGCCGAGCGGCTCACGGCGGTGTACCGGCAGGCGCATCCCCGGGCGTGACGGCGGATGGCCCTGACCGGCGGCCGGTGCTGAATCCGGCGAGCGCGCCGCCGGCCAGCACGATTCCGGCCGCAGCCACCAGGCCCAGCCCGGCACCAATCCCTGCCGGCAATACCGGATCCGACCGCGCCGACCCCCGTCCCGGCGCCGGTCCCGGCGGTGCCCGGCTCCCGGGCGCGCCGGGGCCGAGCGGGAGGAGTCGCACCGGGCCGGGGGAGAGCAGCGACAGCGGATCCAGGTAGGTGTCCCCGCTCAGCAGGCCCCAGTGCAGGCAGGCGGGAGCAGGGCACCCTGGATGTCCCGTCCGCAGGGTGCCCAGCAGCCCCCCGCCGGCCACCGCATCACCGGCGCGCACCGTCGCGGTGACCGGCTCGTAGGTCGTCCGCAGTCCTCCGGCGTGCAGCACCGTGACGACCCCGCGACCGGCGAGCAGTCCCGCGTAGCCGACGGTCCCCGCCCCGGCCGACACGACGGGCTGACCTGCATCGCCGGCGAGATCGACCCCGCGGTGCCCGGGGCCGTACGGTGCCGGCGGTGGTTCGAACGGCCGGGTGACGGTGATCGGTGCGGCCAGCGGGGGCTGCCAGGGGCCCTCCGCGGGAGGGCGATCGCCGCCTACATCCGCCGGAGCAGCGCGTGCGCTCAGGCCCGTGCCGGATAGGACCGTCATCGCGCCGCCCACCGCGAGGACCAGGATCAGTCGGGTCGGCGGCCGGACGGGCATGCCGCCGAGAATGCCGGGCACGGGCCGGCGGGGCACTGTCGCGCGGTCGACCTGTGGACGAACGCGGTCCTGTGGACGGCGGCGGTCGAGATGTCCGAGCGGTGTGCTGGTGGCCGACCCGACCCGACCCGACCCGACCGACCGGCCAGCCGGCCGACCGGACCGCCGGTTCCGAGCGTGCTCCGCGACGGCGTACACTCGGGCTCGCGATCCGCCTGGCGGATCGACTTCGCGTGCCCTCGCCCCGCCGATGTTCCGGCGGGGATCACGACCTCCTCGGTCCCGGTGCTCCGGGCGGACGGTCGCGAACCGGGTACCAGGGCGGTGCGCCACCCCGGCCACCGCGACAACCGAGAGCGCGGCCGGACGGCCGCGCGCAGGCAGAGAGGACGCGCCGCGATGGCCGTCGTCACCATGAAACAACTGCTGGACAGCGGCGTGCACTTCGGGCACCAGACCCGTCGGTGGAACCCCAAGATGAAGCGCTTCATCTTCACCGAGCGCAACGGCATCTACATCATCGATCTGCAGCAGACGCTGTCCTACATCGACCGTGCCTACGAGTTCGTCCGCGAGACCGTCGCGCACGGCGGCTCGGTGTTGTTCATCGGCACCAAGAAGCAGGCCCAGGAGGCGATCTCCGAGCAGGCCCAGCGGGTGGGCATGCCCTTCGTCAACCAGCGCTGGCTCGGCGGCATGCTGACCAACTTCTCCACCGTGCACAAGCGACTGCAGCGGCTCAAGGAACTCGAGGTCATCGAGCAGACCGGTGGCACGACGGTGATGACCAAGAAGGAGCAGCTGATCCTGACCCGCGAGCGGGTCAAGCTGGACCGCACCCTCGGGGGAATCCGGGACATGGCCCGCGTGCCCAGCGCGGTGTGGATCGTGGACACCAAGAAGGAGCACATCGCCGTCGGCGAGGCGCGCAAGCTCGGGATCCCGGTCGTCGCGGTGCTGGACACCAACTGCGATCCCGACGAGGTGGACTACAAGATCCCGGGCAACGACGACGCCATCCGCAGCGCGGCGCTGCTGACCCGGGTGATCGCCGACGCGGTGGCCGACGGTCTGATGGCGCGGGCCGCGGCCCACGCCAATGCAGGCCGGGAGGCCGACGGCGACGACAAGCCCGAGCGCACCGGTCAGCTCGGCGACAACGAGCCGATGCCGGAGTGGGAGCGCGAGTTGCTCGAGGGCCGGCCCGCGGCGACCGCGACGGTCGAGACCGCCGCCGCCGACGCGACGGACGCCGTCCAGGCCGACCAGCCGACCGAGGCCGCGGCATCGCCTGCGGCCGACGCCCAGCCGGCGGCAGACCAGGCGGCAGAAGACCAGCCGGCGGCAGACCAGGCGGCAGACCAGCCGGCGGCAGTCGAGCCGGCAGCAGTCGAGCCGGCGGCAGTCGAGCCGGCAGACGCCGAGCCGGCAGCGGACCAGCCGGCAGACGCCGAGGCGTCACCAGCAGCTGCCGAGCAGCCGACGGCCGACCAGCCGACTGCCGAACAGCCCGCCGGCTAGCCGGCGGCGCCGCGAGGGGTTGCGCCGACGCCGTCGTCGTACCCAGACACCTCTGACGAGGCAGCGGCAGCGGCAGCGGCAGCGACCGAACCAGCACAGACGACGAGAGAAGCGAGGAGATGGCTAACTACACCGCGGCCGACGTGAAGAAGCTGCGTGAGCTGACCGCCGCCGGGATGATGGACTGCAAGCGGGCACTCGAGGAGGCCGACGGCGATTTCCCCGCCGCGGTGGACATCCTGCGGGTCAAGGGCGCCAAGGACGTGGACAAGCGCTCCGGCCGGGTCGCGGCCAACGGTCTGGTCGCCGCCAGTGGCGGGGCGATGCTGGAACTGAACTGCGAGACCGACTTCGTGGCCAAGAACGAGTCGTTCCAGGCGCTGGCCGCAACCCTCGTGGAGCACGTGGCCGCGGCCCGCCCGGATGACGTGCCGAGCCTGCTCGAGCAGGAACTCACGCCGGGGACGAGCGTGCAGGCCGCCGTCGACGAGCAGTCGGCCAAGCTCGGCGAGAAGCTCGTGGTGGCCCGGTTCGTCCGCTACGACGGGGACACCGCGGTCTACCTGCACCGGCGCAACCCCGACCTGCCGCCGCAGGTGGGCGTCCTTGTCGAGTACACCGGCGCCGACGACGAGGCAGCCAGGTCGGTGGCGATGCACGTGGCCGCCCTCAGCCCGCGCTACGTCAGCCGCGAGGACGTACCGGAGGACGTGGTGATCGCCGAACGCCGGATCGCTGAGGACACCGCCCGCGAGGAGGGCAAGCCCGAGGCCGCTCTCAGCCGCATCATCGAGGGCCGGGTCAACGGCTTCTTCAAGGACGCCACGCTGCTGGAGCAGGCCTCGGTCCGGGAGGAGCACAAGAAGCAGACCATGGGCCAGGTGCTTGCCGCCGCCGGCGTCACGGTGTCCGCGTTCACCCGTTTCGAGGTCGGACGGGCCTGAGCGGGCGACCGAACGCAGTGGCCCGCCGATCGGTACGGCAGGATCGGGGCCGGTATCGCAGTCGAGGAGGGCGGACATGACCGAGCAGACCGCCCAGGTCGAACGCGACAGCGCCGCCCGCACGGAGGGCGGCTACCGCCGGGTCCTGCTCAAGCTGTCCGGTGAGACCTTCGGCGCCGGCCAGGTCGGCGTCGACCCCGACGTCGTCGACGGCGTGGCCCGCCAGATCGCCGAGGTGGTCGGGCGGGGGGTCCAGGTCGCGATCGTGGTCGGGGGCGGCAACTTCTTCCGCGGCGCTGAGTTGTCCCAGCGGGGGATGGACCGATCCCGCGCGGACTACATGGGCATGCTCGGGACGGTGATGAACTGCCTTGCGCTGCAGGACTTCCTGGAGCAGCGGGGTACGCCAACGCGGGTGCAGACCGCGATCGCCATGGGGCAGGTGGCCGAGCCCTACATCCCGCTGCGCGCGATCCGGCATCTCGACAAGGGTCGTGTGGTGATCTTCGGGGCCGGCGCGGGGATGCCGTTCTTCTCCACCGACACGGTCGCGGCGCAGCGCGCGCTGGAGATCCACTGCCAGGTGCTGCTGATGGCCAAGAACGGCGTCGACGGCGTGTACGACGCCGATCCGCGCACCCACCCCGGCGCGACCCGCTTCGACCAGCTCAGCCACTCCGAGGTGCTGTCCCGGCACCTCGCGGTCGCCGACGCCACGGCTATCAGCCTGGCCCGGGACAACCGCCTGCCCATCGTCGTGTTCAACATGCTCGTCGACGGCAACATCGCACGGGCCGTCGCAGGTGAGAACATCGGGACGCTGGTCAGCACCGACCGCTGATCCGACAGGCCGGTGCGCGGCGGGGCCCCACAGAGAGGAAGCACCGTGATCGACGAGGCGCTCTTCGAAGCCGAGGAACGGATGGACAAGGCGGTGTCGGTGGCCAAGGAGGACCTCGGCACGGTACGCACCGGCCGGGCCAGCCCGGCGATGTTCGCCCGGCTCACGATCGACTACTACGGCGCGGTCACCCCGATCCCGCAGCTGGCCTCGATCACGTCCCCGGAGCCGCGGATGGCCGTCATCAAGCCGTACGACCCCGGTCAGCTCACCGCGATCGAGCGGTCGATCCGCGACAGCGACCTCGGGGTCAACCCGAGCAACGACGGCTCGCTGATCCGGGTGATCTTCCCGCAGCTCACCGAGGACCGTCGCCGTGACCTGGTCAAGGTGGCGCGGCACAAGGGCGAGGACGCCCGGGTGTCGATCCGCAACGTCCGGCGCAAGGCCAAGGAGCAGCTGGAGAAGATCAAGGCCGACGGTGACGCCGGCGAGGACGACGTACGGCGGGCCGAGAAAGAGCTGGACGAGACGACCGCGAAGTACATCGCCACCGTCGACGATGCCGTCAAGCACAAGGAAACCGAACTGCTCGAGGTGTAGGTGTCCACCAGCGAACATCCGGTCGGGACCGACCCGGGGCAGGCAGCCCCGGACCCGACCCCGCCACCGACCGTCCGGGCCCGCCTCGGTCGGGACCTCGGCGCGGCCATTGCCGTCGGTGTCGGGCTCGGGGCGGTCGTCCTGGCCAGCCTGCTGCTGTACCCGCCTGGCTTCGTCGTGGTGGTGGCCGTCGCCATCGTGATCGGGGCGGTGGAGTTCGTCCGGGCGGTGGAGACCGTCGGAGCCCGCCCCCCGGTCGTCCCCCTGGTCCTCGGCTGCCTCTCGATCCTCGCCCTGACCTGGTACCGCGGTCAGGACGGGCTGATCGTCGGGTTCATGATCACGGTGCTGGTCTGCGTCCTGTGGCGACTGGCCGACGGCGCCGGCGGCTACCTGCGTGACATCAGCACGACGGTGTTCATCGTGGCCTACCTGCCCCTGCTGGCCGGCTTCGCGGTGCTGCTCGTGCAGCCCGCCGACGGCCCGGCGCGGGTGATCGCCTTCATCGCGACCGTCGTCTGCAGCGACGTCGGTGGCTACGTTGCCGGTGTCCTGCGCGGCCGCCACCTGCTGGCCCCGTCGGTCAGCCCCAAGAAGTCCTGGGAGGGTCTGGCCGGATCCGTCGTCGTCGCGATGGTGGGTGGCGTGCTGCTGCTCACTCTCGCGCTCGCCGGAACCTGGTGGCAGGGCGCGGTGTTCGGGCTCGCGGTGGCCGCGACCGCGACGCTCGGCGACCTCGGCGAGTCCCTGGTCAAGCGTGACCTCGGCGTCAAGGACATGGGCTCGATCCTGCCCGGGCACGGGGGGCTGATGGACCGGCTGGACTCCCTGCTGCCGGCCGCCGTGGTGTCCTGGATCCTGCTGTCGTTCTTCCTCCCGGTCGGCTAAGTCCTCCCGGTTGGCTAAGTCCTCCCGGTTGGCTAAGTCCTCCCGGTTGGCTAAGTCCTCCCGGTCGGCTAAGTCCTCCCGGTCGGTTGAGTCCTCCCGGTGTGCTGAGTCCGAGCACCGCCGAGGCTCAGTCCAGCGTCGGTGGCAGCCCGGTCGGCGCGTGGAAGATCCCGTCGTCGTCCGGCCGGTACGCCACGACGGCCCGCACCGCCGGCACCGGCAGCGATCCGTACAGGTGCGGGAACTGCATCCCGGCCGGATCGGGCGGATCACCGGACTCCCACCGCAGCTCGGCGTCGAGCCGCGTGCGGTCCACGCACAGCAGCACGATGTCGCGACGCCCGGCGAACAGCGCATTCGCCGGCAGGCTCACCTGCTCCGCGGTGGACAGGTGCAGGAAACCCTGCTCGTGCAGCGAGCCGGCGGCGTACCGGCCGGTCCGCCGGGTGCGTTCCCACTCCGTCGCGGTCGTCATGTGCAGCAGCCAGGTCACCGGCCCATGGTTTCCTCCCCGGTGGGTACGACCGCGTGCTGCCGGATCCACGCGTGCATCGCGAGGCCCGCGCCCACCCCCGCGTTGACCGACCGGGTCGAGCCGAACTGCGCGATCGAGCACACCGTCTGCGCGGCGGCCCGGGCCGCCTCGGACAGACCGGGGCCCTCCTGACCGAACACGAGCAGGCACCGTCGCGGCAGCACGACGTACTCCAGGGGTTGCGAACCCGGCAGGTTGTCGACGCCGAGCAGGGGCAGCCCGGCCTCGGCGGCCCACCGGACCAGCGCCGCGACGTCCTCGTGATGGCGCACGTGCTGGTACCGGTCGGTGACCATCGCCCCGCGCCGGTTCCACCGCCGCCGCCCGACGATGTGCACCTCGCGGGCCAGGAATGCGTTGGCAGTCCGCACCACGGTCCCGATGTTCAGATCGTGCTGCCAGTTCTCGATCGCGACGTGGAAGTCGTGCCGCCGCCGGTCCAGGTCGGCGACGACCGCTTCCTGGCTCCAGTACCGGTAGCGGTCCACGACGTTGCGGCGGTCCCCGTCCCGCAACAACTCCGGGTCCAGCCGAGGATCCGCGGGCCAGGGCAGCGGGTGCGGTCCCACCCCGACCGGGTCCGGTCCGCCCGTGGCCGGTTCCGCGCCCGTCGTCACGATCGGGCAGGCTACTCGCCGGGGCGTGGGAGACTGGTGCGCCGATGACCGACACCCGCGCCAGCCTTCCGCTGGTATTCGACGCCCCGCGCCGGGCCCGGCCGCCACGGCACCTGGCCGACTTGGATCCCGCGCAGCGGCGGGCCGCCGTGACCGAACTGGGACACCCGGGTTTCCGCGCGACCCAGCTGTCACGGCACTACTTCGGCCGGCTCGAGGACGACATCGCGCAGATGACCGACGTCCCTTCCGCCGCCCGGGAGACGTTGGCCGGCGCCCTGCTTCCCGCGCTGCTCGAGGTGGTCCGGCACATCGACTGCGACGGCGGCCGCACCCGAAAGACGCTGTGGCGGGCCGCCGACGGGACCCTCGTCGAGAGCGTGCTGATGCGCTACCCCGGCCGGGTCACGATGTGCGTGTCGAGCCAGGCCGGCTGCGGGATGGCCTGCCCGTTCTGCGCCACCGGGCAGGGCGGGCTGACCCGCAACCTGTCTACGGCCGAGATCGTCGAGCAGGTCGTCGCCGGAGCGCGGCAGCTCGCCGGCGGGCAGCTGGCCGGGGGCCCCGGCCGGGTCAGCAACGTCGTGTTCATGGGGATGGGCGAGCCGCTGGCCAACTACACCAGGGTGCTGGCCGCCCTCCGCCGCTTGACCGACCCGGTCCCGGACGGGCTGGGGCTGTCCCAACGGTCGGTGACCGTGTCCACCGTCGGGTTGGTACCGGCCATCCGTCGGCTGACCGCGGAGCGGCTCGCGGTGACGCTGGCCGTCAGCCTGCACGCCCCCGACGACGAGCTGCGCGACACCCTGGTCCCGGTCAACACGCGGTGGAAGGTCGCCGAGGTACTCGACGCGGCCTGGGAGTACGCCGCCACGACCGGGCGCCGGGTGTCCATCGAGTACGCCATGATCCGCGACGTCAACGACCAGGCCTGGCGGGCCGACCTGCTCGGGCGGCTGCTGCGCGACCGGCTCAGCCACGTCAACCTGATCCCGCTGAACCCCACCCCCGGCAGCGCATGGGACGCCAGCGATCCGGCGGTGCAGCAGGAGTTCGTCGACCGGCTGCGGGCCGCGGGCGTGGCCACCACCGTGCGCGACACCCGGGGCCGGGAGATTGCCGGGGCCTGCGGCCAGCTCGCCGCCGCGCCGCCCGGCTGAGCCCAGCTGCCGAGCGCGTGCGGGCATTGGTCGAGCTGTGCGGCGGCTGACCGCCCGGCGGCGAGAACTCAGCCGCGCCAGGAGTTCTTGCGCCTGATCCGCATCCCGGTGAGCATCGCGGCCATCACGGCAGCGAACCCGATCAGGTACAGGGTGGAGGTGCCGCCGCGGTTGTTGCCGAAGATCAATAGCAGCATCAGGATCGTGCACACCACGCCGACGACCGGCGTACTGGTCTTCCACTGGTGGTGCCAGCCCCAGTCCTCGGGCTGCTCGTGCTCCACCGGCTGCTCGCCGCCGGGCACGAGGTCTCTGGACCCCGAGTGCTCACCCGGACCGATCTCCCGCCGCGAGTGGGTGGACACGCTGCCTCCTCTACTGCGCTCGGCTGACCTCAGCAGGGTATCCGGCGCGGCGTTGCCGCGCGTACCGGCGGGCGGCTCAGCCGGACCCGAATTCCGGGCGCCAGGTGAGTCCGAATGACCGGGCACGTTCGGCCAGCAGCTCGTCGAACATCGGCTCGACGTCGGACAGCGCGAAGCACAGGTGACCGAACACCTCGAGCGAGATCAAGCCGTAGCTGCGGGTCCCGCAGTCCAGGTACATCGACAGCGCCCCGAGCGGCAGCGTCAGTCCGTTGTCCGCGGCCCAGCCCGCCAGCTGCCTGCGCAGCCGGGGATCGAGCTCGGCGTCGGGCTCAGCGGTGCCGACGAGGACGCCCGAGCCAAACAGCTCGATCGGATCCGCGCCATGCCCGGGGTCCAGGACGCGCAGGTGACCGGTGCTGCCGGGGACACCGCCGCGGTGGCGGTGTCATTGAGCGGGGACCCCATCGGCGCGCCCCACGGCAGGCCGTGGGGGACCTGCGTGAGCTAGCGACACCCTGCCGTGGATGGCCCTGATCGTTGCTGGCGTGACGTTCGTACTGCTGTTCCTCGCCTTCGGCTCGGTGGTGCTGCCGGTCAAGGCGATCGTCATGAACGCTGATCGGGGTGGCGATGGTCATCGCGATCCTGGTCGACGCCACAATGGTCCGGACGATTCTCGTGCCGGCGACGATGCGCCTGCTCGGCCGGGCCAACTGGTGGGCGCCGGCGCCGATGCGACGGTTCTACTTGCGCTACGGCCTGCGCGAGGGGGACCCGGTCGTCCCCGACGACCGCCATCGGCACCGGGCGGCGCTGAGTTCGGCCTGAGCCGCACTCAGTCCGGGTAGAGCACCCGCACCGACGGTCCGGGCTGGTGGCGCAGCGCGGCGGCCGGCCCGGCCGTCACCGCGTCGGCGATCCGCCGGGGCTGGTAGGGGTTCATCTGCTCGGGCAGTTCGGCCGGGTCGAACCACCCGACCCGCACCGCCTCGGCGCTCGGGGTGGGCTCGCCGGCCAGGACCACGCAGGCGAACACGAGCACCGGGTCGCCGTCGGGGGAGCGGTCGTACACGCCGGTCGGCCGCTCGACCTCGACGTCGAGGCCGACCTCCTCGCGGGTCTCCCGTACGGCGGCGTCCCAGGGCGTCTCGCCGGGCTCGACCGATCCGCCCGGCAGGTTCCAGATCGGGGGACGGGCCCGCAGCCCGAGCAGCACCCGGCCCTGCCCGTCCCGGATGACCGCGTTGACGCCGAGCCGCACCACGTCGGCAGCCTGCCACGCCGTCCCGCCGCCGGTGCGGGACAATCCAGCGGTGACCAGCAGTGCGCTCCGCGACATCGTCCTGCTGGGTTCGACGGGCTCGATCGGCGTCCAGGCCCTGGAGGTGGCGCGGGCGGCCCCGGAGCGGTTCCGGATCGTCGGGATCGCCGGCGGCGGCGGCAACGTCGAGCTACTGGCCCGGCAGGCGCTGGAGCTGGGTGTCCAGGCGGTCGCCGTCGCCCGGGCAACCGTGGCCCAGGACCTGCAGCTGGCCTTCTACGCCGCCGCCAGCGAGCGCGGGTACACCGCCGGACAGTTCGCCGTACCGAGGATCCTGGCCGGCCCGGACGCGGCCGCGGAACTGGCCGGCTGGCCGTGCGACGTGGTACTCAACGGCATCACCGGCTCGATCGGCCTGGCCCCCACGCTGGCCGCGCTCGACGCCGGTCGGACCGTCGCGCTGGCGAACAAGGAGAGCCTGATCGTCGGCGGACCGCTCGTCCTGGACCGCGCGAAGCCGGGCCAGCTCGTGCCGGTCGACTCCGAGCACTCGGCCGTGGCGCAGTGCCTGCGAGCCGGCCGCGCCCAGGAGGTCCGCCGGCTGGTCCTGACCGCGAGCGGCGGGCCCTTCCGTGGCCGCACCCGGGCCGAGCTCGCCGGGGTGACCGTCGAGCAGGCGATGGCGCACCCGACCTGGGCCATGGGACCGGTCATCACGATCAACAGCGCCACCCTGGTGAACAAGGGCCTGGAGGTGATCGAGGCGCACCTGCTGTTCGGTCTCCGGTACGACGCCATCCACGTCGTGGTGCACCCGCAGTCGGTGGTCCACTCGATGGTGGAGTTCGTCGACGGCTCGACCGTGGCGCAGGCCAGCCCGCCGGACATGCGGCTGCCGATCGCACTCGCCATGGGCTGGCCGGACCGGGTACCCGGCGCGGCGGCCGCCGTCGACTGGTCCGTGGCCGGCCGCTGGGACTTCGAGCCGCTGGACGTCGAGGCATTCCCGTCGGTGTCGCTGGCTCGGGACGTGGGCCGGGCCGGCGGGTGCCTGCCGGCGATCTTCAACGCCGCCAACGAGGAGGCGGTCGCGGCGTTCCTGGCCGGCCACCTGTCGTTCACCGGCATCGTGGATGTGGTGCGTACCGTGGTGGATGCTGCGGTCGACGTCGGCGAGCACGGCGCGCCGCAGACCGTCGCCGACGTCCTGGCCGCCGAGAATTGGGCACGGGGCAGGGCGGTGGACGCCGTCACCGGACGCCGTCCAGCGACGGAACGTCCCGCCGTACGACGTGAGGAGCGCACCGGCGCATGATGACCGCGGTCGGCGTGGTGCTGTTCGTCCTCGGGCTCGCGTTCTCGATCTGGTTCCACGAGCTCGGGCACTTCGTCTGGGCCCGCCGCTTCGGGATGCGCGTCACCCAGTTCATGGTCGGGTTCGGCCCGACCGTGTGGTCCCGGCGGATCGGCGAGACCGAGCACGGCGTCAAACTGGTCCCGCTCGGCGGTTACATCCGGATCGTCGGGATGATGCCGCCGGGCGAGGATGACCTGGCCGGCCGCAAGCTCGGCCGGCTGCGCAAGCTCGTGGAGGAGGTCCGCGGCGCCTCGCTGCTGGACATCCGCCCCGGGGACGGGGACCGGGTCTTCTACCGCAAGCCGTGGTGGCAGCGGATCATCGTGATGTCGGCGGGACCGGCCCACAACCTCGCGTTCGCCTTTGTCCTCTTCACCGTGATCCTGGTCGGCTTCGGTATCCCCACGCCGAGCCGGACCGTCGACTCGGTCAGCGACTGCGTGCTGCCGGCCACGGCGTCCCCGGACGCCAGCTGCTCGACCCCGGTGACGAGCAAGGGTGCGCTGTGCGAGGCCGGACCCGGCTGTGCCCTTCCGATCGGCAGCCCGGCCAAGCAGGCCGGCTTCCGGGCCGGGGACGAGATCCTCGCCGTCGACGGCCGGCCCCTGTCGGACTGGACGGCGGTCCAGACCGTGATCCGCGACCACCCGAACACCCGATTGTCGGTCACGGTGCTCCGCGACGGCCGCGACACGACCCTCACGGTCACCCCGCTGCCCAACCAGGTGTACACGAGCAACGATCCGCAGAACACCGAGATCCGCACTGTCGGTTTTCTCGGGCTGCGTCCGACGACGCCCTACGTGCCGCAGTCGATCAGCACCGTGCCCGGCCAGGTCGGCGGCTTCATCGCGACCGCGGCGGATCGGCTGATCGGGATCCCGCAGCGAGTCCCGCAGCTGTTCGGGGCCGCATTCCTGGGCCAGCAGCGCGACGTCAACGGGCCGATCGGCATCGTCGGGGTCGGCCGGATCTCCGGGGAGGTCTTCGGGCTGCCGGCGGCCTCCGCGCCGGTCCAGGAAAAGATCATCTTCTTCCTCGGACTGCTGGCCAGCCTGAACATGGTGCTGTTCCTGTTCAACCTGGTTCCGCTGTACCCGCTCGACGGCGGGCACGTCGCCGGCGCGCTCTGGGAGAAGGGCCGGGCGGTGGTGGCGCGGGTGCGCAACAGGCCCGATCCCGGGCCGTTCGACACCGCCCGGCTGATGCCGGTGGCCTACGTCGTGGCGAGCCTGTTCATCGTGCTGTCCGGCCTGCTGCTGGTGGCCGACATCGTCAACCCGATCACCCTCGCCCAGCTGCAATGACGGGACGTCCATGACCATCGCCCTCGGAATGCCCGAGCTGCCCCCGCCGACCCTGGCCGAGCGCCGGCGGACCCGGCAGATCACCGTCGGCAAGGGTTCGCACGCGGTCCAGGTCGGCAGCGAGGCGCCGGTCTCCGTGCAGTCGATGACGACCACGAAGACCGCCGACATCGATGCCACCCTGCAGCAGATCGCCGAGCTGACCGCCGCCGGCTGCCAGATCGTCCGGGTCGCCGTGCCGGACACCGACGACGCGCAGGCGCTGCCGGTGATCGCGGCCAAGTCGCAGATCCCGGTGATCGCCGACATCCACTTCCAGCCGCGGTACGTGTTCGCCGCGATCGAGGCCGGCTGCGCGGCGGTCCGGGTCAACCCCGGCAACATCAAGCGATTTGACGACAAGGTCGCAGACATCGCCAAGGCCGCGGGTGCGGCCGGCGTACCGATCCGGATCGGTGTCAACGCCGGCAGCCTGGACCGGCGGCTGCTGGAGAAGTACGGCAAGGCCACCCCCGAGGCGCTGGTCGAATCGGCGTTGTGGGAGTGCTCGCTGTTCGAGGAGCACGACTTCCGCGACATCAAGATCTCGGTCAAGCACCACGACCCGGTGGTCATGATCCGGGCGTACGAGCTGCTGGCCGAGCAGTGCGACTACCCCCTGCACCTCGGCGTCACCGAGGCCGGGCCGAGGTTCCAGGGCACCATCAAGTCCGCGGTCGCCTTCGGTGCCCTGCTCTCGCGGGGCATCGGCGACACGATCCGGGTCTCGCTGTCCGCTCCGCCGGTCGAGGAGGTCAAGGTCGGCCTGCAGATCCTGGAGTCGCTGAACCTGCGCCGCCGTGGCCTGGAGATCGTGTCCTGCCCGTCCTGCGGCCGCGCCCAGGTCGACGTGTACACCCTCGCCGAGCGGGTCACCGCCGGGCTGGAGGGGATGGAGGTCCCGTTGCGGGTCGCGGTGATGGGCTGTGTCGTGAACGGCCCCGGGGAGGCGCGGGAGGCCGATCTCGGTGTGGCCTCCGGCAACGGCAAGGGCCAGATCTTCGTCAAGGGCGAGGTGATCAAGACGGTGCCGGAGTCGCAGATCGTGGAGACCCTCATCGAGGAGGCCATCCGACTGGCCGAGACGATGTCGGCCGACTCGACGCCGTCCGGGCCGCCCCGGGTCGAGGTGGGCTAGTACCGCATGCTCCGGATCGCCGACACCCGGCTGCTCGACGAGGTCGACCGCTCTGCCGTCGACCGGCTGCTGGCCGCGGATCCGGTGGCCGGCTGCCTGATCGCCACTCGGGTCGAGTCGGCCGGGCTGAACCACCGCCGGCTCGGGGCGCAGCTGTGGGGACACGGCAAGCCGGAGCTGGACGGCCTGTGCCTGTCCGGGGCCAACCTGGTCCCGTTGAGTTCCTCCGCGGCGGCGCTGGGGGCCTTCGCCGAGCGGGCCGGCGTGCAGGGCCGGCGCTGCTCGTCCATCGTCGGGCTCGAACGCGCGGTGGAGCCGGTCTGGTCCGCACTCGCCGCGCAATGGGACCCACCGCGGGAGATCCGCGACAACCAGCCGCTGCTGAGCATCGCCGGGCCGCCCCTGGTCGCCCCGGACCGCGCCGTACGCCGGGTGCAGCGCAGCGAGCTGGACGTGCTGATGCCGGCCTGCGTCGAGATGTTCACCGAGGAGGTCGGGGTGTCCCCGATCGGGGCCGACGGGGGCCGGGCCTACCGCGGCCGGGTGGCCGACCTGATCGGCGCCGGTCGGGCCTTCGCCCGGATAGAGGACGGCGAGGTCGTGTTCAAGGCCGAGCTCGGCGCGGTGTCGGCGCGGGCCTGCCAGATCCAGGGGGTCTGGGTGCACCCGCAGCGCCGCGGCGAGGGGCTCGCGGCGGCCGGGACGGCGGCGGTCGTCGCCGAGGCGCTGGCCTCGGTGGCGCCGGTCGTCAGCCTCTACGTCAACCACTTCAACGAGCCGGCGCTGCGGGCCTACCGCCGGGTCGGGTTCACGCGGGTGGGCACGTTCGCGACCGTGCTGTTCTGACGCCGGCGGGCCTGTTCACGCCCCGAGCACGTCGCGCACGAGCCACAGCCGCGGCTGCACTGCCGCCTTGCCGCAGGACTCCGGTCGCGCCGGGGTAGCGGCCGACGCCGCCATCTGGACTGTCCAGGCCCGCCCGTCCCGGTGCCGGACGGCGACCGCCCAGCGGCCCGGGTCCAGCGGTTCGGGCTCGTCCACGTCCAGGGCGGCGATGGCCGCCTCCCCGATGCTGCGGCGTACCGCCTCGTCCGCGACCTGACCCTGCGGCGTGAGCCAGCTGCGCCCGCGCAGCCCGGACCGGACCAGTCGGCCGTCCTCGGCGGCGGCCCAGGCCTCCCGCGCCGTCGCCGGATCGAGGTGGCCGTAGACCGCTCCGGAGGGGAGGAACGCCGCCGTGGGCGCGAAGCGGTGCCCGCCGAGATGGCTGCACTCCCACACCAGGTCGGGATCGGTGTCGGCCAGCTCCAGGGCCAGCTGGCGGCCCCGCACCGCGCAACAACGGTCCCGCCTGCCGTTCGTGCAGACCAGCGCCGTCCCGCCCGGAAGGGTGATCCCGGTAGCGGGGACGACGCCGGCGGCAAGCTCCGCGGGATCCAGGGTCAGGACGGCGGACGGTGCATCGACGGTGAGCAGCCGCAGCCAGGACGCGGCGGGCGCGGCGTGCGCGATCAGGACGGCGTGCCGCCCCTCGTGGTCGGGGTGCCGCCCCGGGCGGCGGACGAGGACGACCTTGACACCGGTGCCGTCGGCCCAACGTTGC
>JBBPYA010000332.1:0-2115 GCA_038200385.1 Mycobacteriales bacterium
AGCGACGAGCTCCGGGGCGGTGGCGGCCTCGACCAGCGCGTCGCTCGGGCCGCCGACCCGCAGTGTCGTCAGGTCCGCGAGTCTGGTCACAGCGGCCTCGGGCACGCCGCTCACGGTAAACGACCGCGTACCGGCGCCCCGCTGACCGACCGGGGCCGGTCCGATCAGTCGGCGGTCCCGTCGGCCCCGGGCCGCTTCTTCTGCTTTTGCTTCTGCTTCTTCCGTGCCCCGCGCACAGGTACCACGTCGGGGATGATGCGCTGGCTGTCCTTGGGCGGCCGCACGTACCCGTCGTCGGGGACCGGTGGGCGCGGCGGCAGCGTCGGCGGGTCCGGCGTCAGATCCTCGTACGGCACGACGCCCAGCAGGTGGTTCATCACGTTCAGCCGGGCCCGCTTCTTGACGTCGGCCTCCACGACGTACCACGGCGCCTCGTCGATGTCGGTGGCGGCGAACATGGCGTCCTTGGCCTTGGAGTAGTCCCGCCAGCGGTTGCGCGACTCGATGTCCATCGGCGAGAGCTTCCAGCGCTTCGTGGGGTCACCGAGCCGACCCTGGAAACGACGCTCCTGCTCCTCGTCGCTGACCGAGAACCAGTACTTGACGATCTGGATGCCGCTGCGCACCAGCATCCGCTCGAACTCCGGCGCCGAGCGCAGGAACTCCTCGTACTCCGCGTCCGTGCAGAACCCCATCACCCGCTCCACCCCGGCGCGGTTATACCAGGACCGGTCGAGCAGCACCATCTCCCCGGCGGCCGGCAGGTGGTCGACGTAGCGCTGGAAGTACCACTGCGTCTTCTCCCGCTCGGTCGGCGTCCCGAGGGCCACCACCCGGGCGTGCCGTGGATTCAGACTCTCGGTGATCCGCTGGATCGCACCCCCCTTCCCGGCGGCGTCGCGGCCCTCGAAGAGGACGACGATGCGCAGCCCCTTGGCCCGGATCCACTCCTGCTGCTTGACCAGCTCCACCTCCAGCCGGGCCAGCTCGGCCTCGTAGTGGGCGCTGTCCACCTTGGCGGTGGCCCTGGGTGCCTCCTCCACGGACAGTTCCCTGCTGCGGGTCGTCGTCATGCCGCCTCCGGATCGCTCGCCGTGCTGCCGTTGTAGTGGCTGCGGCAACGGGGCGCATCCCGGCCGGCCCGACGTCGCGGCGGTCGGGCCCATCGCCGATGCCTCGTACCCTGTGGCCCGTGGCCAAGCGTGCTCCCCGACTGGCGGCCGGGCGTGCCCGCGTCCTAGGCCTGCCGACCCGTGGGACGACCGGCCCGAACCGGTTGCGGCGCGTCGACCGCTGGATCGTCGGGACGCAGGCGGCCCGGCTGCGGGACGCCTCCCGACCACTCGTCGTCGACCTCGGGTACGGCGGGAGCGCGGTCACCACCGTCGAGCTCGCCGCGCGGCTCGGGGACGTGCGGACCGACGTCGAGGTGGTGGGACTGGAGATCGACCCGGCACGGGTCGCCGCGGCGCAGGAGCTGGCCGACCCGCCCCGGTTGACGTTCGCCCGCGGCGGCTTCGAGCTGGCCGGGCACCGGCCGGTGCTCATCCGGGCGTTCAACGTGCTGCGGCAGTACGACGAGGCCGCGGCCGCGCAGGCGTGGACGACGATGGCGGGTCAGCTGGCACCCAGCGGCGTGCTCATCGAAGGCACGAGTGACGAGCTGGGCCGGCGGGCCGCGTGGGTCGCCCACGACGCCGGTGGCCCGCTCACCCTGACCCTGGCCGCCCGGGTCGCCTCGCTGGAGCGGCCCAGCGACCTGGCCGAGCGGCTGCCCAAGGCGTTGATCCACCGCAACGTGCCCGGCCAGCAGGTACACGGCTTCCTGCGCGCGTTCGACGCCGCCTGGGCGGCAAAGGTGCCGTACGCCGCGTTCGGACCGCGGCAGCGCTGGGCGGCCGCGGTCCAGGAACTGCTCGCCCAGGGCTGGCCGGTGATCGGTCGCAGCGCCCGGTGGCGGCTCGGGGAGATCACGGTGCGCTGGGACGCCGTCGGCTGAGCCCGCCGCCGGTCAGGACAGGCCGGACGCAGCCGCCTGGAAGGCGTCGTACGCCGGCTGCCCGAACAGCACGAACCGCACCTCGCGCACCGTCCCCCGCGGCGCGGCCCGCACCG
>JBBPYA010000333.1:0-3292 GCA_038200385.1 Mycobacteriales bacterium
AACGGCTGCTTCGTGCTGGTCACGTGAGGTAGACGCCTGGCCCTGCCGGTTCGTGAGGTCGTGGTCGGATCCTGGTCGCTGCCGGCCGATGGGCCGCCAGCCTGCACGCCAGTGTGGACTCCGATGTCGTCAGCGACCAGACCGGTAGGGTCGTGGCGGGGGAACGTCCGGTCCGCCCGCTGCGGTGGCGCGCTGGTGTCGAGAACGGCCTGATCACCGAGGAGATCGGTCTCGACGACGGCGTGACGGTGCTCCAGTGGAACGCGGCCCGGAACTTCATCGCGAACTCCCGTACCTCCTCGCGGTCCCGGCTCGGCGCGTGCAGGGAGTACTCGAAGCGGATGTCGGGTGCAGCGAGCTCGTCGATGACGCCCGGATTGAAGCTCTCACCCCACGCGAACAGGTACGGCGATCCTCGGTCGGGGCTACTTCTGGACGGGCTTGCCGAGGTTCATCGCCGGGCCGCCGGTAGCCAGCGACGCCCCGCCGGCCAGGACGTAGGCACAGACCGCGGTGAACACGAACACCAGGTAGCCCGCGATCGTGTTCCACACCGTGGTCGAGGTGTCGAGGACCCCGATCAGGACGAACACGAACGTCAGCGTCACCAGGCCGAAGATCGTCGTGAACGCCAGGGGCAGCCGCAGCGTCGTCACGGTGAGGATCGCGAAGATCACGATGTAGGAGATCAGGTAGCCCTGCAGCACCTTGTCGCCGGCGGGGATACCGAACCAGTTGTGCGTCAACCCGGTCAGCTGGATTCCCAGCGAGATCCAGAAGCTGGCGAAGATGCCGAAGACGGCCGCCACCGCGGTCTGCCCCAGCGCGGCGGCCCAGATGGTGGCGACGATCTGGCCGAGCCCGGTCACGAACAGGAAGACCGCCACGCCGGCGAACAGCGTCATGTACCCGGTCAGGGCCAGTCCGAGACTCACCCCGCCCGGGATGAACACGATCAGGCCGAGGACCGACGGGTCCCCGGCGAGAGGCCCGGCCGCGGCCGCCGGCTCCGCCTCGATAACCTCATGCGTCTCAGTCATGCGGTTGCTCCTCCTCCGTGACACCCCGACCTGCTTGCGTGGCGAACATCACGAGGATGTCAGCGCCGCCCCGCCGCCATGCCTGTCCGGGCGGACCGTCGGTACTGGCCGTTCGGCCCCCATCCGATTGGCTAGCCTGCTGGGCATGGTGCGGGAACTCGGGCTGGCCTTCGACCCGATCGAGCGCGCCGGGGAGCGCTGGGAGCAGACGTTCGGACCGGCCCTGACCATGCGCGCGGCCACCTCGGTCTTCCGGGTCCAGCAGCTGCTCCTGGCCCGCTTCGACGAGCTGCTCCGCCCGCACGAGCTGACCTTCGCCCGGTACGAGGCGCTGGTCCTGCTGCACTTCAGCCGGCGTGGCGAGCTGCCGCTCAACATCATCGGCAGCCGGCTTATGGTGCACCCGACGAGCGTCACCAACACCATCACCCGGCTCACCGAGTCCGGATTCGTCCGTCGCCGGCGCAACCCGGCCGATGGCCGCGGCGTGCTGGCTGCCATCACCGCCGCGGGCAGGCAGGTGGTGCGGGCCGCCACCGCCGGGCTGACCGAGCTGGAGTTCGGTCTGGGCGGGCTGCCCGAATCCGACCTCGAGGACGTGGTCCGGGTGCTGGCCGAAGTGCGGTCTGCGGCCGGTGACTTCCGCGACTGACAGGTCGCCCGGGGTCGCCAAATGTACTAGGACGTCCTACTATCGTGGGTATGGATGAAGCTGGCACACAGGGCCGCCGTCGATGGCAGGAGCGCTTCGACGCCGCCACTGTGCGCGACGCGGACTTCAGCACGCTGTCCGGCGTCGAGGTCGATCCGGTGTACGGGCCCGTGGACGAGACGTCCGTGCCCGGTTTCGACGCCATCGGGTGGCCGGGGGAGTACCCGTTCACGCGGGGACTGCACGCCAGCGGTTACCGCGGCCGGCCGTGGACGATCCGGCAGTTCGCCGGGTTCGGGAACGCCGAGCAGACCAACGAGCGCTACAAGCTGATCCTGGCCGAGGGCGGGGGTGGGCTGTCGGTGGCCTTCGACATGCCGACCCTGATGGGGCGGGACAGCGACGACGAGCGCGCCCTCGGCGAGGTCGGCCACTGCGGCGTGGCCATCGACTCCGCCGCCGACCTGGACATCCTTTTCGGTGACATCCCGCTGGCCCGGACCACGACGTCGATGACGATCAGTGGTCCCGCGGTGCCGGTGTTCTGCATGTACCTGGTCGCCGCTGAGCGGCAGGGCGCGGACATCGGTGCGTTGAACGGCACGCTGCAGACCGACATCTTCAAGGAGTACATCGCGCAGAAGGAATGGCTGTTCTCCCCGCAGCCGCACCTGCGCCTGATCGGCGACCTGATGGAGTTCTGCGCCGAGGAGGTTCCGGCGTACAAGCCGCTGTCGGTGTCGGGCTACCACATCCGGGAGGCCGGTTCGACCGCTGCACAGGAACTGGCCTTCACCCTCGCCGACGGATTCGGGTACGTCGAGCTCGGACTGTCCCGGGGCTTGGACATCGAGCAGTTTGCCCCCGGGTTGTCGTTCTTCTTCGACGCCCACATCGACTTCTTCGAGGAGATCGCGAAGTTCCGCGCGGCCCGGCGGATCTGGGCCCGCTGGATGCGCGACGTGTACGGCGCCACGTCGGCCAAGGCGCAGTCGCTGCGCTTCCACACCCAGACCGCGGGGGTCTCCTTGACCGCGCAGCAGCCGGACAACAACATCGTCCGGACCGCCGTGGAGGCCTTGGCCGCGGTGCTCGGCGGCACGAACTCCCTGCACACGAATGCTCTGGACGAGGTGCTCGCGCTGCCCAGCGAGCGGGCGGCGCAGATCGCCCTGCGCACCCAGCAGGTCATCGCCGAGGAGACCGGCGTGCTCAACGTCGCGGATCCGCTGGGCGGATCGTGGTACGTCGAGGCGCTCACCGACCAGCTGGAACGTCAGGCGGAGGAAATCTTCACCCGGATCCGCGACATGGGCAGCGACGGCACGATGACCTCCGGTCTGTTGCGGGGGATCGAGGACGGCTGGTTCATGGCCGAGATCGCCGAGGCCGCCTTCGTGTACCAACGCCAGCTGGAGAAGGGCGAGAAGAAGGTCGTCGGCGTGAACCTCCTGACCCGCTCGGTCGAGGAGCCGCTGGAGATCCTGCGGGTCAGCCACGAGGTCGAGGTCGAGCAGCGCCGGGTGCTGTCCGGGCGGCGTGCCGGCCGTGACGACGCCGCCGCCCGCGCGGCGGTCCGACGGATGGTCGACGTCGCCCG
>JBBPYA010000334.1:0-2890 GCA_038200385.1 Mycobacteriales bacterium
GCCGCGCTCAGGCCGGCGTCCGCTCGAAGACCAGCTCCTCGCCGTCGCGCTCGTCCCACTGGGTGCCGACCTCGGTGAACCCGAGGTCACGGACGAGGCTCAACGACGCCACGTTCGCCGGGCCGACCGAGGCCCGGAGACGGCGTACGCCGGGCTGCGCCGCTGCCCAGGCCAACGCCGCGGTGACCGCCTCTCGGGCGTAGCCCCGGCGTCGATGCCCGGGTAGGACCGAGTAGCCGATCTCCACCATGCCGTCCGCGTCCGGCGGCGCGTGGAAGCCGATACGCCCCACCATCACCGGTGCCGGATCGCGGCGGACCAACGCGCGGAGCAGCCACGGCAGCTCGCCGGCGTCGGCCCGAAGCTGGTCCCGACGCAGCGTCAGTACGAACTCGTCGCCCGGCGTGGGCCAATCGGCCGGCAGCGGAAAGCCCGCCAGCCGCTGCGCCGCCGGCCGGTCGCCCGATACCAGGGCCTCGAGCAGCGGCAGCGGCAGCGGCACGAGATCCAGCCGGGCGGTGACGATCCGGCCGTCAGGCAGGGGTCGGCTCCAGCGGGCGGCCGCGCCCCGTCGGTTCCTGGCGCTCGAACTGGGTGCGGTAGAGCTCGGCGTAGAGCCCACCGGCGGCGAGCAGGTCGTCGTGCCGCCCGCGTTCGACGATCCGGCCGTCGTCGACCACGAGGATCTGGTCGGCCTCACGGATTGTCGAGAGGCGGTGGGCGATCACCAGCGAGGTGCGGCCCGCCAGCGCGGAGGCCAGTGCGCGCTGCACCGCGACCTCTGACTCGGAGTCCAGGTGGGCGGTCGCCTCGTCCAGTACGACGATCCGCGGCGCCTTGAGCAGGAGCCGGGCGATCGCCAGCCGCTGCTTCTCCCCTCCGGAAAGCCGATAGCCCCGGTCGCCGACCACGGTGTCCAGACCGTCCGGCAACGATGCGATGAGCTGCCAGATCTGCGCCGCCCGGCAGGCCTGCGCCAGCTCCTCCTCGGTGGCGCCCGGCCGGGCGTAGAGCAGGTTCGACCGGATCGTCTCGTGGAACATGTGCGCGTCCTGGGTGACGACCCCGATCGCGTCCCGCAGCGAGTCCAGCGTGAGGTCGCGGACGTCCTGGTCCGCGATCCGGACGGAACCGGAGGTCACGTCGTACAGGCGGGAGGCCAGCGCGGTCATGGTGGTCTTGCCGGCCCCGGAGGGACCGACCAGTGCCACCAGCTGACCGGCCTCGGCCCGGAACGACACGTCGTGCAGCACCTCGGCGGACGGGGCGTTGTCCAGCACCGCGACCGATTCCAGCGAGGCCAGCGATACCTCCTCCGCGGTCGGGTAGCGGAAGGACACCCGGTCGAACTCCACCGCGGCCGGCGCGCCGCGCGGCAGCGGTACGGCGTCCGGCCGCTCGTCGATCATGGGTGGCAGATCGAGCACCTCGAAGACCCGCTCGAAGCTGACCAACGCGGTCATCACGTCCACCCGGACGTTGGACAACGCGGTGAGCGGACCGTAGAGCCGGCCCAGCAGGGCCGCCAGGGCGATCAGGGTGCCCAGCTCGAGCTCCCGGTTCGCGGCGAGTACGCCGCCCACGCCGTACACCAAGGCGGTTGCCATCGAGGCCACCAGGGTGAGGGCCACGAAGAAGATCCGGCTGTACATGGCCGAGACCACACCGATGTCGCGGACCCGCGCCGCGTTGTCCGAGAATGCCTTCGACTCCTCGGGCAGCCGCCCGAAGAGCTTGACCAGCAGCGCGCCGGAGACGTTGAAGCGCTCGGTCATCGTCGTGGACATCCCGGCGTTGAGCTGCATCGACTCCCGGGTGATCGCCTGCAGCCGGGCGCCCACCAGTCGGGCCGGGATGATGAAGACCGGCAGCAGCACCAGCGAGATCGCGGTGATCTGCCAGGACAGGTAGAACATCGTGCCGGCGACCAGCACCAGGCTGATGACGTTGGAGACGACGCCGGACAGGGTCGAGGTGAAGGCCTGCTGAGCGCCGATCACGTCGTTGTTCAGCCGGCTGATCAGGGCGCCGGTCTGGGTCCGGGTGAAGAACGCGATCGGCATCCGCTGCACGTGCGCGAACACCCGGGTCCGCAGGTCGTAGATCAACCCCTCGCCGATCCGCGAGGAGTACCAGCGCTGCGCCAGCGACAGCACGGCGTCCAGCACCGCCAGCCCGGCCACCGCAAGCGCGATCTTGGTGACGACATCCGGCCGGTGCGGGACGACCCCCTTGTCGATGACCGTCTTGAAGAGCAGCGGGGTCGCCACCACGATGAGGGCGTCAAGCACCACGAGGACCAGGAAGACGGCGAGCTCGCGCTTGTACGGCGCGGCGAAGCGCACGATCCGGCGTACCGTCCCCGGTGCCAGCTTCTGGTTCTTGATCTCCTGCTCGCGGCTGTACGAGCGCAGGGTCTGCCAGTAGGCGTGATTCGCCACCGGGCGTCCCCCCTCCGCTGGTCAGAACGCGGAGACTCCGGTGAGCGCCCGTCCGATCAACAGCTTCTGAATCTGGCTGGTGCCTTCGTACAGCGTGGTAACGCGGGCGTCCCGCAGGTACTTCCCGGCGGCGTATTCGTCGATGTAGCCGTAGCCACCGTGGGCCTGCACGCAGGCGTTGGCCACCCGCACCGAGGCCTCGGAGGCGAAGTACTTCGCCTTGCTCGCGGCCAGCGTGTAGGACAACCCGCGCGCCTTGGCGTCGGCCGCCGCCCAGGTGAGCAGCCGCGAGCAGTCGACGTCGACCGCCGCATCCGCGATCAGCTCCTGCACCAGTTGATGGCCGGCGACCTTCTTGCCGAACTGCTCTCGCGACGTCGTGTAGGCGATCATCGTGTCCAGTGCGGCCTGGGCCAGCCCGGTGCAGGAGGCCGCCAGCGAAATCCGGC